>JAGHCW010000046.1 GCA_021160245.1 bacterium | reverse complement strand
CGCCACCTGAGACCATGCTGATAATCTCTCGGACCGCCGACGTCTCCTTGTCGATGTCGAATCCACCGACCCACGCGCGACCCTCAGTCGGCAAAAGAAGCGTGCAGAGGACCTTGATGAGAGTCGTCTTGCCCGCGCCGTTCGGACCCAGAACGCCGAATAGCTCGCCCTCATCGACGGAGATATCGACCCCGTCAAGCGCTTTTATGATCCTCGGTCCCTCTTGCCGCTTCTTTCGCTTCTTCAGCTTGAAGACACGTTTAAGCGATTCCGTAGCAATGGCTTCCTGCCTCGCCAGCATACAGCTATCTCCTTGATACTTGAAGAAGATCATTATCCGGCTCGATGTGTGTGTCAAGACCGGATGCCGGCGAGCGCCTCTGGTTAGTTATCCCCTTGACGAGCAGCCAACTCACATCTGGCCGCGTTGATGCTCCACGAAGCGCTTGAGGCCTTCTTCGAACGAGACTCTTGGCTCCCGCCCGACGAGTTCCTTCGCTTTGGCCCCGGAGATTGCAGTCAACTCCCGCTTCGCCGTGGGGGTACTGCTGGTACCCAGTGCACACTGTCTCGATGACGGCGATGTGGTGGTTGCAGTGATCTTTCAGAGCAGATAGCTGTTTTTACCACACCCATCGTATGCTGTGATCTCAATCACACATCAAAGAATGCTGCGGATGGCCTCGAGAAAGGTCGTGCTTTCTCCAGCAAAGAGGGCGATGAGTATTTCTTGAGCCTTGCCGTCGCCCAAGTTTGCCGGTCTTCACAGCAATCATCGCGGCTCCCTCCTGATTCTCAGCCAAGTCCAACACCGACGTCGATCTGTCGAACGGATTTTGCAGAAGAGATGTCATCTGCACGCATAATTGGCGGCTCATCAGACAGCATGTAAGGCGCGGAATGCCCGCTCGGTTTCGGGGCATCCTGTATGCCTTGTATTGTGTTGTTCACACGATCTCCGAGCAGAAGAGATCGGCACTGAGTGGGGAATGGGGAATCGACATTCACAAGGCCATTGGCGGTTCTTTACTCCAACGGCTATCAGGATGGCGGCTGGACGGCTTGTGTGAAGTAATCGGGGCGGGCGGACTTGAACCGCCGACCCCCGGTTCCCAAATGCGATGGAGCTGGAGCGTACTCTGCGTACAGTGGCAAAGCTCTTTCACACTTCATATCGCTTATACAGTAGGGGTACACTAGCGTCTGCACCTATTCCGGCAGTCTGTGGGAGAACATCCAGTAGGCTATTGACCGCGTCCCGGACCTTGGCATTGCTCACGTGAGAGTACCGCATCGTCATCTCGAGTGTGGTATGACCCAGAAGGTCCCGGATACTCAGCAAGTCGGTGCCTTGAGCAGCCAGAGTCGAGGCGAAGCAGTGCCTAAGGTCGTGGAATCTGAAGTTGCTTATCCGCGCCCGTTTCAAAGCCGTCGCAAGACTCTTCTTGACGCTGTTGGTGGGGAACAACCTGTCACCTTCAGCTTTGTGAGCCATTTGCTCGATCACCGAAATGACCTGTGGGCACAGCGGCACGATCCGGGATTTGTCCCCTTTGCCGGCTCAACCGTGAGTATCTTCCGCTGGAGATCGATATGACGCCATTCAAGAGCCAAAGCTCGCCTCGCCGAAGGCCGGTCAACATCGCCAATGCGACAATCGGGTAGAGCAACCGCTGGTCACTTTTCTTGCACGCCTCAAGAAGTGTACGCTGTTCCTCTTCTCTCAGTAACCGGACTCGCGGCCTTTCGGGGAACATATCGATCCCCTGTGCGGGATTCTTCTCAAGCAGGCCCCATAAGATCGCCTTATTAAAGACGGCTCTTAGACAGCTGGCCTCACGATTGACCGTCGAACCTGAGACTTCATCTTTGCGCCTCAGCCGGAACCTCTCGATGTCGGCCCTAGTTATGTTGACGGCCATCTTACTGCCTAAGACCTTGCAGAGATTCTCTGCTAGTCCGACATACCGCTCGTGTGTCCGCTCTGATACTGATGTTTTCGACCATTCAAGATACCGGTCGCATACCTGTCTGAGTGTCATCTGCGTTTGGATAGGGCAAAGGTCTTCCTGGCGGCTGGAGATTTCGATAAGACGCTGCTTCATGGTCAGAAGTCCTGGGAGGCGCTGGGCGGCATGGAGGCCAAGTGGCGAGATATGGGAATAAAGGATATGTCAGTCGGGCTGAACCGCAATAAGTGTGCGACCGCGATGGGATTGGCTGCCTTCCAGAAAGGAGATGTCAAAGGCGCCACAAAATGGCTGAAGGCATCCCTGATGGATGGTCAATTCGTCATAATGTTGGGTTACGATCTTAGGCAGGCGGAGCAGCTCGTCCATGAGCCGTCTGCGAGAGAAGACGTCATTCGATATCTGGAAGTTGCGAGGCTGCATGGACCTGATGAGACAAACCCTGAGGCGGAGAAGCTCCTTCTGAGTATCAAGCCATAGCGGCCCGTTCTCAGCGGACAAGACTCCATCTGCTTCTTGACGTCAGGTATTTGGAGTAACGCACAAACATATCCGCAGTATCACGAAGCTGCTTCCTTCAAAGAAAGCGATCAGAAGAGTCCGCACAAGCCGCGACGCGAATAAATGAGCTCTCCCCAAAAGAGATCCCGCAAATTCTGGAGAATCAGACCGATTTTTCAGGCCTATCAGACTCACTTGACCGAATGCGACCTTAGATATAGTGTTGGCCTTTAATTGTATAGACCTTCGATAGGGGAGTGATATGCGTAAGGCAAGAGTTCTCGTTTGGCTGAAGCAGGACGTGCTTGATCCCCAGGGGCGGACGATTAACGAGGCGCTTCACGGGCTTGGCTATGAGCTCGTAGATGACGTCCGGCAGGGCAAAGCGTTTGACATAATGCTTGATGACGAGGGCTTAGACGAGAAGGAGCTGTTGGCGCTTATAGAGCAGATGTCCAAGCGTCTGCTCTCTAATCCCGTGATTGAGGATTTCGACATAGAGCTCTTTGGAAGGGGCTAGGCCACCGATTTCATCCGCAATCGAGCGAGGAACATCCAGAAGTTCTCCCATATAGAGGGAATCCAAATTGGCGATCAAGTTTGGAGTTGTTGTTTTCCCGGGAACCAATTGTGACCACGACACGAAGTGGGCGGTCGAGTCGCTGGGCTATGAGGCGGAGCTTATTTGGCACACGGCCGAGCGGCTTGACGGCATTGACTGCGTCATTTTGCCGGGAGGCTTTGCCCACGGGGACTACTTAAGGACTGGCGCGATTGCAGCCTTTTCGCCGATAATGAAGGCGGTGATGCGCCACGCGGATGCCGGGGGGCTCGTGCTTGGGATATGCAACGGTTTCCAGATTCTTCTAGAATGTGGGATGTTACCGGGTGCGATGATTCGGAATCGGGACCTTCGGTTCATCTGCCGGTTCACAAGTGTTCTGGTCGAGCAGAAGCAGACGCCGTTTAGCAACCTCTGCGAGAAGGGGCAGATTCTGAGCATTCCGATCAGCCATTTTGAGGGCAATTACCATATTGACGAGCACGGGCTTGGATCGCTTATTGAACATGAGCAGATCGTTCTAAGGTATTGTGACGGTGATGGAAATGTCACGCAAGATGCGAACCCCAATGGGGCGACCTCAAACATCGCCGGGATATGCAACATGCAGCGGAACGTTCTTGGTCTAATGCCTCACCCTGAACGCGCCTCAGAAAGCATCTTGGGCTGTGCGGACGGGCGGCAGATCTTCGATTCGATTGCCCGGTTTCATAAAGAGCGTTGTGGGAAGGGAGGGGAATGATATGAGCGGTCTTTCCACGACTCTAAAGGAGCATGGTCTGACGAGGGAGGACTATGACCGCATAGCTAGGGGCCTGGGCCGGGCACCGAGCCATGTTGAGCTCGGGATGTTCTCGGTCATGTGGTCTGAGCACTGCTGCTACAAGAGCTCAAAGTCCCATCTGAAATCGCTCCCAACCTCCGGCGAGTGAGAGCTTCAGGGCACTGGAGAGAACGCCGGCGTTGTTGATGTCGGCGACGGCGCCGCTTTGGTCTTCAAGATAGAATCACATAATCATCCATCATTCATCGAACCGTTCCAGGGCGCGGCGACCGGCTCTGGCGGCATACTCAGGGACATATTCACGATGGGCGCAAGGCCCTTTGCGATACTCGATTCCCTTCACTTCGGCCACTTGAATGACGCGCGCAATCGCTACACAATGCGCGGCGTTGTCTCTGGCATTTCATTTTATGGCAACTGCATAGGCGTCCCGACCGTCGGCGGCCAGACGCATTTTGCGGATTGCTATGCCAAGAATCCTCTTGTGAATGTTATGTGCGCCGGGCTGGCGAGGCGGGACAAGGTCTTCTTGGGCGCGGCGTCTGATCCCGGGAATCTTGTCATCTACGCGGGCTCCAGAACGGGCAGGGACGGCCTGCATGGCGCTACAATGGCCTCAGCGGCGTTCGATGAGAGTAGCGAGGAGCGGCGCCCGACCGTGCAGGTTGGCGATCCATTTGCCGAGAAGCTCGTCATGGAGGCCTGCCTGGAACTTATGGATAGACGACTAATCATGGGAATACAGGACATGGGCGCGGCGGGATTGACCTGCTCAACGTCAGAGATGGCCGCAAGGGGCGGAAGCGGCATCAGGATCGATCTTGCGAGGGTCCCGAAACGGGTCGCCAATCTCACACCTTATGAGATGATGCTCTCGGAATCGCAGGAGCGGATGTTGCTCGTTACCGAAGCGCGGCGTAAGAGTGATGTTCTCGAGGTATTCGCAAGATGGGGCGTCAAGGCTGCTGTGGTCGGCGTCGTTACCGATACTGGCCGGCTTGTAGTTGACAGCGATGAGCAGACTGTGGCGGATATTCCCCTGGGGCTTCTGATTGATGACTATCCGCGCTGTGAGAGGCCGATCGCGAGGCCACCCACGAGACAGCAGGATGCTTCCACGCCCGATTTGGACTTGGACCTGAATGAGGCGCTTGAGGCGCTCGTCGCGTCACCTGACCAGTGCGACAAGAGATGGATATTCGAGCAATATGATCACCTGATAGGAACCAATACAGTCTTAGGCCCGGGCGCCGATGCGGCTCTGATGCGCATCAAGGGCACTCGAAAGGGCATTGCTATGACTCTTGATGGGAACGGGGCGAAGACCTCACTCGATCCCTATCAGGGCGGACTTTCCGCTGTTGCGGAGGCGTTCAGTAACGTCTCCTGCGTTGGGGCCCGGCCGCTCGCGGTAACCAACTGCCTCAACTTTGGGAATCCCGAGGACCCCGCCGTGATGTGGCAGTTTGCGGAGGCGGTTCGAGGCATCAAGGACGCCTGCGAGTTTTTGAACACGCCTGTTACCGGAGGCAATGTGAGTTTCTATAACGAGACGCTGGGTGAGAACATTTATCCGACGCCGGTGATAGGAATGGTTGGCCTTCACGATGATGTTCGGAAGGCCGTGACGTCTAAGTTCAAGAGGTCCGGGGACGTCATCCTACTGATAGGCAAGACTATCCCACTTGCCGAAGGATTATCAGGAAGGGCTCTTCCGGTTGATTTGGGGGCTGTTAAGAGAGTCTCTGATACTGTCCTCGAGCTTTCGGGGATGGGCCTTTTGCAGTCCATTCACGATTGCTCAGACGGAGGCGTCGCAATGGCTTTCTTGGAGTGCTGCTTCGGTCGGTTAGCGGACGTTATGGCCGGCGCAAGACTCCGCATTCCGGAGGCTGCGGACCCGATTGCTTGGCTATTCGGAGAATCGGTCGGTCGGATGATCGTCTCGATTAGGTCAGAAGATGCCTCGAGCGTTACTCAACTGCTTGAGAGGCGAGAGCAGGAGCATCATGTTCTGGGCGAGGTGAGGGGGGATAGTCTTCGGATTGAGCAGGGCTCAATTTCGCTTGCGAGGGTTGATGGTAAGCATCTTAAGCAGCTATGGACATCTGGACTTGAGAAATCGATAACATAATGCCAGAGGGAATAATGAGTGACGAATTGAGGGAGAGCTGTGGCGTGATCGCTGTTTGTGGCAATCCCGAGGCGGCAAACCTAGTCTATCTTGGGCTCTATGCGTTGCAGCATCGAGGGCAGGAGAGTTGCGGCATTGTCTCCAGATCGGAGAATAGGCTCCGAGTAGCCAAAGAGATGGGCCTTGTGGCCGACGCATTCGACAGACAAAAGCTCTTGCAGCTCATCGGTGATTCTGCTGTGGGCCACGTCCGATATTCGACGACCGGGGACACTAGGATTGAGAACGCGCAGCCCATTCTCGTCGATTGCGCCAAGGGCTCAATTGCTGTAGCGCACAATGGCAATTTGATCAACTCGCCTGATATTCGGGCCGATCTGGAGAGGCGGGGCTCTATATTCCAATCGACTTCCGACAGCGAGACGATCATTCATCTGATAGCGAAGTCTAGGGCTGCTCGGATTACAGACGCAATTGTGGATGCTCTCTCTCGGCTCAAAGGGGCCTATAGCCTGATCATCCTGACGCAGGAGGCAATGATTGCCGCCCGGGACCCCAAAGGCTTCAGACCGCTGGTTCTGGGAAAGCTCGGCGACGGCTGGGCGATAGCATCGGAGACGTGCGCGTTTGACCTAATAGGCGCGGAATACCTGCGTGAGATTGAGGCCGGCGAGGTGATAATGATCAAAAATGGCAGGCTAAAAAGCTACTTCCCATTTCCCCAAAGGAAGAAGTCTCAGTGTGTCTTCGAGCTAATTTATTTCTCCCGTCCAGACAGCACAGTTTTTGGGAAGCCAGCCCATACCGTCCGCAAGGGCTTCGGAGCCATGCTTGCAAAGGAGTCCGGCGTCCACGGTGATGTCGTGATTCCCGTTCCGGATTCGGGCATTTGCGCTGCCATCGGCTACTCAAGTGAATCGGGCGTTTTCAGGGAGAAGGGCTTTGCCAGAAACCACTACGTCGGCAGAACCTTCATTGAGCCGAAGCAGTCGATCAGGTACTTTGGCGTGAAGCTCAAGCTCAACCCCATTCGGGATGTCGTCCAAAACAAGGAAGTAATTGTGGTTGATGATTCCATTGTCAGAGGAACGACCTGTAAGAAGATCAATGATATGTTGCGAAGCGCGGGCGCAAAAGCGATTCATTATGCCGTTTCGTCGCCGCCGTACCGGCATCCCTGCATATATGGGATCGATACCCCCAGCGAGGGCGAGCTCGTTGCGAATGCCAATTCGATTGAGGAGACGAGGAAGTATATCGGAGCGGACACGCTCTCGTATCTCTCCATTGAGGGGATGCTCTCCGTGCTGGGCGATGAGGCAAAGGACTATTGCACCGCGTGCTTTGCGGGCAAGTATCCCGTTGTGCATAGACTACCGAAGGCCTCCCAGTTTGACCTGTTCAAGTACTCCAGCATTAACATCCGCTAGTTTAGCGTATCGCATTTGGCTTGGTTCGAGCTTACCGGGTTCACAGCAAACAGGATATTTTGGCAAGCTGGATCATCTGACCGCCCAATGTGGCGAAACGCAAGTACCCTCACGTGCAACGTGGGGGTCAGAAGCATGCAAGGCGGAAGTGCCATTGTGATACATTGTATCCGCCTTGTCTAGGGCGTCGCCGGGAGCTGTCTCCTCCTTCCTGCTTGAGCTTGCTCTTCCGAATCGACCTCAGAGGTTCAAGATGATAGTTTCAGACTATCTTTTGGGCGAAAGCCCTGCTGGATGATCGCGAACAAGAAGGAAGGAGGCTCCATTGAGGATAGACCGAATACTCCGCGACTCGGAATATGTCGCGACCTCAAACCCGGATGAGTTTATACTCAAGTGCAGGTGTGGTCAGCTCTTGCGAATCGGCTCGAATAGCGGCACAGTCTTATGTCCATGTGGTCGCTGCTATTCTGCTCGTCTTGCCATTGTTGAACAGGTAACACAATACTACGATCAGATTGTGCTATTTCCTAAGGACTAGCAATACAAGCCGTCCGGGCATGGCAGCCTCGACAGCCGCCGGGGTATTTCGGTCCCGGGCTTACGATGTGAATGGACTGGGGTTTATGGGCGACTGTATGGTCTTTGATAGTGAATAGGGCTGTTGGGCAATTCCCGACGAATGAGGGGTGAAATAGGGCATGGATAGTAATCCGCTGGCAATCAAGGGCCGATTGGACACCAAGCTAGCCGTTGTCGTTCTGCTGAGCGCCTCGGTCGTGATACCCTTGATATTCACCAACACGCTCACGTCGGACGGTTATATCACGATCAAAAATACCTCGCTCGCCATATTCGGCGCTGTCGCAATTCTGGCCATCATCCTGTCTTTTCGAGAGCAATACAGCTGGCTTCCGCGACAACTTATTGTCCCGGTCACCCTTGTCCTTGTCGCGCAGCTACTATCCATTCCGGGCACGGTCAATCCGGGTGTGTCCTTAAACGAGTTCTTGCGAATCTCAGCCCTGGCCATGCTGCTTCTCGCGGGCGCCGGCGCAGTGCGAGGCGCGAAAGTTGAGTTTCTTGCTAGCTTCTCGCTCTGGGCCGCCGCGATCATATCTGCTCTTGGGATTCTCCACTTTCTCACTGGCTCGATATTTCCTCCAATCCACGACAGCTATGGTTTCGAGATGTTCGGGGCGACGCTTGGGCATGATAATTTCGCCGGGCAGTATCTGATTGGTGTGTTCCCATTGGGCCTTGCTCTGGTCGCACAGCTGCTTCTTAGGGGGGCAATTGCCAGAGCGATAGCTCCGCTTGCCGCCAGCTGCGCTATACTCGCCTTTCTTTGCATTACATTTAGCCGAGGCGCGTGGCTTGGGATGCTGGTCTCTGTGTTTGTTTTCGCGATTTTATTTGCGTTGCACATTAGAAGGACTGGCAGCAAAGCCCGCCCTACACCCGACAGGCCGGAAAGCCCATCCCACACCGACAGGCTGGAAAGCCCGTCGGACACCGGACAGGCAGTAAAGCCCGTCTTTTATCCAAAGGCGGCTGGCGTCCTCTTCGCTCTGATTGTTATCGCCACCGGAGCACTCTCGTTCTCGCTGCTGCAACGTGAACGAGGCACAACAGCCATCGAAAAGGCCGGGGAATCACTCAATCTCTCAGATGCGCCGATTGCGTTCAGGCTAAAGCTTTGGCAGGGGGCGATTGAGATGATCAAGCAGCACCCTCTATTTGGCGTCGGTTGTGGCGCATTTTCTCTTTACTACCCCGCCGTTCGCCTGCCGGACGAGCACAAGATCGCGGGCGAGAAAGTGAGCGTCAGATCGCCTCATAACGACTACATTAAGATCGCCTGCGAGACGGGCATTGTGGGGATTATCGCCTCGCTCATCCTGGGCATAGCGGTATTCCGGCCTCTCTTCAAAATAATTCTCAAACGGGGCTCGGTGGGCGGGATTCCCCCACTCGCAATCGGCGCTGCAAGCGGCATCTTCGCCTCGCTCGTCCACGCATTCTTCAGCGGCAATTTTACCGCGCCCGCCTCATCAACTGTAATCGTCCTGAACATGGTAGTTCTCTGGGCTACAACGGCCGCACCGTGCAGGACGGGCTCTCCATCGTCGGACTCCCCAATGGGTAGGACGGGCTTTCCAGCCCGTCCATCCATTCGGATAAGCCCCGTTGCCAAGCCGGTCATCATATTTGGGCTTGCCGTGCTGGGTATTCTGCTCTTAGTTCGCCCTATCAGTTTTTTAGTCTCGGATTATGAGTTTAATAAGGGGCGTCGGCTGTCTCGTCAGGACAGGACAGCGGATGCCAAAGTGGCATTGAGAGCATCAATTGAGCGTGCGAACTACTACGTAGAACCGAGGATACTCCTTGGTAACCTCCATCTGGCAGACGAGGAATATCAGCAGGCAATCGACGTTCTGGAGCCGGGCAAGTCGCTCGCTCCATTTTGGCCTCAGGTTCAGAACAACATTGGAGTCGCCTACTCCCAAAGGGCGGGGAAGAGGAGAGATCCGGGCTCGCTTATCGAGGCTCTTGCGGCTTTCGAGCGAGCTGTTGCCATCGATGCCACGTTCAAGGAAGCCTGGCTTAACCTCGGCGCGACGCTGCTCTCGCTCCGAAGGTTCGAGGAGGGTGAAGCCGCCTTCCGAAAGGCCCTAGCGCTCTCGCCCGGGCATCCCGTGGCGACGTCGAAACTGGCCGAAACACTTGCCGCTCGTGGGGAGTTTGGCGAGGCGGTGGAGCTTCTGCGAGTTGCGATTGAGATGAATCCTGATGACGCGAATCTCTTCAGCAATCTCGGGACAGCGCTCCTTTTGATGGGGAGGGAAGACGAGGCAATTACGCAGCTCGAGAAGGCAACGGAGCTTGATCCTGGGCTTTTTGAACCGCACCTGAACCTCGCGCGCCTGTTCGAGAGGCGAGGAGAGATTGACAAGGCGATAAGGCACTATAAGATCGCCCTTAAGATAAAGCCAGACCTTAGAACGGTAAAAGCGACCCTTGATCGGATATTGAAATCTAGATAATAAACCAGAGCTTAGGCGGTCAGATGTCCAGAAGCATATTCTCCGCTATCCCCCGGTTGGTCTATTCGCAACGACTGGCCTTCTTGACTTTCCTTGTGTCCATTGTGGTGGTTCCTCTTTACTTCGATTTCCAGGCTTATGACATCTACACGGCGACTAAGTACGTGGCCGTTGAGGCGCTGGGGCTTGCTCTTTTTGTGTTCTTTCTGCTGGGGTTGACCGGGAAAGAGACGGCGAGGATTTGTATCACACCATTGGGCATTCCGGTGGCCGCATACGTTGGCAGCGGCGTTATCTCGCTCCTCTTTGCGGCAAATCCCTATGCGGGCTTCGATCGTATCTTCTTTCTGCTGACGACAGCGGCATTCTTCCTTGTTATCCCGAACGTGATCCGAACAAAGGCCGCTCTTCAGAAAGTGATACCCGTCATACTCGCGGTCGCCATTATCGTCTCGGTCATCGGCATCATGCAGTATTTTTACAAGTCCCAACCCATGACCTCGCTCAATTCCGTTCTGCATGCCTTGGGATTGCAGCGGATTGAGCCCGGGCTTGATACTTACGATAGGGAGACTTACTGCTCGACGTTCGGCCATGCGAACTTCGCCGGGCAGTATCTTGTGGTTATAGTGCCTTTGGTTCTCAGCATGGCCGCATGGGGCATCGGCCGATGGCGCAAATCATGGCTCATGGCGGCAGTCCTTGCTCTATGTGCGGTCGTATCAATTGCCTTCCTCGGCATCACCTTCTGCCGCGGCGCCTGGGTGGGCACTGCCGCAGCTATTGGCGTTATGCTTCTCGTCTCGCCTCATCGAAAGGTCTTCCTGATTGTGGGACTCATCGCCGTAGTCGTCTTTGCCGCGGCAAGTCCATTCATCAAGGATGATGAGGGAAAGAGTGTTGCCCACAAGTTCGGTACCATATTCGACCTGAAGGACATGCCGACGCAATTTAGGTTTCTTGTGTGGAAGAGCTCTCTCAGGATTGCGAAGGAGGAGCCGCAGGGGGCTGGCATCGGCAATTTCCAGATAGTCTATCCGAAATACAGGACAGTTGAGGAGCGCCGTAACACCGGCTGGGACAAGGTAATTCACAAGGCTCACAATGACTACGTGCAGACTGCCGTTGAACTGGGCGTTTTAGGCTTCGCGGCGTGGATATTTTTGATCCTTGTTGTCCTGAAGATGGCCATAAGGACGATGAAGCTCTCAGACGATGGCTTCTTGAGGGCCGCCTCGCTAGGACTTCTGGGCGGTATCTCGGCGACATTCGTCCATTCGTTCTTCTCCTCAAACTTGCAGATGCCGGGCTCGGCGCACGCATTTTGGGTTACGCTCGGTCTCTTTGCAGCAGTCTATGGCATAAGAACTGGCAGCTTCCGCCCTTGTTTGCAGACCAAGATAGTTGACGTATTTGGCAAGGTCACAGAGCGCAGTTCGCAAGACGGCCAGAAGATGCAATCATCAAGCAGCACAAGCGGAATGGGGCTTTTGCGGATACTGCTCGTCGTTATCCTGCTCGCGGGTCTGACGATCCCGATTCGAGGCCTTTTAGGCAATTATCATTTCGGCAAGGGCCAATACTTTGAGGCAATGGCTCACGGGGTTGAGACGGCGGAGGAATACAAGTTCAACATAGACAAGTCCCTGGAACATCTGCGGAAGGCCGTTTGGGCGCAGCCTCGAGCCTATGAGGTGCGATATTTCTCTGCTATCGTCGAGAACATCGCGCAGAATTTCGGCATAGCCGAGGTTGATGACAAGATGGCGGTCAAGCTCGCTCCATATTTTGATCATATCGTGAACCATTATGGCACCGTGCTTTACAACCAAGCCAAGTTCTCAGAGTCTCTTCTGCAGTTCAATCGCGCTCTTGAGCTCAACCCGCTTTATGTTGACGCTATGATCAGGCTTGGTAACGCTTACAGAGAGCTCGGCGACTTCGAGGCGGCGATGAACCAGTACCAGAAGGCGCACAAGATTGAGCCTGAGAACGCAACGCCGCTCTTCAATAGAGGACTCATCTTTCAGCATATTGGGGAGCAGATAACCAAAGAAGGTGGAGATCAGGCTAAGGCGAGGGAATATCTTACAAAGGCCAGAGATATTTACGAGAGCTGTTTGAAGATACGGGACGACAATATCAAGGTTCTGAACAATCTGGGCACGGTTTATTACTCACTCAATGATGTGGCGAAGGCCAGGGAGTTTTTTGAGAGGGCCATCTCGATAATCCCGGAGCACATCTCGGCGCGGGTAAATCTGGCGAGTTTGTGCGAGAGCGAGGGCGATTGGGACTGCGCCTCAGAGCAGTATCAGGCGCTTTATGAGATCAGCCGTGACCGGAGATTCTTAGATGCCCTGGAGCGTGCTAAGAAGAAGAGGGCTGCAAGCGGGCCGGCCCCGGGAAAGGGGCTGCGTTAGGTGCTACCTGTCCGCAGCCCTAGCTAGCGCGCTCGATGTGGAGTTCGATTGCGCATGAGCTGGGATGCAGGGCGATTATGAACTGCGCGGCTGGACGCCGCTTTCTTTTGTGGTGGCCAGGCGCCACTGCTAATGAAGTGTTTTGCCCGCACGAAAGGTGGGAACTGCTAAGTCATGGCTTATTCATAAGAGGTGGCGCCGCGTCAAGCCGCGGCGATCAAGAGCGGTGTCAAGCCGCCGCACTCCAAAGTAGTACCCGCCTATTGAGCGCAGGAGCATCCTTGACATTGAGACAGGAGGCATATCCGGAACGTGGAAGCTGCATTTATAGATAGGAAGACCGCGCACGTTGACCTCAAAAGAGGCGAGGTCTGGGTTCGCCCGATACCGATGAAGGCGCGTCGGATGCTACTCGGCGGTCGTGGCATCAACATGCTGGCGCTGCTTAAATATGCAAGGCCGGGGCTCGATCCCCTATCCCCCGAAGCGCCCCTAATCATCGGGAATGGTCTGCTATCCGGAGTCCCGGGAATCTCACTTGCCAGAACGTCAATCACAGGAATATCGCCCGAATCGGGCCTACTCGGCGATTCGAATATAGGGGGCAGATTCTGTGCCGCGATGCGTGGAACGTCCTTTGATCATCTTTTGATAACCGGCGAGCTCAAGGTGCCCGGCATCGTCGTTCTACAGGGCGATAGCGCCACGATTCAGGATGGCGCGTGGCTTTGGGGACAGGACGCCTTCGAGACGTACGAGTCGCTGAAAGTTCACTTCGGTCCGAGTGCTGAAGCGCTTGTAATAGGCCCTGGGGGCGAGAATCTCGTGCGATTTGCCCAAGTCAGGAGTTTGGGACGACACGCTGCCTCGCGGACCGGGCTCGGCTGCACGATGGGCGCGAAGCGTCTAAAGGCCATCGTGGCAATCGGCTTGAGGCATAATCAACTGGACGATCTTTTTGACCGCCAGGGCTATATTGAGCTCATAAAGCGTCTTCAGAAGATCGTCCTTGCTGTTGATGTCGCAAAGCACCTAGGCAAGCGAGGCACATCGTTCCTTTATGATATTCACAGCCGAATGGGCTTGATTAGAACTAAGAATGCGACATCCGCGAGCCTTCCGAATGCCAATGCGCTCCGCTCAGCGAAACTCATCAGCGACTTTTATGCGAAAAGAGACGGCTGCTTCTCATGTCAGGTTCGATGCCAGCACAGCTTCATGGTCCGCGAGGGCAAATACGCCGGCACACGAGGCGCCGGCATAGAATATGGCACGCTAGGCAGCCTCGGGCCGGTCCTCGGGATAGCCGATCCGGCGGCCGTCCTTGCTATCAACCACAAGCTCAATCGCCTCGGCATCGACTCCTGCACCGTGGGGAACCTGCTGGGCGCCGCAATCGAGCTCTTCCAGAAAGGCATCATAACCGAGCAGGACACCGGCGGCCTGCGCCTCGGCTGGGGCGACGATGACATGGTCTTGCAGATCATTGACCAGATAGCAAGGCGGCAGGGCTTCGGCGATGTGCTTGCTGGGGGGCCGAGGGCATTCTGTGAGCGTTATGGGGCCGCCGCGGAGGACGCGATGATCTGGTCGAAGATGCTCATTCAATCGGACCCCGTTGATGTCCGGGCATACGCGGGATTTGCGCTCGGCGTGGCTACATCGACTCGAGGCGCCGATCATCTCAGGTCGCGGCCGACGTTTGAGGCGCTTGGTCTTAGTAAGAAAGAACTACGGGCGATTTATGGCGAGGACGTTGGAGATGCGCCGGGTTCCACGTTAGGCAAGGCGCGAATGGTCCGGCACTCGGAGGGGCTTTATGCCGTTTGCGATGCGATTGGTATGTGCAGGTTTCTCGTTAAGTTCAACAGCCCCGATCTTCTGGGCTTAAAGGAGCTTGCCGAGCTGATCCACCATTCGACCGGACTTACATTCAGCGTCTCGGAGCTTGAGGATGTGGGCCACAGAATATCTACAATCGAGCGGCTTTGGCTTGCCGGTCGCGGCGCCGCGGCGCAAGACGCTCTGCCGAAGCGATATTTCGAGCCGATGCCCGGGGGCAAGTTCAAGGGACACAGCATGTCACAGGAGGATTTCGAGCGGATGCTCTTGGAGTTCCGTTCGATCTCCGGTCTCGACGGGACGACCGGCGCGCCTCTTGCCGCGAGGTTGCGCGAACTTGGCATCGACGATGAGCTGCTCGATCTGGTCTGAGCGTTCACGCACGCCGATTACAGCAGCAGGAGCATTTCCGATATTGCTTGGTCGAGGCCGACGAGGACGGCGCGCGCGATGATGCTGTGCCCGATGTTCAGCTCCTGAATCTGGCCGATTTGCGAGATGGGAACCACGTTGTAGTAGGTCAGGCCGTGGCCTGCATAGACCTCAAGCCCGATGCTGTCGGCGTAGAAGGTGGCATCCGCGATGGTGGCAAGCTCCTTGGCCCGGGCAGCCTTTGAGTTGGCATTGGCATATTCGCCAGTGTGTATCTCAATAGCGTTCGCCCCGACAGCCTTTGAGGCGTCAATCTGGGCCCGGTTTGGGTCGATGAAGAGGCTCGTCTCGATTCCTTTTTCTTTTGCGGCATCAAGCGTCTTTTTGACCGCATCGCGATTCGTCACAACGTCGAGGCCGCCCTCCGTTGTGACTTCCTGCCGGCCTTCGGGAACAAGTGTTATCTGATCAGGATGAACGTCGCAGGCGATTTGGGCCATCTCATCGGTCGCCGCCATCTCGAGATTGAGCTTTATCTGGCAGACATCCCGAATGAGACGCAGATCGCGGTCTTTTATGTGGCGTCTGTCTTCCCGAAGGTGAATTGTGATGCCGGCCGCGCCCGCGAGATGAACTATGGAAGCTGCGAAGACAGGATCGGGCTCAAAGGTTCGTCTCGCCTCTCTTATTGTCGCAACATGATCGATATTGACACAGAGGTCAGTCATTTTTGGCGCCTCCAACGTCTTTGTTTTTTATGATAATGGTCACTTTGTCCGGGTCTCTACTCTTCACGGATGTTCTTTCTGGAAGGCTCAATCTGGGCGTGCGCAGATATGTGCCGGGCCTTAGGTCCATCACATCGATTATTCCCACTATTTCCTCCTGCTTCACGTCTCGAAGAACGGAGACCGGCCCACGTATCTCCACATTGATTTTGGATGGGATCATCTTCACGACTCGCTCAGGAGGGATCTGTTGAATTGGAATTGAATAGAGCATCTTGATCTTGACTTTCTCGCTAATATCGACCCTCACAATCACGCTTTTATTGTTCACAAAACTGACCAGCTGATGAATGGGGATCAGATACGCCTTGCTTGTGAATGGCTGTCTTGCGCCCTCGACACTGATTGGTTCCGCCTTGACCTCCTTCACGTTGGACAGCACCGATTCGGGGCCTTGCAGCTGGACGAATTTCGGCTCAGCACTCATGTCAACTATCCGGAAGTCCGGCGCGGGTTTGCCCTTCACCTCAACTCTCACGGGAACGGTAACCGTGCTTTTTCGACCGATGTTGACCACGACCGATGATGGCATGACCGATACAACCTCAGTACCCGGCGGCGTGGAGATGTTTTCCGGAAGAATCGTTACTGCAAACTCCCGAGGCGCTGTAATTCCTGAGAGATCGTAAGTGAGATTTATTTGATCCGCGGTCAGGGAATCGATCGCTTTCGCAGTGCCTCTCACTGTCACATCGAGTCGCTCAGTGGTTTGCTCAAGAATCAGAAGCTCAGAAGAGAGGCCCGTGAACCTGAGAGTTGACGGCATCCTGATATTTTCCTTGTTCGCCATTGTGGCGAGCATCCAGAGGAATATGGCCAGAAGGGCCGCGAAGACCTTCAGGGGCAAGTTAGCAAGCGGATTGAACTCACGCCCCAAAACGCGCCTCGCCCTTTCGTAAGTGATAGCGGCGTCGAGGCGGAGCATCTTTAGAAATTGCTTGATCTTCGAGTCATCCATATCGATATATCCTAATGGAGGATATGCACAGGTACTTATGCCCCTATGCTTCCACGACTCGGTTCATATCGTCAAGCCTTGCTATCCGGGGCTTGAAGGTGCGGACCTCAGTTTCGTCCACAAGCCTATATGTTGCGATAATCACCTTGTCGTTCAATTGGCACAGCCTCGCGGCCGCGCCATTCACGCCTACTTCGCCCGAGCCCGCGGCGCCCGGAATTAGATAGGTCGAGAATCTGGCCCCGTTAGTGATGTTGTAAACCTCCACCTTCTCACCCGGAGCCATATCAACCCGCTCGAGAAGGTCCTTATCAACCTCGATACTCCCCTCGTAGTCGATATCGCACCCGGTTATCGTCGCTCTATGTAGCTTCGCTCCTAAGACCATCCTAAACATTATCTCACCTCACAAAAGAATAGTATGTTCTTCCGAATAAGTCAGGCCTCAAATGACCCCATCTCGGGGTCCAAAATTATATTGTCAATCAGCCTCGTTTCGCCCAGCTTGGCTGCGACGAAAAGCAGCGACGACTCGTTGATACTCTCTGCAGGCTCAAGCCCCCGGGCCTTCCTGATCTCTATATACTCAACATCGATTTCACTCTCGGCTCGCAAAATGCTAGCTGCCGCATCCACGAGCTTGGCCGCATTTCTCTCTCCGTGATCAAATAACCTCCCAGAGACTGAAAGCGCCTCAAATAAACGAGGCGCAATAGTCCGATGCGCTACCGATAGATATTGATTGCGTGAGGACATCGCCAGTCCATCCGCCTCCCGAACAGTGGGCCGCATCTTGACCTCGACTGTGAAATCAAGGTCCTCGACCATTCGCGCGATGATGATCGCCTGCTGAGCGTCCTTGCGACCCAAAAATAGCGCATCGGGGCGAATGATGTTCAGCAGCTTCGCAACGACTGTAACAACGCCTCTAAAATGTCCAGGGCGAGATTTGCCGCAAAGCACGTGGCCAAGCTCTTCCACTTCCACATAAGTCTTGAATCCCGATGGGTACATCTGCTCGGCCGACGGCGCAAATACTAGGTCAGCTCCTGACGCTTGAGCTTTGGCAAGATCGGACTTAAGCGTTCTGGGATAGCTATCCAGGTCCTCGTTGGGGGCGAATTGCGTTGGGTTAACGAAGATGCTCACAACCGTCCATCCGCAGATTCTGGCCGACGCCTCGATCAGACTTGTATGTCCCCTGTGAAATGCGCCCATCGTCGGAACGAAGCCGATATTAAGGCCATCTGCGCGCGCCTCATCAACCTGCCTCCGAACCTCAGTGATGTTACTTGAATGGTCCATTAACTATTCCTCCGACACGGGATTCACACGGCGATGAAACTCATCAAGCTGCTTGGATTTGAAATGAAACGAATGGGCGTCATCCGGGAAACTCCCAGCTCGAACGTCATCAACGTATGAGCGAACGGCGCCAAGCAAAAGATTCCAGCCATCAACGTATTCCCTCACGTGCTTGGGCCTCTTTGTCCCAGGTTCGTTTAAGCCACAGAGATCGTGAAACACTAGGACCTGGCCGTCGCAATCCGGGCCGGCGCCGATTCCTATCGTTGGCACGCTTAAACGGCTTGTGATTGTTGAGGCGAGCTCCGTGGGGACGAGCTCCAGGACTATTGCGAAAGCTCCGGCCTGCTCAAGCGCCAGGGCCGCGTCAAGCAAGTCCGCCGCCTGGTCGGCCATGGTCCCCTGCACTCGAAACTCCCCGAATCGATAAATCGACTGAGGCGTCAGACCGATGTGCCCCATTACCGGTATCTCGGCCTCTTTCAGCGCCTCAACCATACCGCACCGCGCGCCTGCGCCCTCGATCTTTACTGCGGTCGCGCCGGTCTCCTTCATGAATCGCCCGGCGTTTCTGATCGTCTCCTCGCGTGATATATGAAAGCTCATAAATGGCATATCCGCGACGAGCAGTGCGTGCTCAATACCTCTACTGACAGTTCTTGTGTGGTGAAGCATCTCCTCGAGCGTTACCGGGATTGTCGTCTCGTATCCCAGGACCACGTTGGCAGCGGAATCCCCGACCAGGACGATATCTGCCCCAGCTGCCTCGGCTAACCGCGCCGTGGGGTAGTCATAGGCTGTGACCATCGCAATTTTCTCACCCGCCTGCTTCTTCTGATGAAGCATCGGGATTGTCATTCTGCTCTTCTGCATGTTATCCCCTTCGCCAGATATGGGTAATTACCGGCAAAAACGGGGCCGAGACTGAGAACTCATCCGGAACCTGAAGCAAAGGAGAATGTCTCGCAAGCCGTCTCGGTCCTATTTGTGCCTGGATCCAAGCGGTCTGTAGTATCTTGTGCCCTCCTGCATCCGATCTATTTGCCTCACGAGACCTTCGAGGTCGTCCGGTTCGTTGACGAAATCGATCTCGGAGGTATTGACGATCAGAAGAGGTGTCTCAGAGTAGTGGAAGAAGAAACAGTTATAGGCCTGATTGACCTTATCGATATATTCTTCAGTGATCTGTTTTTCATACTCAAGTCCCCGCATCCTTATCCGTGACAGCAGAACGTCTGTCGAGGCTTGGATGAAGATCACTAAATGGGGGTTCATCAGGCGAGATTCCAAAAAATTATATATCTTGTTGTGAAGAGACAGTTCATTTTCGTCCAGGTTCAAACTGGCGAATATCCTGTCTTTTGCAAATATGTAATCGCTGAACGTGGTGTTCTGGAAGAGGTCCAGCTGAGTCTGCTCCAACATCTGCTGATACCGATTAAAAAGAAAGAAGAGCTGCGTCTGGAAAGCATTGCGTTCCCTGTCTTTGTAAAAATCGGAGAGGAACGGGTTGTCGCCCGGTTGCTCGAGCATCTTCCGGCCGCCATATCGACTCGCCAGCAATTCGGCGAGACTGGTTGTCCCAACGCCGATTGGCCCCTCAATTGCTATGTACTTGGCATCTGTCATAAAACAGGTGACCTCTCTTGAAGCTGCGCCGGTCGATGGCGCCCTTCTGCATTTGCTAGATTGTCCGCAAGCTCGCTTATCATTACGCCCAGCACCGGATGTTCTGCATGAGGCGCGATCTCCTCAAGCGGAAGCAAGACGAACGACCTCTCGTGCATTCGGGGGTGAGGGACCACGAGTCCGGACTCATTTATTATACAACTATTATAGAGCAAAATGTCAAGGTCGATTACCCTAGGTCCAAATCGCATCGGCCTATCTCTGCCCATCTTATTCTCAATTTTGAGCAAGGTCCGAAGCAGCTCCCGCGCAGATATATCTGCCCGCAGTTCGGCAACTGCGTTCACGAAATCGGGTTGGTCCACAAAATCGACCGGCTCCGATTCACAGAACGATGAGACTGCAGTTACAGAGACGCCGGGGCAATCGCGAACTTCGTCGAGGGCATGCCTGATGTTGGCGATCCTGTTACCGAGATTGGACCCTAAGCCAATGTAGGCAATCACGTTGTTGCTCGAGGACATGCTCATCCCTGCTTGATCTTTCTGGCAACCTCTGCCACGCGCCGGCCGAAAGCCCTCGCCTCAACACGCTCTCTATCCACATCCGTTCCCAATACAGCGACTCCGTAGTGCCCACCGCCCTCAAGAGGGTCTCCCACAATGATCATCTGATGAATGAGCATCGCCTGTAAGATGGACATTATCGTCGTCTCCTTGCCGCCTGATGAATGCGCACTCGTTGCATAGGCAGCGCCGACTTTGTCGGCGAGCTGCCCGCGAATCTGAATGCTCTCATCAAACAGAGCCTTGAGATCGGCAGCCATCGACCCAAAATAGGCCGGGGAACCGGCTATAATGCCATCATAATTCCCAAGATCGCCGCATTTGGCCGCGGTCACGGGCATCAAATCAACCTCCGCCTCGGGAATCTCCTTCACACCCTGCGCTATGCACTCTGCAAGCCGCTTAGTGCTACCTCCCTTGCTGGAGTAGATCACAAGCACCTTGACCAAACGAAAGCCCTCCCTATGGGATTTCATGATACAAGCAACTCAATCCCTTTCTATCCTGATCATCAAGATAACGAACCACTCTTTTGGAGTCAACATGCAGCAATTATCCGGGCGCGAACTTTGGCCCAAGGGTTGAATGAGGATTGAATTGGGGAGCACGGCCGTCCAGGGCGGGAGCTCAGAGCGGGGAGTCACCGCGGTGCAGTGGATACGATGGGAAATGCCGGGGCCAGGTCGCCTCCGTGAGCACAACACAGTCAGCTACATATTGGTACTTCCAGGGGCGGTCGCATTCCTTCCTAAGACGGGCTAGCAGACGCCTTCGGCACTCAAGCAGCTCTACTGGACCCACCGTTGGAAGGGCATCTGTTCCCAGAACAACGATGAGAAGGAAGGGCTTGCTGTCTTGCTCCATCAAATGAAGAAAGCAATAACTATCCCTGTATTTGGGCACGAGCTCGTGATTGATTAGTTCCTTGCCTTGTAGCTTTTTAACGAACTTGCTCCTCTCGCTTTTGGGTACGGGAATCTGCGACGGGTCCTTCACCTCAACCAATAGCGTCCGCCTCGTCTCCTCAACCAGGAAATCAACCAATTTCATCCCATGGGGTGCTGACACGCCTTGCCTGTCAAGCTTCTCGACCGAGACACATCCGTGGAAGTCGAAATGCAGCTCCCCTTCCTGAAACCGCAATGTCACTTTCTTCTTCCTCCGAGCGCCCTCTCAACATCACGGTCGTAGAGGTCCATAAAGGCGTCTCCGATTGCGTTGGGCTCTATCTCAAGGTAGCTATTCGTTGCGCAGGCCTCAATGTCTCCTGTCTCCTTATTGTGGAGAGCCTTGCGTTTCGTATCCATGGGGCCCCTGGACGCAGGATAGGAGGCTCGAAGAATGAGGTCCCGGTACACTTCAGAGAAGTGTATGGAATGCGACTCATGCAGCGAGAGAAAACCGGGCGAATTGGAGAGCATCTCCTTGACAGGGATGTACACACATTCCATCTTCGTGTTACCCCACTCTTTCGCACCTGAAACAACAGGTAAGGAGCGTTTCAGAGTTGAGAACGACACCTTTAACTGCGGCCCGCTTCTGCCAACCGCAATGGTGGCCTTTCCCCTTCCTTGCTTACGATGCACAAGGCGACCAAGCTGACGTCTAGACGGGAGAAAAACCCTAACCAGTTTATCAGTATAGGGGTCGTGTGTGCGTGTTACGTCAGCGGCTGCGTAAAGCAACTTTAGGATGTGTGTTTTGCCGGTTGCATTAGCGCCGATGAACACGTTGACGCCAGGTGATAGCTCAAGATCGAGCTTTGTGAAGGCCGTGAAATCGCGAACAGATAATCCAGTAAGTGCTGTTGAGGACGCCTGAGAACACATAGCGCTAATCCCTCAAAAATGAGAAAAAGTTCAGGTTCGATCAATCAAGCAGAATAACAATATAATCCGAGATATGCGAAGTAAAGCCCGCCTATGCAATTGCTTCTCGAAGAGGCGAGATGAGTTGAACTTTGGCAAACAGCATTGCATGGGGTGAGTTACTAGCTGATTTTCCCTATACGTTGCCTCATCTTTTCGAGGTTCACCTTTAATCCAGATCGGTTATAGTCGAGGCGCAAAATGATATGAA
Source organism: bacterium (assembly GCA_021160245.1). GTDB lineage: Bacteria > B130-G9 > B130-G9 > B130-G9 > B130-G9 > JAGHCW01. The sequence continues at coordinate 9,697 of JAGHCW010000046.1, read as the reverse complement.
TCGGAAATATGAGGAATCTATAATGAACGGATATCTATCTATAGTCTTGCACTCTCACCTTCCGTACGTCGTTACGCACGGCGTGTGGCCGCACGGTCTGGACTGGCTCAACGAATGCTGCGCGGAGACCTATATTCCGCTTCTGGACACGTGTAACCAGCTCGTCTCGGAGGGGATATCTCCAAAGTTCACAATCGGCCTAACCCCGGTGCTCTGCGAGCAGCTCGCAGACCCAGCCTTCATAGCGGCGTTCCCAAAGTATTTGGACCAAAAGATCGAGAGCGCTGTTTTGAACGCCGATGAGTTTATGCGGGTTGGCGATGAACATAGGACAATGCTCGCCGGCTTTTGGAGGGATTACTACCGAGGCGTGAAGACCCGGTTCAAAAAGACCTACGGCAGCGACATCGTGGGCGCGTTCAAATCGCTTCAAGACGCCGGGGACATCGAGATAATCACTAGCTGCGCGACGCATGGTTATTTGCCGCTTCTTTCTGATGACACGAGCGTCAACGCTCAGATAGCCGTCGGCAAAGCGTCTTATGAACGGCACTTCGGGCGGCCGCCGTCCGGGATATGGCTCCCGGAGTGTGCTTATAGGCCGGGATACAGCTGGAAGCCGCCGCTTTCGGATTCCCCGGAGCAGACGGCTCGTGACCGGAAGGGAGTTGAGTATTTCGTTGGCAAGAACGGGATACAGTATTTCTTCGTCGATTCGCATCTTCTGCAAGGTGGCAAGGCGATGGGGACTTATCTTGCCCGTTTTGACGGACTGAAGCGACTGTGGGAGCAGATTGAGAAGGAGTATGTGCCGAGAGAGAAGCAGGAAGAGCTATCTCCATACAACGCTCACTGGGTGGGGTCGGCTGACGCTGAATCGCGCGTGGCGTTCTTCACGCGGGACCCGAAGACCGGGTTGCAGGTCTGGAGCGGTGAGTGGGGCTATCCGGGCTCGCCGGAGTATCTCGATTTCCACAAGAAGCACTTTCCCGGGGGACATAGATACTGGCGAGTTACCGACGCGAAGTGCGACCTCGGTGATAAGGAGCAGTACAATCCTGCCCATATCGAGGGAAGGCTAAAGGAACAGGCGGACCATTTTCGCGATCTTGTTGTGTCCAACCTCGCTGAATTCGGCAAAAAAAGCGAGACTCCTGGCGCTATTTGCGCGCCATTCGACGCGGAGCTCTTTGGGCACTGGTGGTTTGAGGGTACCAGATGGTTGTATCATCTAGCGAAGGCCATGCACAAGACGCAGGACGTCTCGCTCATAACTTGCAGCGAGTATCTTGGGAAGCATCCTCCGCAGACGGTCGTCGATCTTCCCGAAGGCTCTTGGGGCGAGGGGGGATTTCACTATATCTGGCTTAACAAGGAGACTGAGTGGACGTGGCGCCACATCTACCGCGCCGAGGCGAAGATGAAGCAACTGGCGCAAGCTTATTCCGACGATGACGATGCGACGATGCAGCGCGTCATGAGGCAGCTTGCGAGGGAACTGTTGTTGCTTCAGAGCTCCGATTGGCAGTTCTTGATAAGCACTTTGTCTGCAAAAGATTACGCTGAGCAGAGATTCTCGGAACACGACGCGAACTTCAATCGCCTCACCAAGACGGTAGAGAATTATGCAGCCAGCAGGATGCTTGATGAGAGCGATCTCAACTTTCTTGAGAAATGTGAGGCGACTGACCCGCTATTCCCCGACATCGATGTCTCGCTCTTTGCTCAATAAGCGATGCACAGGGCTTATTCTGCCATTAAGAGGCTGAAGTTCTTTTCACGGCTGCTCTATTTTGCAGCAATCGCCACTGTGTATGCGCTGCAAGCTCGTTTTTGTTCTGCTACCAGACGCAAGTCGGAAGTAGGTGATGAAGATGAGATGGCGCTGGTTTTTATCTCCACCCATCCATTCGCCGGCCTGTGGCAGAGGCCGCAGCAGATCGCAGTACGCGCGGCCTTGAACAATCACGTGCTCTACTTCTGGCCCAGCTACGCATCCGACCTCGCTCGAGGAAGAGCATCAAGGCAGAGACCGCCGTCCGAATATGAACGCCGTGTCCGGCTGCTTTGCCCCCCTCTATTGCCGTTTGAGCGCGCCTCAAGCATCATATATCGAATCAATCTCAGAACGGCTTGTCTTGCGATAGAGCGCGAGCTTGCGAGGATGCAAGTTACAGCTCCTCCACTGCTCTGGTTCTACGCGCCGAGATTTGCGCCCCTTCTCGACTCGTTGGACAATGTAGGCGTTGTTTACGATATAATGGACGAGCACTCCGCATTTGGCTTTGCGAGGAAGGAGACGGCGCTTTTGGAGAGGCGGTTGCTCACGTCTGCTGACGCTGTCTTCGCGGGAACCTATACCCTTGCCGAGCGCAAGAAAGAGTTTGCGCCGAACATCAAGTACTTCCCTTGTGGTGTGGAGTTTGCCCACTTTTCAAAGGCTATGGATGATTCGCTGAGCATCCCGGAACTTCTGGAGGGCGTTGACGGTCCGGTGATTGGCTATTTTGGGGCAGTGGACGATCGCATCGACTTTGACGCTATCTTCCTCGCGGCGAAATCGCATCCCGATTGGACAATAGTGCTGGCGGGCCCGTATTTCGCCACGAGGCCGCGCTCCGAATTTGCCAGATGCAAGAATGTGCTTTTGCCCGGGCTTGTCGATTACTCGGAGCTGCCGTCGTACCTAAAGAGGTTTGACGTCGCCATCCTCCCGTTCGTGCTAAGCGAATTGACGCTGCATATTCACCCGACAAAAGTGCTTGAATACCTGTCATCAAGAACTCCTGTTGTCTCTACTCCAATCCCGGATGTTGTCAGGTTCTACAAAGGTATTGTGAGAATCGCGAAGACATCCGAAGAATTCGTTCAAGCGCTAGATTCTTCGCTCCGAGAAACTGACGTTGACGCGATCGAGCGAGGCTTTGAGATGGCAAGAGAATCCAGCTGGGATAGAATTATTGGCGGAATGATGCAGGAGCTTGAGGCAGCCCTGTCCGGCCTCGCAAATGGCTCGGAGTAGCGGATGGTGATCTCGCCTCAAGAAAGCGCGTCTTCTTTGTCGGGTCAAGAACAGAAATTGACGCCTCGCCCGGCGTGCCTGCTCTCCAATCTCATCGGCGATGAAGGGAGGAGATGGCCGTTTGTCGCGCTAATCCTATTCATTGGGGCCTTCGCCATTCGCGTATGGGGCGTCAACTGGTCGCTCCCGGCGGTCATTCACCACGACGAGATGAATATCGGCCGCGCAGCATTGGGCGCCCTTGTCTCTGGGGAACTTGTGCCGAAGTTCTATTATCATCCGATGCTCGCTATCCTTGTGCATAGTCTAGCCGCGATAGCAGCCTTTCTGATCGGGGCTTTCAACGGCCTATATGGGTCGATTGCAGAGCTAAGATTAGCTGATTATTTGCCACTAGCAAGGGCGTTCTCGGCCCTATGCGGGGCGCTCACCGTCGTTGTCGTCGCCCATACCGCAAGATGCGTTCGCAAAGAGGCCACCATCCTGGCCGCCTTAATCGCGTCAACGGGCTTCATAAGCGTTTTGCACGGCCACTATGCGACCCCGGATGCGCCGCTTGTTCTCTTGATTCAGCTTGCGCTTTTACTCTCCTTGCGAGCTGTTCAGACAGAATCGTGGGGCAGGCTTTTTTGGGCCGGAGCTTTCGCTGGAGCCGCCGCCTCGTTCAAATACACTGGGGCAATTGCATTGATACCGGTATCTGTCGCGGCCGTTATGATGAGCCGCAGTGGACGGTTACGACGCGCCTCAATGGTCGTACTGGTTGGAATCGGGGTCTTTATTGCTCTGAACATTCCTGCGCTTCTTGACTTCGGCGATCTTGTGGAGCATGTGAGGTTTGAGGCGTTTCACTACTTTGAGGCGGGCAACCTGGGAGCCGCGAATCTCGTCTCTGAGAATCCCGGTGGGCTCTTATTTCACATTCGGGCCGTCCTGGGTGATGTTGGCTATATGGCCGGTGCTTTTGCCATCTTGGGCCTGCTCGGGGCGTTATCATCGAGCGTCGGGAGGAGATATGCTCTTCTCATTCTGTGCTTTGTGGCGCCTCATCTTGCCCTATTCGCATCGGCCAAAGCGGCATTCCCCAGAAATGTGCTTCCCATAACTCCCATCATTGCGGTGCTCGCGGGCATTGGGCTAGTTCACGCCGCTCAAGCTCTCCAGGAGGGCTCGCTACGTCCGAAGATAGTCTTTCTCGCCACTTTTTTCGTGATCATGCTCCCACTTAGGGCGGCGCTTTTGAATGACTACTTGATGACGCGCAAAAGCACGTTGGCCAAAACGCAGGAGTTCCTCCTTGCGAATGGGGAGAGGCTGGCTGGCCGGGGCTTTGGGGTCGCTTCGCTACATTCACTCTGGACACCCAGAACCATTGGAGGTAAAGAGGTCTCAATCGGCGAGATGTTTCTGCGAGGCTCTGCGGATGGCACGCGTCTTGTGAAGCCTGAATGGTTTGTTGAAGAGGGATTCCGGGTCTTTACGTTGGAGAGCTGGGGCTTGAGGCGGTATGGGGGATTCGAGTGGCCCGCAAGGTTAATTGCTCTAGTACAGCGATACTGTGTAAAGGTCTATGAGGCGCCGGGCTGGCCGCCTGAGCCGTGTTGGTTCCCCAGTCATAGTTTTTCGGCCCCGAAAATAGACGCTCGGACGTGCTTTGGTCCTACGATTGAGGTTTATCTGTTGCGGTCTGGAGGGAGCACTCGACGACAGAGATGATGTGGGCGGGAATATGTGACTGCGGCGGACGCGGAAGCTGGGGACTTGTGCAAAGCTGGGACTTCAAGAGAAAAGGGACTTGACAGATCGAGCCGCGCCGTTAAGAATCGCCTATTGTTGATATAACCTATTTGATGTGGAGGACTATTATGAGAGCTTTGTGTTTGATTGCGTTGTTGTTGGTTGTGTGTCCGCTGTCCGTTCCAGCGGCAACGATAACTGTCCCAGACCAGTTTAGTAGCATTCAGGATGCGGTTTATTCCGCAAAAAGCGGTGATACGGTCTTTATTCGAGCGGGCGTCTATTATGAGACCTCGATTTCAATAGGCCTGATTAATGAGACTCTCTCCCCCAGAAAAGCCATTACAATAATGGGCGAGGGTATAGGCAAGACGATCATCGACGGCGGCGAGGGCGAATATGATATTATCGTGGTCAACGCGCCTTATACAATAGTCAAGGACCTCACGCTCCAGAATGGCAAAAACGCCGGAGTCTGCTTCCGCGGCAAAGGTGTCTTCTCCATAATGAGCAATTGCGAAAGCCGAGCGAACCAGATGGGCGTCAGGAGCTCGATCTATGTACGATACGACAAGTTGCTTAATCAGGTTGTCGCCAAGCCACTTGTGATTGGCAATAGACTAGTTGACAATCGCTACTATGGTATCTACTTGGAGAACGGCTGTGAGGCTGAAGTCATGCACAACTGGATCGAGGGCAACGGCTTTGCGGCTGTCTATTGCAGGCGGGACTTTGAGGAGGGGCAGTGCGTTCCTCTTATCCGCAACAACTATATTTTGAATAATTCCGCCAACTCTGAGGTTTATGGCATTGTCATCGCTGGTGGCGCCGAGCCTATTATTCGCAACAACATCATCCGCGGCTTCCCGGTGGGTGTGAATTGGTATTCCACTGGGGGCTCGAGCCTCTTTGTCAACAACATAATCACGGAATGCGGCATCGCTCTTTACAATGACAGCTCGACCTCATCAGCCAGAGTTGACTATTGCGACTTGTGGCAGAACTCTCAGAACTTTCAAGGTCGAATAAGTCAGGGCGGGCATCTCTTAATTGATGAGGACCCGTTGTTTGTGGATCCGGACAACAATGACTACCATCTCGACACAGGCTCTCCGTGCATTGATGTAGGTCAACCCGCGCTTCCGGGCAGCGAAGACGAGACGGACTATGACGGCTCAGACATAGACATTGGCCTTTTCGGTGGCAAGGAAGTCGGCCCCGTCTGTAAGTTAATACTCTCCGAGGCATCAGGAGAGGACGATGGTCTGCTAGAATACTTTGTTGCTGAGGAATACGAGGACCTAAATGACAATGGCGTCTGGGATAAGGGCGAGCCCTTTCAGGACTTAGATGATAGCGGAACGCGTGACGAAGGTGAGCCATTTACAGACGAAAACCACAACGGCAATTGGGATACTGGCGAGCCGTTTACTGACGAGAACAGGGACGGAAACCACCAGCCGAACGAGCCTTATGAGGACCTTAACGAAAACGGGCGTTGGGACCCACAACGCGAGCCCTATGACGACGCCAACAGAAACAACAGGTACGATCGTGGGGACCTTCTGACAATTATCGGTCTCTTCAGTTGCTTTGGCTATGAGCTTGAGAACACTGACATCTATCTTGCGACCATCTTTGAGAATGGTGATATCGGGACATTTGCCCCAGACGGCAGCCTGATTTCTGGAATAACTCCTCAGCGATCTACGTGGATTGGCGAGAACTTCAGCTATGTCTATCATGCCGCGAGCGTTCGCTTTCTTTGGGGCTTTGGATTCATCGATCATCCGATCGGCCTCTATCTTGGGATGGGGCCAATGGACGGCTTGCATCTTCCGTGGGATGCGCTTACCGGTCAGATGGTTGTCTTCGTCAATCCCGACTGATCCGGGCCACGCTTCTGGAAGCTTAGAGTATGGCATTGATACAAGAGGGTTAGCTTGTCGCGACTTGTATGGATGATCTTGAGAGCGACAATAGGCGACTAGTTTCATTTGCCGAATCTGTCGGCAAAAGGCTGATTGAGAATATGGGTCTCCCCGAGCGGAGGCCCTGGCGAGCTCCACTTGACGAGCTGATTCTCACCGTCTTGTCTCAGAACACTACCGATGTCAACTCGCTCGCTGCATTTAAGAGCCTGAAAAACAGATTCCCAAGCTGGGAACTCCTCTTCTCGGCACAATACGAGGAAGTGCTTGAGACCATAAGGCCCGCCGGCCTGGGCCCGACCAAGACGAGGCGAATACTCGATTTAATGCCTATTATCAGGCGGGAAGACCCGACGCTTACGCTTGATTTTCTCAGCTCCAATTCCATTGACGAGGGATACGAGTTCCTGACCGGCATCGCTGGTGTCGGCAGAAAGACTGCAGCATGTGTCCTACTTTTTGCCTGCGGCAAGCCGGCCTTTCCCGTTGATACCCACGTTTTCAGAGTATCAAGGAGGATTGGCCTCGACACTCATTCCCGAACGCGAGATCAGATGCAGGCTTTGTTTGAGAGGATTGTCCCCGCGGAGGACAGGTATAACCTGCACATGAACCTTATCCGCCTTGGCCGCAACATCTGCCGTGCTCGCTCGCCAAAATGCCCTGACTGCTTCCTGACAGACCTGTGTGTATATTACAGCAGGCTAAATCTCCCAGGTATGAGCCGCGGCTTACCCCCTGTTTAGTGTGGCCGAAGCAGATATAGCAATTCTGAAGAAGGAACTAGCGCAGCATAGGAACAGCGGATTTAACCGCCTCGGCCAGGAGCTCGAAACCTGTGGTTATCTTCTTGAGGTTATCCGAACCACCGGAATAGGGCAGTTCCCCCATAAGCTTGTTGTCCGTAACGACCATCAGCGCTAATGAGGCGACGTCGTATGCGCGGGAGATTGCATAGACCGCCGCGGTCTCCATGTCAACCGCCTCGCCGTGCTGTCTCCAGCCCCGGAGCATCTCATCCGTCTGGGCAAAGAAGAGGTCAACAGTGCAAATGGTCCCCACATGGACCGGGACCTCGGCCTTTTGCGCGAGTGGCGTCAATCTATCCTCAAAGAAGGAGAGAAGCCGTTTATCCGCCTCAACAGTCTCCGTGTCAGAATAATGTCGAGTTACTTGATCGAAACTTCTCGCCGAACGCGCGATGAAGATATCGCCAACGCCGATGTCCGGACCCAGCGCGCCGCAGAAATCGACCCTCAGAATGGTTTTCGCGCCACCTTTGCAGACCAGATTACATATTATCTCGCATGATGGGGCGCCTATGCCGCCGTTCACAACGCTTATCAGCCTGCCGCCTGTGTAGGCCTTTCGAGTTCTGCCTGAACGGAATGAGAATGGGAACGCTCTGACGAGGCGCTTTGAGGCGGGCTCAGATGCGGGGAAGAGCACTAGCGGCGACAGGCGGCAGGTGCGCAGCCCGTAAAACGCCTCGCGCCTCTCCTGCGTCATCTTGCCGCCCATTTGGCTGGCCACAAATAGCCCAATTCTGTCCCCAAGACGCAAACTATAATCCTCACGCGTAGTAAATCCGAGCCAGACAGAACGATGTCCGCAGGCAAGATAGCAGAGAGCGCCGCTGTCGTCTAACTATACTTGATTCTCAAAGAATTTCCGGAAATGAAATCCATAGATGGCAAGTGTCAACGCAAGAGGAATGAGTCGCGGCCGAGTGAAGAGCGTCCAGAAGAAAAGCCTCCAATAGTGCAGTCGTTCTTTGCCCAAGATGCCCAAGAATATGACGGATTTTGGAAAGGCCGGCAGTTGACTGAGTCGGAAATACGTTGTGTTGCCTCGTGGCGGTTTGTGCTCCTTCAAGTATCGTCTCACTCGCTGATAGTATGCTGAAGATGAATAGACTTTCCTAATGACGGTTCTATAACCCTCAATTAGCGTAGTATAGTCCATCTTGGGCACGAAATTCATTGAGAAGCCCATGCTATCACCGGTTCCGCCATCAAGTAGCCTTCCCTCTTCTTTGAGGCGCCAATAGAGCTTCGTGTCTTTGGGGGCATTGAGCAGCCCAATCATCGCGCTTACAATTCCTGATTCCTGTATGAATGTGTTCATTCTCTCGAAGATTGAGGGTGGATCGCTATCAAATCCCAGGATGAATCCCGCCACCACGCGGAGTCCCGCCTCGTGGATTCTACTCACACATGCCAAAAGGTCTCGGTTCTTGTTCTGCAGCTTGTTGCACTCGATCAGCGAATCCTCGTTCGTCGTTTCAATGCCGACAAACACCGAATTGAAACCCGCACGAGTCATCTGATGCATCAGTTCTATATCGTCCGCGAGGTTGATAGAGACCTCTGTCTGGAAGCTAAATGGGCGTTTCCTTCTTTCAGCCCATTCGATGATGGCGGGCAGTATCTCCGCCTTCAATTTTCTGCTGTTTCCTATGAAGTTGTCATCCACAAGAAAGACGTCCCCTCTCCATCCCCGAGAATAGAGAGCGGAGAGCTCCGCTAATATCTGATCGACGCCCTTGGTTCGGACTTTTCGCCCATAGAGCACCGAGATGTCGCAAAATTCGCAATCGAACGGACAACCTCGGGAATACTGCAGGTTCATAGAGGCGTATTTTCTGATATTTACCAGCTCCCATAATGGGAGAGGTGTCTTGGCCAGATTTACGTATTCGTCGGATGTGTACATTGGCTTAGCGTGTCCTTCCTTCAAGTCTTTGAGAAAGGGAGGTAGTGTAACCTCTGCCTCATTAAGCACGAGATGATCCACCTTATCCAGAAAGTCGTCGTATTCGGTTGTGAATAGAGGGCCGCCAGCAACCGTCTTGACATTCACCTCTTTGCATCTGGCGACGACCTCCTCTGCGGAGGGTTTCTGGATTGACATTGCGCTGATGAAGACCAAGTCCGCCCACTTAAGGTCCTTGTCCTTCAGCCTCGTAATATTCATGTCCACGAGCCTCTTCTCCCAATTATTCGGG
>JAGHCW010000119.1 GCA_021160245.1 bacterium | reverse complement strand
CCCCTCCCCCCCGTGGCCCTCTCCACCCTTGTTTTCCCCCCCGGGGCAGGGTCATAACCCCCCGCTTGAACAACACCAACTGGCTCGCCTCGGCCTCGCGAGACGCGGCGACCTTCCCTTATGGGTTGACCCCACTTGGGCGCCGTGTGGTCAAGAGGATTTCCCAGCTTGGCATTATCGTGGATGTATCCCACGCCTCAGAAAGAACCTTCTGGGATGTCGCGGAGGTCTGCGACGGCCCGTTCGTCGCCTCCCACTCCTGCGCTCGCGGCATCTGTGACCACGTCCGCAACCTCGATGATGAGCAACTGCGCGCAATAGCCTTTGCAAAGGGCACAGTTGGTGTGAATTTCCTCAAGGGATTCCTCAGTTCGAATGGCAACGCCACGCTGGAAACCGTCGTTGAGCACATCGAGTACATTCTAGACCGGATAGGCGACGAACACGTCTCTCTTGGGTCCGATTTTGATGGCATACCGGCAGGGCCCCGAGGCCTCGAGAACGCCACCCGATACCCCGCGCTGATAGACCGACTGCTTGATCGCGGCCACTCTGAAGATACAGTCCGGAGGATAGCCGGCGGCAATTTCCTAAGAGTATTCAGAGAAGTCTGCCGGTAGCAGCGTGGTGCTGCTTTGGAGTGCGGTGGCTGAACACTGCTTTTTGGTCACCGCGGCTTGACGCGGCACCACTTGCAGTCAACAAGCCATGACATGGTTGTCCACGCCTTTCGTGCTGACACCGCGTTTCATTAGCAGTGGTCTCAAGCCACCACAAGAGAAAGCGGCGCCGGTCGAGTAGTTCAATCATTACTGATTTTCACCCTCACAGAACCGGACGTGCGGCTTTCCCGCATCCGGCTCTTCCGAAAAGGTTACCCGGAATTAGTGGAAGCCACCATTCAGGATGTGTGATACGAGGCCGAGGCAAAACAAACTCGTGGTCTATCAAACGGATGGTGATGGGTAAGGCCCGAGCTGGCCGAATGGCTACCACTTAAGCTCGATCTTCTCGATGAACATCGCGCGCGCAGAGAGGCCGAATCGGTTAGTGGGCGTCTTTGAAAGGCCGTCGCTGCACGGCGTCAACGTCAAATAGTGAAGCCCCGGCTCGATCTCAGATTCAACAGCGCCTCGAATCGAGAAGTCTTCGTCAATCGTCGTTTCAACCTCCCCAATAGTCTCGCCGTCAAGGTCAATCCTGAAACGAGTCTGCCTAAACTCGTCCGGAAACGCAGGGCTGAATTGATATGAGTATTGCAGTTCGCTTGTGGCCTCGGAGCTTCTGAAGATCACTCTCAGCCGATTGCTGCGCGAAGACGGGGAGATGCTATTCTCGGCGTCATAAACCAGTCGCTTTTGGCCTTCATAAATGAAGGGCTTGTGCCAGCCCTCCATAAGATAGAGCCTGGCCGAGGCGCTGTCTGGGGTGATCGTCAGTTCGGTCGGCGGCGCGTCGGGGAATGGCAGTTCGTAAATGCGCCCGGTGTCGTCAGCATAGACCATCTCTCCCGAAAGAACTTCCTCAACGTAGTGCCGCATCGGCAAACCTGAGTCGAAATACTTCGCCCTGTAGTCGCAGACGATGTGGCTGACGCCGAAGAGATACGTAATCTGCTCCACATAGTCTTTCTCGGCAAGTATCTGCTCCAGATCGATGCCTTGCCCCGTCTGAAGCGCAATCAGGCTCGATGTCAACGGAGCTTGCTCGTAGTAGGACGTTATCTCACTCGGAATCCGGGATGCGTGCCCATTCATCATCGGAGTCTTGTGCACCGTTTGGTAGAATAGCATGATCGTGCGATCGACGAAGGGGAAAGTCCCAGTCAATCCCTGACCAGACCAGACGTGAAATGGCGTTATGACAATCCCGATAGGCTTTGGCGTGAGCGTTGTGAGCGCCTCGTAAACTGGGGGTGTTGAGAACTTGCCCGCAAACAGCGGCTTGTGGACCTTTTCGGCGAAGAGCAGGCCGGCAGTCAGGACAAGCAGGATCGCGGTCGTCTCCTTGCCTTTCACCTTAGAGAGGATCCATGCTGAGCCAATGCCCACGAAAATTGCCCCAATCAGCGCGACACCGAGTCCGAAGCGACCCGGGATTCTGAGGTCGCCGAGGAACGGGGCAGCTGTCAAAGCGTTGAATGGGGACAGGACGCTTGGAATGAACTGGACTCCAAATAGTCTCGGCTCCGGGCCAAGAGAAATGGCGAAACAGGTCAGAAGCGCCGCCAGCAAACAGATTAGAAGGGCGCGATCCCTTTTGGGCAAATAGCCGATGCCGATGCACAGGAGGATTAGGGCAAAGATGCCGAAGAACTGGGGGCGATCGAGGCCGCCGGCGGTTAACGCCCTGAAGGGCTCTGACCTCAAAAGTGGCCACGAGAACCATGCCTCTTTGTCGGGCAAGACGTATGAAAGCGCATCGGGGGACGTCTCGACGGCAAGCCCCGTATTCCTGCCCCAATTGGCGTCAAACAGCGATGAGAACTCATGAGCATGGTAACCTACGGGAAATGCGATTATGCCGAACAGGATGGCGGCGGGCAAGATTGCCCTTAGGAGCCTCTTCCAGCTCTCGCTCTTCGACATGCGAACCACCCCAAGCACGAAGATCGGGAACGCGCAGAGCCCTAGAATAATCGTCGTAGTGTAGTCATTATAGAGATTCAGCGCGAGCAATGCGGATGCGGCTGTCAAGTCTGCGGTCCGGTGTTTTTTTAGCCACCTAAGAAGGAACAGCAGGCAGAAGGGCAAGAGCTCGGTCGCCGTGAAATTATAGTGCCCGGCGGCGTGATACCAGTGTATAGTGGAAAAGGCGAACGCGATGCCTCCGCAGAGTCCGGCCAATAAAGAGCCAGTTAAGAATCTCACGAGCAGAGCCATCCCAAGCGCGCCGATCGCGAACGAGAGGATCAGGTGTAAATTGCTTGATACGAGTGGCCCAAAGAGCCACGTAACTGGCGCTAGAATGACACAATGCAAAGGAATCAGAGTGTGATAGACCGTTCTGATGCCGAATGGAAGCATAGCGTAATCGCATTTGAAGAAGAGATGCCCATCGCTCAGCTGTTCCGCGACCCACCAGAAGTTCCAGGCGAACATGACCGAGTCCCCGGCCCCGCATGGCGTGCTGTCCGCGAAAAACAGTATGACGTCGCGTGTGAAAACCACCGAAAGCAATAGGAATATGAGAGCAAGCAGGAGCAGTCTCCGTCGAGAACGCCCTCCGCCTCGTCTCTGAATACTCAGATCATCGATCGCAGACACCAAACTCTCCCCGTGATTGTCCAAAGAGTAATTATACTCTAGTCTTAGCTTGTCATCTAATCAAGATTGTTCTTCACGAGGGTGTGACCCTAGCCTGTAGGTAACTTGGTTGAGTTATTGCGCATCCGACCGAGGAGCGGCCAGGTTGGGGTGCTCTTGCCTCCGAATCACCGTATTTTAGAGGCTGTCTAATAAGGCCTGATGAATAT
>JAGHCW010000233.1 GCA_021160245.1 bacterium | reverse complement strand
GATGTCGCGAGCGAGGAGCCACTTCTCGTTCTGTTCGAGGCGCAGAGTTGCCTTCGTAGCATTGAAGATACCTGGAAGCACGATCTCGGTGTGGGCGCCACTTGAAATGAGCTCGAGGCGCACGTTGACGTTCCCCAATGGTCTATCAGCGACGATATCGAGTCGGTCAATAAGGCTCAAATCGACGTCAGGAATCAGTCGAGGCTTGGTGGTTGGAGACTCGGAATCGGAGAATCTTGCGTGCACCACATTGTGGTCTATGTCTAAGTATGATCGCTGACGAGCTAGCACGCCTGTCGAGAGGTCTCGGAGCTCGAGAGCCTCCCGACCGTCATACGCCAATGCCCGAACTGACATCTCGTCCGGAATGGCTCTGTATTGGAAGTTATTCGCCCACACACCGAAGGGCATAATATCGACTTGTTTGCCATATTCCGCCCGGATTGGCGCCCGTATGTTCCAGGGAGAGCCGAGGCTGTCGAGGAGAGACGGGTCGCTGAGGACGATGAGAATGAGCGTGTTGTCCGGCGCCTCGGGCAGCGCTGCGACAATCGCCTTTGGAACACGAGCAGACTCCCTCGCCTCATCGACAAACATCGAGAAGAGCTTCAGGAAGCTTGCCGTGTAAGCGCCCACCAATAGCAAGATCAACCCTATGGTTAAGAACTTCAGCGGAGCGCGAGACATCTTCGGCGAAAGACGTCGGCACAAAGCACATCTTGTCACAACGGCAGTGGCCGCGACTAGAGCGATGGCATATCTAATGTTCGTGGTCGATTCGCCCTGGAAGAAGAAACCGGTCCAGCCCTCTCGCATCACCTCAAAGACCCAATAGACTACTGATCCGGCTATCACCCAATCGAGGACTTGGGTCAAGGCCGGGCGCTTGCGGCGCTCGAGAATTGTCTCCGGCAGCAAAAACAGAATATAAGCCATCAGGCCGGCAACCCCAAGCGAGGTTAGCAAGACGCGATGATGGGCGACGGACGGAAGGGGGAACGCCAAAGCTGGCGTGATAACTACCCACAACACCAAGAAGAGCGTGAACCTCCAGTTGGTCTTGAAAGCCACGTAAAGGACGATCGCGGCTACTGCGCAGAGTATGGGGGAGAACTCCAGCGGAAACACGCTTGTGTAAAATATCGTGGGCAATTTTTTTATGGCCGTCCAAAGCGTGAGGTTCTTTACGCACAGGAAGTAGAAGTGGTTTGTGACGACGTTATTTCTGAGGATGAACACTCTGAGGCCGAGAATGGCGGCAGCCACTACCCAGAGCGGCAGATTGATCTTCAATAGGTGCCTGAATAGGTTCCCGAAACCGTGTCCTTTCCACCATATCAGTTCATAGATCAATAGCAGAAGCGGCATGAAGATCGCATACTCGTAAAAGAGAAATCCGGCGACGTACGTAATGCAAGCAAGGACAATCTTGGTGCGCGATGGCCTCTTGCGGTAACCCGGCCCTATTAGCCAGAACGTAAGAAACGCCAACATCGCTGAGTTGAGGCCCTGTATCTGTGACATCCAAAACACAGGCATAACGTGGCACGCCATCACCGTGAATATCAACGAGCCGAGCGCCCCTGTCAGAAAGCTCTGGGATAGCGCCTCCAGGATCAAAAATACCAACAGGCACATAACGGAGTAGGTGACGGAGTTGATCGCTCTTGGCACGATCGTGTTTGTCTTGAACAGCTTGAGCTCGGTCGCCTGCATCATCCAGGCAAACGGCCTGTAATACTGCGCTCCATACTGTTTCTGGGGTACGACGACGTAGCTCGCTATCTGCCCCCAAGTGTGCGGTTTGAAGGATACCCAGCTCTCAGTTAAATAGTATGAATTGAGGCCCGAGATAGTCAAAGCGATCGGAAGCAGCACGATTGCCACAACAAACCATCGCCTAACTGTTATGCCCGGTGATTGAAGCTTGTCAGGCCAGAACTGCATGCGCTCTCCGAATCTCAATAGTTCTTATCCTGCCGCGTAGTGAGCCAACACCACACATGGCGGGCCGCGAAATCTGTCGTGTCATTGGCATACGCAATGCCCATTACCCACCTCCGAGTGCTGTAGAGCTACCTTCAATAGTTAAGGTGTGAATTGCACGTTAGGCTGCTTACTCCGGCTTGTCAATACGCTTCTCTATGCCATCCACACTGACGACGCCTCCATGTCATATCGAGATGAGAATCCTCGTCAGCGAGGAGGTGTGTCCCGCTACTCCGCAGCACGGCCCAGGCTTATCACGACCGGATAATCCGCTAAAATCACGTCATCAAGGACGATCGTCCTGAGCGAGGCGGAATACTCATAATCAAGCAGTGACTCGAGGCAGGGGTGCTGATTCTCGCCGGCGGCGTCGAAATTGGGATAGGTTTGCATCTGAACCGGCCAGATTTGAAGCGGCAGACCGCCGTAAGGGCTCTCAATCTCGAGCTGGCATCTCTCTGGAAGGGAGGTCGCGGGCGTCTCCTCGTTGGCCTCGACGTCCTTCCATAAGGCGATGACAACGTCTTTTTGAGAATGGAAGCAGTAGAAGCGAATGGGTCCCACGTTGCCCTCCGGGAACCTGAACCAGAGCGGATGTCGCGTCAAACTGCTGTCGAGAGCGCCGCATACCGCCTGAAGCGAGTAGTAAGCCGGCCGCGGCTCGCAAGTCCGATTATGGAGGATGCCCCAGTCGTGCGCATAGAGCTCCGAGCCCTCCTTCAGCTGCCACCAGAAGACCGGCACGCCGAGCGCGAAGTTCAGTATATAAGTCCTCGCGAGATATTTGGCCTGTATCACCGGTCCCCACAGATTATATATCCAGCAATCCTGAAGAACCCAGACGTCCGCGCCACCTCTGCACTCAAAATATGGCAGAAGAAACTCCCGAAAATCGGCCATTTGTTCATCATAAGTTGTGAAGTCGGTAAGATGCCTCTTGCACCAAGTGTTCGACATGCTCTCGTCGTTGACCTCGGGAGTGGGCTTCTCCGGGCGATTGTGCGCGCTCAAGTTGCCGCTTTTATCGTGCCGGAAAGGGTCGATGCCGATTATGTCTATGTTCTTGCAGACCCAGTCCGCAACGCCACTCTCCTCGCCCATGAGGTTCATCAACTCGAGGCAATGACCCAAAAAGCCTTTATTCATACCAACAACCCCCGCAAACGAGACCTGCGCCTCCGGATCAGTCGCCTTGATCGCGTTCGCCGCGTTAAACAGCAAATAGGCGTATTGAGTGGGATTCGGATGAGGGGACCAGAAGTTGACGTCGGTTCGCTCGCAGTCACCGAAGTCCGGCTCGCACCAAATCTCCCAGTGCTTTATCCTGTCGCCGTAATGCAGAACCATCGCCTGACAATAATTCTCGAACCCTCGCGAAAAGGTCTTGAACACCGCCTCGTCCTGAGGCACATACAGCCTCGTGCACGGGCCGAAATCCCGATGGGAGGGATTCTCCACACAGATGTTGTCGTCCCACTCCGGGTGCTTGCCATAGAGCGAGTTGCCATACGCCAGATTGAAGACCACCTCCATACCATGCTCGATCGCATCATCGACACACGCCCCGATTATGTCGTCGAAGAAATGATACTCCCCCGGCTTAAGCTCCATCCAATCCCAGCAACATTTGTTGCCCCAATGTGAGAGTTTGACCCACTTCAGGCCAGCCCAATTCGCATAATCCCACGCAATTCGCACGTCGTTTTGGTCGTGAGGCATCCACCACGGAGCAATGTTTATCCCGAACGTCGATGGCCCCCTGTTCTCCGAGAACAGCACCGGGAAGCGGCGATTCGGATACTCCCTCTGCGCTAGGCCGTTCGACGGGAAAGCGCCCAGAACAATCAGAACAACAAACAACGGACCGATCGCTCGGCCAAATTGGCGCCTCCTCAACGGCCTGTTCCCCACAAAAGCTCGATGAGTTCGGCCTTCTCAATATTGATATGGGCTGCTACATCAGTTAGGATTCTGTTCAGTGTGCCAATCCTCAGCTCGAACCAGATGCAACCGAATGATATTCGGCGCATCATCATCAAAATGGCAGCGGACCGCTTCGGCGACGGCTTCTCTCACCTCTTCGAGACTATCACCCTCCGTGAAGATCGAATGGCCCTGAGCCCACGCCTCGTAGCCGGCTTCCGGTGACTCCTCTACTTGGAAGATTATCTCTTTAGGCATCTCTTGATCCCTCTCGCCAAATTGTGATCAGCACTCTATGCCGAATCTGCCAAATGCTGCCCGTTGTGTCAAATGATGCGCCCGCCGCCGCATACGCGAGCGGAAGGATGAAAACCCAAAGAATCAGATTGACGCAGGCGACTCTGGCTTTTGGGAGTGCGGTGGCTCGACACCGCTTTCATGAGGCTGTCCAATAAGGCCTGATGAATAT
>JAGHCW010000008.1 GCA_021160245.1 bacterium | reverse complement strand
GCTCCAGTCGGCGCCGTTGAGGCGGAAGAATAGTCTGGTCGATTCGACACCGGAGATCTCATCAGAGGCCACGAATGAGACGACTATTTCGGAGGAACTCGACCGCTCATCGCAGCTGCCCTCCGATTCGGGCGCAATTGTGTCGTAAGCGGTGGAGGCGTCGGCCTTGGCGGGAGGGTCCTCTTCTCTATCCTCCGAGTCTCGAGCGACCGTGTAAAACTCGTAAACACCGTCATCCATAGACGCGCCCAATGTGAACTCAATCGTCCCCCGGGTTCCAACGCCATATTCACTATACTCAATGAAAGGCGTCTGTAATTCGCCCAACCTTCTATAGAAAAGAGCGACGGTTGCGACCGAGGAATTATCCGGCGCGTATGCCGCGAAATCGACGGGAATCGGCTTCTGGTTGGCGGAATCCGGCGACCAGCAGAACGAGCCTGGGAACATCGGAATAAAACGTGTGTAGCAATCGGCGCTACCGGGAGCATCCTCACGCTGGCCGGCGCCGTTTTCAGCGACTGTGTAGAATTCATAGAGGCCTTTACCAATGACCGGCTCGAACTCCAGCATCCCAACCGTCGCATCAGTTGAGACTCCGGAAAACGACCATTCGTAGGCGAATGACGCCCCATCATCAAGCGAGAGGCGATACCAGAGCTCAACGAGCGCTATCTCATCACCCAGCGCCTCGAAATCGAGCTCAATAGGCGATAGGTTTGATATTGTGGCGCACGTGCACCATGACGATGGGCCATCGCCGTTCGCGATGCGCCAGGTGTTCGAATTACTTACGGAAACGGTAGCATATAGCCCAGCGCCCACGAGGGCCATAGAAATGAGAATAGCAACCGCTGGCAGAAGCGGCAGAGCAACACCACCTGAATTAGCATGATGATTCAGCACATTTACCTCCAAGTCTTCTCTTCTGGCCGCGGCGCCCTAATCGTCTTTGTAAGGAAAGCAAGTCTAGCAAGCCGGATGGGACATTGTCAATTGAGACGAGTTGAAGAGTTTCAATAGCCCAGATGGAGGCGCTTGGTCGATGGGAGGTTGGAGCGGTCCTGTGCGCAAGAGAGCCGAGGAAAATCGCGTCAAACCGGTCAGGTGGTGAGACTTCTCAGCTATCCTTGGCTTGGAGCTTGGCGCGCGACTGAGCATCGTGCTTTGCGTCAGACTTGCCGCCGACTATCCAGTGCCAAGCCACAGTCATGCCGCTCTTTACGAATTTCGTAAGCGCTTCCCAGCTTCTTATCTGGCCTAGGTATGAGATGATCGCCTTCGGCCTCAAATAAAAGCGTCTCAGCGCGTTGTTGTAAGCCTTCTCAAGCTCATCGGCAGTCCATCCATTTGGAATGAACACAACCTTGTGTTTGTTCATGTCGTGCCAATCACCAATCATCTCGCCGTATTGCTCTATGTTCTCGCTGATAGGCGTTCCGGGAAATGGGACAAAAAGGTGTATCTGGAAATCATCCACATGTTCTTTCAGAGCAAAGCGAACGGTATCTTCGAGTTCCTCTTGCGTCTGCGTTGGGAGCCCGGCCATATAGTAGCCACGAGCCCTGATTCTGGCCTTGTGGGTCATATCAAGCGCCTGCCTTACCTTATCGAGATTCGTGCCCTTTCTTATGAATTTGAGAAGTCTCTCCGAGGCGGCCTCCAGGCCGTAAGATATTTGCCAGCAGCCAGCCTTCTTTGCGAGCTTGAGCAAGTCTAAGTCAACGAGATCAACGCGCGAGACACATGTCCAAGTTATGTCCATCTTCTCCCGGAGCATGCCCTCACATATCGCGTAAAATCGCTCTTTGGAGAAGGTCATGTTGTCGTCATAGAACTTGACCTCACGCACGCCGTACTCCGAGATCAGATGTCGGAGCGATTCGAGAACATATTCGGCGCTGAAGAACCGTATCCGATTGCCAAAGACATTTTTCGAGCAATATGTGCATTGCGCAGGACAGCCGCGCGTTGTATAAAGCGCCGCCACAGGCAGCCTTCCAAATGAGTGTGCCGGAGGCGTGTATATATCCGGGAATTGCTCCAATAGGTCCCAGGCCTGAAGCGGAATCGTGTCGAGATCGTCGAGGTATTTCCGCTTTGAGGTGCGATACGTGCCGCCATCTTTCCGCAGGATAAGACCATCTACGCTATCGAAAGAACGCTCGCCTCGGAACGCGTCCATTAGCTCGATGATGGTCACCTCGCCCTCGCCAATTGCGCCCACATCGAATTCGGGATAGCGACGCATCGTCTCCTCCGGGGCCGCCGAGAGGTGAGGCCCACCAACTGCAACTCTTACGGAGCTGTTCGCCTCCTTTATGCCCGATGCAAACTCCGCAGCGTTGCTTATCGAGAGCGTGACGGCCGTAACCGCAATCACGCTTGGATTAAAAGAGAGAGCCTTCTTGATCGCTTGATCGAAGGAGAGTCCCAACGCTTCTGCATCGACAAGCGCGGTCTCAATTCCCGCCTTCTTTGTCACAGCTCCGAGGTTAAGAAGCCCAAGAGGCGCCACGTTGTTGCTCGTCTGCTCAAGGTAGCAGTACTGCTCCCATGAGGTGAGGGGTGGGTTTACTAGAACCAGTTCAGCCAAGCATCATCTCCAAACCAGAATTCAACGGCCGCGTTAAAGCTATCGCAAACATCAATGGTACACAGTTTCGAAGCTGTCGTCCTCCTCAAACCGAGCATCAGGGCCGGGCTCTCTCAGAATGGACTCTGCGGCACGCCTGGCCGCTATTTGGTCAACAAGAATATCGACCCCGTTCACGTACGTGAAGTTCTTCAGCGAATCAAATAACGAGAAGCCATTCCTTCGGCACAACAGGAAGTACCTGACGAAATTGGAGATGAATTTGTGCTTCTGATACCAAAATTGCGATAACACCTTCCTGATGGTGAGCTCCAAGAGAACTCTCGTCTGAAACCGACCGATTGTCCAAGGCCCGATATAGGGCGTTGTGATGAACGACACGCGCGTGATATCGACAACCTCTTTGTCCCAGCGATTGCCAATCTTGCCCCCAAGCTCGGCCAGCTTCTCAACCGCCTTCGTATAAGGAAGCGGCTTCCAAACGTGAAAGACCGTCGTCTCTGCTTTGATGCGCTTTGCCAGATGCTTCGTCTTGCGCAATGTCTTGCGAGTCTCACCCGGGCCGCCCACACAGAAATAGGCCGTTGCAGCCAGGTCATATTTCTCACAGAGCTCGATCGCGCGGTCTATCTGTTCCTCAGACAGATCCTTTTGATAAACTCCATTACGAATGGAATCGTCGCCACTCTCAATGCCCATCCGGACCTTTATGCAGCCCGTCTCGTGCAGCATCCGCGCTTTCTCCTCATCCAGCTCGTCCGCGCGTGTATAAATAGAATACGGCAGCACGTCCGCAAGGCCCTGCCGCTCATACTCCTCCAAGAACTTCCGCAGCCATTTGCGATTGATTGTGAATACCGGGTCCCAAAACCAAGCTATCTTGAAGAACGGTCCGTGATACATATCCCATGCCGCTCGAACCTGCCTCGCATAGACCACGGGGTCTAAGAATCGTATCCCAACACCAGTCCTCTTGCGAACGATCGTCGCCGAGCAATAAGTGCAATGATGCGGGCAATTGCGCTGCCCAATAAACGGGAACATCTGGAAGGTCTCAAGGTGCTTGTCAAAGTCAGACCAGAGCCGCCAGTCTGGCGCCGGCAATGCCGCAAGGTCCTTAATCGCGTCTCTCAGAGGGTTTTTGATTATCTCATCACCATCCCTGAACCAGAGGCCCTCAAGGCCGTGAAGGTCTTCGCCAGCGGCAAGCCGATCGAGATAGGCCTCAGAAGTATATTCCCCATCACCGATGCAAATCGCATCAATATTAAGCTCGGAAAACACCTGCTCCTGAGTGATCGTCGCATGATGACCACCGCCCATGATCTTCATGGAAGGTGCAATCTTCCGCGCCTCGTTTATGACCTCCTTGGCCGAGAATCCATGCGTACTAAGAAGCGTTATACCCAGAACATCCGGCTTGAACTGCTTTATCTCTCGCCTCAGCCGCTCCTGCCAAGTCTTCCGACAGAACGAAAAGTCCAATACTCGTGATTGGTGCCGAGTGCGCCTCGTCAAATAGGTTGCAATTGAGGCGAGTCCAAGGTTGATGGTGAAATACTCACCGCCCGTTGAAGGAGTAACAAATAATAACCGCATTTTCTTCCCACCCAAAAAATGTCAGGGACCAGGACCTGGCGTTGCCGTCATAGACGGAAAACCAAACGCAAACTCTGTGAAGCCAAAAAGCGCTCAACGGAAAATACTCGTCAAATTGCTAGATTGTCAAGTACGTCCTGATGAGAAGTTTTCTTGAAATGGAAGGGGATACTCCACATCGACCAAAAATAAGCCCCTAGCCGGCGGGAGGTTCCAGCCTCGCCAATCGCCGGTCACGGGCTTTGGGTCTTTAAGAATTGTGGATACGGCCTCCGGCGCGAACTTGCCTCTGCCAATCTCAAGCAAGAAGCCGACGATGTGTCGTACCATGTTATGAAGGAAGGCGTTCGCCTTCACAGCAACGCAAACCTGCGTGTCATAGGTCTCGAGGCGCGTCTCCAGAATCCGTCGCACCGTAGTCTTGCCCTCCCACTCATTTGAGCAGAAGGGGCCAAAATCGTGCGTCCCGTTAAACATTGCAAGCGCCCGCCCTATCGCCTCGAAGTCCAATTCGTGCTTAACGTGGTGGCAGAAAGGTAGCGCGCAGATATGAGGCGGCCTTGGGGAATGGTGCAGGACATAGCAGTACGTTCGAGATATCGCGCTAAAACGGGCATGAAAGTCGGACTTTGCATCTGTTACACGAAGGGTAACCACGCCCTGCTCGGGCAAAGTGCGATTTAGTATTCCGACGAGTCTCTCGGTCGGGACGCGCGTCTCGCAGTCGAAATGGGCAACCTGCTTGAGTGCGTGCGTTCCGGCATCCGTCCGCCCTTGACCGACCAATTTCAGGGCTGGATACTGTACGGCGCGCCGCAGTTGCCATTCCAGCAGGCCCTGAACGGTTTTCCGGCCGGGCTGCTTCTGCCATCCATCGAATGTCGTCCCGTCATATTGCAGGTCGATGCGTATGCGTTTCATTTGCGTTCAACTCTCGGGGTATGGGCGGCAAGTTTCAAGTCCCGATCACTTTCTCCCGTTCCCGACGCATGGGAAACCATCCTGAAGAGGCTGTCTAATAAGGCCTGATGAATATCGAGGTATTGGTTTGCGGTGGTTCATTTTTCGAGCGATTGGACTTTGCTTTGGTGTGATC
>JAGHCW010000108.1 GCA_021160245.1 bacterium | reverse complement strand
TTTCAGTCCATTATCTCATTGCGAGCGCGCAATGAAACGCATAGTCATTGTCCTACAGTAACCAATCTTGCCTAGAAAACCAGGGCTATCCACCCAAGCACAAAGAGCATTTCACAAGAAATGCCAGTGTAAACCACATGTTGTGCTGAGATCAAGACAATCTTAAGGAATTGTTCATCCGCGTCTCAAGACTCTCTGTCAATGGGGCCAGTCTAGCACACTTCAGAGTAGTTCGAATCGAGGGCCTGTGCGTCATTCTTCAATGCCTTTGCGAGCCTTTACGCCTTTTTTATAGTAGTGCTTGACCTCAATCATCTTGGTTACGAGATCTGCCCTCTTAATGACCTTTGGATCGGCATTTCGACCGGTGATTACTAGCTCCACATCATCCGGTTTCAAATCGATTAAGGAAAGAAGGTCGTCAACAGAGAAGAGACCAAGACTCGTTGCGACGTTCGCCTCGTCCAGAATGACCAGGTCGTATTCCCCGGAGTCTATGATGTTCTTGACATCATCAAGGCCTGCGCGGGCGAGTGCGATGTCTTGCTCTGTGGGCTTTCCCAGAATGAAAGCGGCTTGACCGAACTGTTTAATCGTGATCGCATCCGAGAGCCTCTTCAAGGCTTCCAATTCGCCGTAGTGCCTGCCTTTGACGAACTGCGCGATGAAGACCGAAAGGCCAGCCCCCGCCGCCCTGAGCGCAAGGCCAAGCGCGGCGGTCGTCTTCCCCTTTCCGTTGCCAGTATAGACTTGAATATAACCCTTCATCCAAGGTCTCCTCGAGCATTTCGCGGCTGTGATTCATCCCGCAGAGACTGAGTGAATTCCATCATCATCTTCGACGCTAGTGTTTTTGATGCTAAGGCTGTCTTGGGGCTCGGGTCAAGTCCATTCAGATGAAGCGGCGATACAAGATGTCTGCTTAGGGGCTTTGCATCGGGCGCGAACGATGTGCTATGGTATGACCATTGCCCATACATCTGCCAGCAGAGGGGCTATTGTTGGGCCAGTCATTCGAAGGAGGAATAGGCAATGGATCGCAAACGCAGCTTGGGCATCAGTGCAGTCTTTGTGTTCTTTGTACTTCGCTTGACGGCTCTTGCTGCGGGCGAGGCAAAATGAATGCGGAAAGTTGAAATGAGAAAGTGTAGATCGGCGGTTATGGCTGTGTTAGCGTCGTTTATTCTGCTCGGGACAATTATGGATCTCCCGAATAATGCACTGGCTGTGCGCATAGGGGACGCGTTTTTCTATACTACCGAGAATTGGATCACGATAGGGACTTACGCCTTCAAATTCAAGGCGGCCTGTTGGACCACATACGTTGAATATGATGTTTGGGGGAGCTCAGAAACAGACATCGCGGACAATGAATATCTGCTGGTTGAAGTCTTCGTGGCGAACATCGGTCTTGAGCCTGTAAGTGTCCCCCGCCTCTGTTTGATGGATGAGCGCGGCGCCAAGTATAACGAGGACAACGTTGGCGACAATATGTTCTATCATGCGATAGGGGCTTTGCGCAAGGGCGAGGAGTTGAACCCGGAGCGGTCTTCGCATGGATTGTTAGTATTTGACGTCTCGCGGGAGCATTCATATTGGCTAGTCGCTCCCAACAAAGAGCATTTCGCCAGCGACTATGCCGCTATCGGCGTATGGAATAAGAGCGGCTTCTTCTGGGATTCTGAAGCAGTCCTGGATCTGGAACAGCGGCTAGCTGAGGAGAAAGCCGCAACGGTTATGCAGCCTGTTGCCGAGGACGAGAACACCCAGGATAAAGAGCAGAACAAGACGGACGAGTTTTATGCGAGAATCCAAAAGGCCCATTGGAAATCACTGCCGAAGGACTATAAGAAGGCTTGGTTCAATGAATGGACGAGAGCCGAGAAGAACCTTCGTCCGGGATTGAGGGTCTATTATGGCCAAGGGATGAAGAAGGTGTTTCACCTGGCCGTGATCAGCGTCGGGTGCGATGATGTGCGTTGCATGTGGCATAACGGGCGGAAGGTGACGAAGTCCAAGCGGATGTTCCGTGCCTGGCCATATTATGTTCTGAAAGCCGATCTCAAGAAGTTGTCCGCCGCGACTCAGTCAACAATCGCAGTGAGCAGCCCGAAATGAGGCGTTATCATGGATAACATAGCCTATCGCATAAGTGTCTGGAAGGGCGAGAAGGTCCCCGCCGAGGAGGGCGGGACGCTCGCCACGCGCGAGTTCAAGATGGTGGGCGAGGCTATCGGGTGGCTTAAGCGATGCGAGGGCGAGTGCGAAGTGTATGATTTGAGCGTCGCCTCGGACGCACTGGCCGAAGAGAGACCCGCTTTCTCGGGACCCATCCCGGATGGCATTGCGGCCCTGCGCGCCTGGCAGGAGAGGATCTAGGGATGATAACAGGGCGGAGCGCTTTTCTAGTAATCATATCGCTCATAGGATTGATGACCTTGGCGCTACTCATGGCTGGTTGCCAGGATGAGGCGCAGGAAGCCCATGGCCGGGAAACTAGTACTAATTCGAATACGGCCAAGGGCTGGTATAACAAAGGCGTGTCGTTCTATGGAATGGGCCAGCTCGAACAATCGCTTGAATGCTATGACCGGGCGATTGTGATTAACCCGGATTATGCCGAGGCGTGGAACAATAGGGGCGCGGCGTTGCGTGAGTTGGGCCGGCTAGAGGATGCGCTGAAGTCTTGCGACCGGGCAATTGAGATCGACTCGAACGATGCTTATGCGTGGGCGAACAAGGGCTGGGCGCTAAACGATTTGGCCCGCTGGGAGGAGGCGCTTAAGTGCTATAGCAGGGCGACCGCGATGAGACCGGACTCTGCTGAGGCGTGGTGTGGCAAGGCGAGAGCGCTTGGTGAATTGTCCCGCAATGAAGAGTCGCTTGAATGCTATGGTAAGGCGACTGAGGTCAACCCGAATCTCGCTGAGGCGTGGAGCGGAAAGGGCGCAGCGCTGGGCAAGGCGGGCCGCTATGAAGAGTCGCTTGAGTGTTATGAGCGGGGAATTGAGATCGATGCGGGTGACCCTGGCGCGTGGTATGGCAAGGGCGTGGCGCTTAGTAAGCTCAAGCGTCACAAAGAGTCGCTCAGGTGCTTCAAGAAGGTGACTGAGATCAATCCGAATTCTGCAAACGCGTGGTACTGCAAGGGGGCGGCGCTGGGTAACCTGGGGCGCCTCGTGGGGTCGCGGAGTGCGTTCGAGGTGGCGGCGAGGTTAGGTAGCCAGGATGCTCGCAGCGCGCTTGAGCAGATGAATAGCGACGGGAAATGACCGGCGGCAGTCGCTTCTAGTCTCACGGCTCGAGCTTGGGGTCCAATGGCGAGTGCTATTTTGGGTGGCTCGATATCTTACTAGGATGCTTGATGTGGCAGCTGCGGCTTCATGATCGCCGATGGGCACAAGCGAGATAGCGACTGAGTGGAGAACACCTTGCTTCCGATTGATGAAAGGTGTAAAAACAACATGGTTTCGGCCATCTTGGCCTGGATAGCGGGCCGGTGCATTTTAAGTCACGGTTTTTTTGGGGAGGCGCGAGTTGCTACTGAAGTTCGTTCACGCGGCTGATCTTCATATTGATAGCCCGTTTGTGGGCCTATCTAAGGTCGATGACGAGATCGCGGAATCGCTGCGCAAGGCCACTTTCTGCGCATTTGACAACATCGTCGAGCTCTGTCTGCGCGAGGAGGTCGATTTCCTGTTGGTCGCCGGGGACGTCTATGATGGCGAGGACTTGAGTTTGCCGGCGCAGCTGCGATTTCGGAGGGGTCTTGAGCGGCTTTCCGAGGCGGGGATAAAAAGCTATATTGTGCATGGTAACCATGATCCCTTGAAAGGGCGCAGAAAGGGCCTCAAGTGGCCAGCGTCGGCTCACTTTTTTGGTGGCAAAGTCGGGTCGGAGGTCTTTGAGCGCGACGGCGAGGCGAAGGCTATTATTCACGGCATAAGTTTTGTGAAGAGCAAGACGGAGGAGAACCTGGCGAGGCGATTTGAGAGGATGGATTCGCCGTTATTTCAGATCGGCCTTCTGCACTGCTCCGTCGGCTCCCATTCGGAGCACGAACTGTACGCTGCTTGCGGCATGTCCGACCTGACGGCAGCGGGGCTGGACTACTGGGCTCTGGGGCACATCCACAAGATGGAGGTTCTGAGCGCGCATAGGCCTCGGATCGCCTATTCCGGCAACACTCAGGGGCGTCACATCAATGAGAGTGGCCCGCGCGGGTGTTTCTTAGTATCGGTTGACGATGGCGGCGAGATTGAGAGCGAGTTCTGCCCGACTGACGTCGTAAGGTGGGGCAAACAGAGTTTGTCGATTGAGGGTATCGAGGACGAGGATGGGCTTCTATCTGGATTCCAAGATAGCCTGTCGGCTGTTCAGAAGGCGTCTGACGGTCGTCCGGCTATCTGTCGGCTGATCGTCTCAGGCCGAGGGCCGATGCACCAAGAGCTGCAGAGGCCGGGGCAACTGGAGCAGTATCTTGACGAGGTCCGTCACATGGGCTTGGCGCTCTCGCCATTCGTCTGGCCGGAGAGCATTAGATTGAAGACCAGCCCTGAGATAGACATTGAGCAGCGGATGAAGGCGGAGGACGTTGTCGGCGATTGCCTGCGCATATTGCGAGACTTGGGGGCAGAAGATGGCAAGACGAAAGCGACTGAGTGGCTTTCTGATGCTGTCGATCATGCTGGGGTATCGAAGTACCTTGAAGCGCTCTCCGACGAGGATGTCGATGAGGTGGTTAACACGGCCCAATCCCTGCTTCTGGATGAGCTTGTGGGGGATGAGCCTTGAGGATTTGCGAACTCTTTCTGGATGGCTTCGGCATTTTTCACGACCAACGAGTGAGTGATCTGCCGCCCGGCCTATCCGTTTTTTTTGGCGAGAACGAGGCGGGCAAAAGCACGATGCTTGCCTTTGTGCGGTGCATGCTCTTCGG
>JAGHCW010000230.1 GCA_021160245.1 bacterium | reverse complement strand
TATGACACAATCATGGCTTTTCATTGTCCGAACGAACCTCGCCCATCACCCGCAATAGCCCATAGCATCTTCTGACGGTGTTCTGCGGGCTTGCCGTCATCGGGGTAGTGTCAATTTCACAAGAAGACGAACATGCGTATGCGTCGCGTGTGGGCAATATGCCTGTTCGAGTCGGACCTGGTCATTCATTCCATGGATGGCGTGCATCGCTCAGAGGGTCTACTCGCAACTTCTGGCCAGTCCTTCAGATTTCAACCGGCAGCTTTCCCCAATAGGATAGGATTTCCTCTTTTCAAGGAAATAGTAACCACCAGCTTAATCACATGGCCGGACTCAAACCAGCAGGAAATGCTTGAAGAATCTCTAGTGCATCAATACGATGCTCTTACCTGAATCTCATTACTCCTATACTGAACTCGTCCACTGTTGGACATTTTTCTCAGTGCAATGCAGCAGGATTGAAGGAGACGAGAGGGCCATTTCCATGCACACAGTATTTGACTGTTGCGAACCCCGTGATGAGGTACTACGGGGAGAGCTCAAGGACGAGATCTTCGCGGCCAGGCTAGCCGACGTTGTCTCTGGCAAGGCCGAGGATGTTTACGGCGACGCCACCCAGTATTTCGAGAATACATATCCCACATCAGGCTTGAAAGAGCTGCTTCAGGAGGCTATCGGGAGGCTAAGCGGCGCGAGACCTAATGCAAGCCCCATCATACGCCTGGAGACGTCCTTTGGTGGTGGTAAGACGCACAATTTGATTGGTCTTTATCACCTAACCAAGAACCACGTTAATGCTGAGCTCACTAGGAAATTCATTGACCCATGCTTGATTCCTTCTGAGCGCATAGAGCAGGTCGCGGCGGTTGTAGGCTCAGATATGGACCCAGAAAACGGATTTGAGCACGAGGGCCTGACCACACACACGCTCTGGGGTGAGGTTGCCTATCAACTGGGCGGCAAAGATGCGTATGAGGTCTTAAGAGCCTCCGACGAGAAACGCATCGCGCCGGGCTCCCAAATCTGGGACAAGATAGTCGGCAAGAAGCCAGCCCTCATTATGCTGGACGAGTTCGCCAGGTATCTCCGGGGCGCCAAAGGTCAAGTCGGCGAAACATCTCTTGCTGAGCAGACAGTTGGCTTCCTTATGTCCTTGCTTGAGTTTGCTTCCAGTCGAGAGCGAGTGGTTGTCGTTCTTAGCCCGGCAACTAGCGCAGACGCGTTTTCCAAAGAGACAGATTCATTCACTCAGGCAATTGCAGAAGCTCGGAGGATAACTTCACGCCAGGAGCATGTGCTGACCCCGACCAGCGAAGTCGAGATTGCTGCCATAGTCTCTCACAGGTTATTCAAACGTATCGATCATAATGCTGGTCGAAAAGTCGCAACCACGTATGCAGCCTTCGCTAAACATTTGATCCAGCGAAGTGAGGACCTCCCCGAACGTGTTGCCAGGTCCGAATACGTTGAGGAGATGATCAACTCATACCCATTTCACCCGGAGCTCTTGAATACTCTAAGTCGTAAGACAGCGACAATCCAGAACTTTCAAAAGACTCGCGGAGCTCTGAGGTTGCTGGCGATGGTGGTCAGGCAGCTATGGAGGCAGGACACTCGCGACCGTAATGTCTTCATGATCCATCCATTTCACGTTGACCTCTCCGTTACCTCCATAGTGAACGATCTAACAAGCCGCCTCGAGCGACCAGGTTACAGATCGGTCATTGAGGCCGATATCGCAAATCCGAAAAAAGGCGCCCGCTGTCATGCTGATGAGATTGACACCAAGTTTGTCGAGTCGGGGAAACCAAGATACGCATACCGGATAGCGGCAACAGTGCTTCTTCACAGCTTGAACATGGGGGCCGCCTCGGGTGTTGCTCCCGAAGACCTCTGGGCGGGTGTCATTCAACCCGGAGATGATCCCGGCCTCATCATGAAGGCGGTGAATCAGTTGGTCGATACTTGCTGGTTCTTGGAATATGACGGCAGGCGTTATCGTTTCAAGACTGAACCTTCAATCAATAAGTTGATAGCTGATGAGATGAGCATCGTCGGATTGATAAGGGCGAAGGATGAGCTTGACCAGAGGATTCGAAAAGTGTGGAGAAAGGGCGCTCTGGAGCCAGTGTATTTCCCTGATGACGCCTCGTATATTGATGACAACGCCAAGTCACCGAAGCTCGCGATTATACACTACGCCGCCGCAACGACCGAGGCGACGAAGGAGGTCCCACCGGACTTGGTTGTGCAGTTCTTCGAGAGTGCCGGCTCTCTCCACAAGAACAGGACATATAAGAATAACGTTCTATTCCTGGTTGCGGACGAAGGCCATGTGGAGCGCATGACCCAACGTTCACAGCGACTTCTCGCGATCGAGCGCATTCTGACTGATACCGACCGCCTAGCCGAGTTCAGCGATGAGCTCAAGAAACGCTTGCGTAAGAAAGAGGCGGAAGCCCATCTCGACCTTCTGATAGCTATCACACGAGCCTACAGTTTTCTTTATTTCCCAAGCGGAGACGCATCTCAACGCGCCGGGCGCCTCAACAGAGTTAAGCTGCCACCTCAGGACCAGGGCAAGGCCCCAAGGGACCAGACGCCGGTCGTCCTTCAGATGCTTGTCAACGAGGGGAAAGTCCTTACTGCTGACGACAAGCCCTTGAATCCGGCCTTCGTCAAGGCACGGGCTTGGGATGCTGAGGCACAGACCATGACCACAGAAGACATACGGAAGTCTTTTGCTACGAAGATACGCCTCAAGATGGTGCTCGATCCAAACCAGCTGAAGAAGACGATACGAGAGGGCGTCCGCAACGGCACCTGGATATACTACGACGCAAAGAAGGAGATCGGGTATGGAAGGCGCTCTCGCCCACTCAGCCCAGAACTCAGCGACGATGCGGTTCTTCTGACGCTTGACGAGGCGCAGCGGCGGGATATCCATATCGACGGAGAGAAAGTGGGACCCGAGGTCTGCCCGCTCTGCGGCAGCGATCCCTGCACTTGTGGCGATGAAGGTATCGAGGACACTCGGGAAATCAGCGGTGAGGGACCACCAAGGCAAGCGTTCAGGGCAATTATCGACCGATGCCACGACAACAAGGTCATCAGGCTCCGGTGTCTTACCGTCAAGATCGACAGTTTCGGGAGGCAAGCACTCGATGATACAAGGCGTTTAGGCCTCGCAATCCCTCAGATGGGGAGAGGTAAATACTGGATGAACCACAGGATGACAGCGGAGTTTATCGTCGGCGACCAGAAAGAGGCCTTTGAAGTCAAGAGCAGTCTGTCCTGGGACCGGTACCGCCGCTTCAAGGACATTGCTGATGCGTTTGGTAGGGAGGCGTCCAACGTTGAGGTCAAGACATCTGTAGCGGCCGTGTTTGACGAAGGTCTTGAGGTTGCGGGCGACCAGTTCGAGACCATAACAACGGTCTTTGAGAACTTACAGCTGGGCAAGATCAAGGTTGAGGCGGAACCAGAAGACGTCGAAAAGGGATCTGGCAAATGAGTCAATCACCGTTTGAGCTGAGAGTCTTTCCCGTCAACGAGAGTGAATATGGAATTGAGCTCTTTCAGCGCCAAAAGGAACCAGACCGCAAGAGAAAGAAGCTGAAGAGGCTCGTGCGAGTCTGGGGCACCCCACTTAGTCTAACTCTCGAGCCTCTGGTATCCACATTGAGAGATAGCGGATACAAACCATCAAGCCTGAAGCGAAGCCGAAAGACGCCTTTTGCCCTCGACGAGGAAGCGGGAGTGCGCCTTGGATTGCTATTCTTGGCAGTGAAGCCACTCCGCAAGACCACGCGCATTGAGCACATCTCTAACGCGGTCCGCAACATGGGTGTTGAAGAGGCATACTATTGGTTTAGTCGCTGCACCGCTGATGAGAGCAAAAGGCGCTCGCAGAAGGCGCTAAGGATACTTCAGGCTAGTGAGTAGGCATCGCCTTCACAGGCACCGCAACTCGCCCTTTCTCCTGAATCTGAGGCCTCTCAAATGGTGAAATACGAAGTCTATCCCATTGACACCTCGCAGGATCTCTGGGAGGAAGCGATGGGTGGCAAGGAGAAGTTCTGGATTGATGTAGAGCCACTAGGCCGCTGTTTGCTCAAGTTCCCTAGACCGAATACAGGGGAGACATGGGCCGAGAAAGCAGTTGCAGAAATCGCAGAGCTGTTGGGAGTCCCTCACGCTGAATACAATCTTGCTGAATGCGGCGGGCGACGCGCAGTCCTCTCGCCCGAGTTTCTCGACAGAACTTGCGAGTTCTACGCCCATGGAAATGAGCTCCTGCCCGCCATTATCAGGGATTACGATGCCGGCAGGACTTTCGGTCAGAGCCAACACACCTATCAAGTAGTGATCCAGGTCCTGAGGTATCTATCAGTGCTGTCCCCTGAATGCGCGCGGCACCTGCCAGATAGCGCCAATGGGGACTTTGTATTCTGCGGCTATCTCGTACTCGATGCTCTAGTAGGCAACACGGACAGACACCACGAGAACTGGGGAGTTATCGGCAGGAACCAGCCAAGCGGCAACCTGCGCTTGCCTCCCAGCTACGATCACGCATCATCGCTTGGCAGAGAACTTCAGGACGAGAAACGTCTTGATAAGCTCAACAGACCCAATGCTATCTCAAGTTACGTGCTCAAAGGCCGGAGCCCATTCTACTGGTGCGAGGGCGATCGGAGGGGCCTATCTCCGATAGAGCTTGTTCATAGGGCGTCAAGAGTCGATGCGGACGCCTTCAAATTCTGGCTTCGAAGAGTTCTTGCACTTGATATGCAAGAGGTCAGTGCTATATTCGACATGTTTCCGGATGGTTGGGTATCTCAGGCGTCAGTGGATTTCGCTCTTCAATTCGTCCATTGCTCCATGCGGATTTTGGGACAAATAGAAAGTGACATATCAAAATGACGACCTTATTCCTTGGCTGGCAAGACCCTAAGAGCCGCGAATGGTTCGTGATCGGTTCACTCGGTCGCGCCAGAGGCAGTTACTGGTTCCGATATGTCAAAGGCGCCAGAAGGGCACAGGAAAAGGGGTTCTCGCCCCTCTTGGCCTTTCCGAACATCAATGAGGTTTTTGAATCACCCGCTCTATTTCCGCTGTTCCAAAATAGGATTTTGAATGGCGAGCGTCCGGAATGGCCCGACTTCTTGAGACAATTGAATCTCTCCGAGGACATAAAGGACGATCCAATTGCAGTTCTCGCTCGTTCAGCCGGAAGACGAGCCACGGATCAACTGGAGGTTTTCCCCAAGCCTGAGAAGGCAGAGGATAATCGCTATAGTGTGCATTTCTTCCTGAGAGGACTCAGCCATGTTAGGGCTGGGAAATGCGGGCGGCACAAAGAGGTTAAGACGGGAGAGAGGCTTTGGGTTTGCAGAGATCCCCAGAATGATAGGGATCCCGATGCCCTTCTCCTCCGGACAGAAGACCTCTGCGGCATTGGATATGTCCCTAGGTACCTACGCGATGATCTGAACGAATTACTAGACAGGCACCGGGATGCTCTCAAAGTGGTCGTGGAGAAGTTCAATGAGCCTCCTGCTCCGCTTCAGTATCGCATTCTGTGCAAGGCCTCTGCGCCGTGGCCAGATGATTGGGAGCCGATGTCAGGTCCAGAGTTTCAGCCAGTGCATGCCGATGACTGAGGACGATCACGTGCCGAAGCACAGGAAGAAACTCTCAATCTGCTGTGTAAGTGACCGGAGAGACAACCTGTGACAGTTCTCAACGAAACATCCCTATACCCGGTGGTCGTCTTTGGCAAGCCCGAAGATTGGGCGGAACTACTGCGGCTATGTAGCCCTTTCCTGGTTCCGGCAGACTGGGTGAAGCTCAAAGAGCTCCTAGCCTCATCGGCCAAATCGGTCATAGTCGAACGCGAATACATTGACAAGGACTATCGCGACACATACTCCGGTTTCTATTCAAAGAAGTTCGCCGAATATCCTTCAAGAACGATCCGCTTGCACTTTTTCGGAACGGCTCTCAAAGCTGAGGATATCTGGGAGCTGGAGAACTTCGAACAGGATTATATCGGCTACTGTGTGGTCAGACCAACAAGAGTCACTAGCATCGGTCGGACAATTCTCGATCCCGCTAAGATTGAGGGATTGCCTGGCACCATGTGCTTAACGGAGTTTAAGGCCCACCTGTTAGGGACGGAGCTATCCGTTAAGGGATTCCCCCATATCAGCCAAGACACCGACGTGACTATATGCGCCCATGCCGCGTGTTGGATGATCTTCAGATATTACTCGGAGAGGTATCCCAATTACAGAGAGACATATCCATTTCAGATAACTCAAATGACGACTGATATTTCAACCGGGCGACTTATTCCATCTCGCGGACTGAACGTCGGCCAGATATCGCAGATCTTCTCCGATTTCGGCTTCTACCCCGAAATATACTCTCGTGATAAGTTCACACAGCCGGGGCTATTCGACAGGCTTCTCTATTACTACGTCGAATCAGGTCTCCCGGTTGTGTGCGGTCTTGCCACCAAATTTGGAGTTCCGTGCATGCCTCACGCCCTCGTCACCTTCGGTCACATCTCGGATTATCAGATTCAGCCGCCACCGGCGAATCCCATATTCAGAAGCAGCTACGGCTACCTAAAGGGCTTTGTCGTGAACAACGACAACCACATGCCATATCAAGTCATGTCTCTATCAAGAGACGGCTCTCGTAAGCACCGCTCAGAATACGGAGCCGTCGACGTTGCGGTATTCGTCGTTCCGATGTATGAGAAAATCTACCTGGCTGCAGAACACGTCGAAAGGAGCGCCCAGGAAATCCTGCTCGATAGAGATATAGGCATTGATGCTCTTTCTCCCTCCTTATCGGGCCAAGACCTAATCGCAAGGATATTTCTGACATCATCAAAATCGTATAAAAAGGTCAGAAAGGCGACCCCGCTGCCGCACAGCATAGAGAGACTATACGCCCAGCTTCCCATGCCAAAGTTTATATGGATTTGCGAGCTCTCGACCACTGCCCTGTACCCCCAAGGACAGATTTTGGGGGAGCTGATATGGGACGCCACTGCCTCCCAATACGATCAATTCCCGTTTATTGTCGTGCACTATCCTGATTACATAATTGTTAATAATAGGGACGCAATGACGGCGGCCAAGGACAGGTTTGTTATTATGAAGAAGCTCGACGAACCGCGACCCTACGAACTTTATCGAAACAATCTGAAGGAGTGCCAATGAAGAAGGAAGAGCTTATCCTCGATGGGATAGGCGGCAAGGACGACACAAAGAGGTTCGCCTCCGCTGAAAAGATCGAAGCCATTGGAGAGCGACTCCAGAAGGCGGTCGAGGAGGACTTCAAGAAATTCGACCAGGCAAAGAGGGAATCCGTCGAGAAAGCCTGGCAATTCGTGGTGGACTAAGAATCGATGATTGGCCTGACAATGTCCCATTGGAACAGGCCAAAAGGAGAAGCACATGAAACGAGGAATCTACAAAGCCCTCAAATGGTCAAACACATTCAAAGCTGTCTCTTCCGGCAGCCCCAAGAAGATAGCTGCCAGGGGCGTCAGACTTGGACTCGGGAAGCTGGCCGGCAAGGGCATATTTAAGTTCACCAGGAAACTGTTCAAATAGACAATCGGGCGCTGAGCCTTAGCTGAGGTGCCGCGTAACAATTTGGCCGTAGGCGTCTTTTAAGCGGCCGCTAATCTCCGCCCAATTCATACGGAGGCCACGCTCATGCCACACCCGCCCGTTCTAATCGAAAAATGGCTGCCGATTAAGGAACTCTCCGTCGAAAGCCGGAGGGAGAACAGCACGGGGCAGCATCCGCCGCCGAATCGGCTCCACGTGTGGTGGGCGAGGCGGCCGCTTGTCGTTTCACGCGCCGCGGTCCTTGCAAGCCTCCTGCCTCAGTGGTCGGCCAACTGGCCCAACGACCTCATCAGCAAGTTCCCCACCGAAAACGCATACCACGAGTGGTTCAAACGCTTCATCGGAATACTCGGCGACCCCGTCGCGGCCCAGCAATTGATGCTCTGGGCCAAAGATAAGGGCATCAGGTTAAAGAAATCTCCTTTCGAACATAAGCGAGCCTTCTCCGTTAGTCCATCGACTGACGATCTTGCGCTTATGCGTAGGATGCTGAGCGTAACGTGGGGTTCCGAGGACATCGCCATGATCGATCCGATGGCTGGCGGCGGTTCTATCCCATTCGAGGCCCTGCGACATGGGCTTCGGACACACGCAAATGAGCTCAACCCAGTCGCATCCGTCATTCTGAAAGCGACGGTGGATTATCCTGCCAGATTTGGTATCAGCCTGAAAGACGCTATCGTGTATTACGGCGGAAAGATCGCTAGCATAGTTCAAGACAGGTTATCCCGGTTCTATCTAATTGAGCTCGGGGAGAAAATACACGCGTATATATGGGCAAGAACCGTTGCCTGTCCCGAAACGGGGAAGCCTGTGCCGTTGTCACCTAATTGGTGGCTGGCGAAAGGCGATAAGCCTCTGGCGGCCAAGCTGATATGCGAGCCGGATGAACCAGAATGCCGGTTCGAAATCGTCTCAGGTAAGGAAGCAATCGCCTCGGATCCGGACAAGGGGACAATCAAGCGCGGCGTTGCTGTCTCTCCGTGGAATGGCGATGCGATCCCCGGCGATTACATCAAACGCGAGGCGCAGGCGGGTAGGATGGGCCAGCAGCTTTACGCGATCGGGATCAAGAAGGCAGGCGGCTTTCAGTTTAGGGCGCCAACGCAGGCCGACCTCGATGCCGTGAAAGCCGCTGAAGAGGAACTGGGAAGGAAACTACCCGAATGGGAGGCGAAAGGACTTGTGCCCAATGACGCCATACCGGTCGGAAACAAAACTTCTGAGCCATTGAGATACGGCATGAAGAGGTGGTGCGACATGTTCTCGCCTCGTCAGCTGTTGTCGCTCTGCACATTCCTTGAGGCGTTCCACGAGGTCATGGCCGAGGTCCGAGCGGGCGAGCCGAAGGAGAAGGCGGACGCGATAGCGACGTATTTGGCCTTCATGTTTGACAAGGCCTGTATGTATAACTCAGTCATGGCTAGATGGGATGGCTCAAGAGGCATGAGAAGCACATTCGACCGGCACGACTTCAGTTTCAAATGGAGCCATGGGGAGTTCGACGCATCCCGCAATCTTTTTCCGTGGTGTCTTGAACAAGTCGTTGGTGCCTACAACGGCATGGCCCAGCTGACCCAGCAGTCGGGGCAGAACTTGTTGGAGGGAGAATTGAGTGCGAGCTCCAAGCCCGTGATCTCCCGTATGTCGGCAACAGCCATTTTGACGGACAGGCCGTTCCATTTGGTCTGCGTTGACCCGCCATACGAGGCCAATGTCATGTATGCCGAGTGTTCGGACTTTTTTTATGTCTGGATGAAGCGGACGCTGGGGGATGTTTATCCCGAGCTATTTCGAGACGAGCTGACGAACAAGGACGACGAGGCGGTCGCGAACGTTGCACGGTTCAAAGACGTGGGGAGAAAGAAGAGGGAACTCGCTCAAGATGATTACCTGCGGAAGATGGCCGCGTGCTTTGCAGAGATGAACCGCGTGCTGCATCCAGATGGCGTTCTGACCGTCATGTTCACCCATAAGCGGGTTGACGCGTGGAACTCGCTGGGTCGGGCGCTGATTGAGGCCGGTTTCGTTATCAAGGCATCCTGGCCCGTCCGAACCGAGAGCGAACACAGTCTCCATCAGGCAAAGAAGAACGCAGCGGCCAGCACGATACTATTGGTCTGCCGGAAGAGACAAGTCGGATTGCGGATTGCGGATTTAGGATTTGGGATTGCAGGTGGAACTCGGAAGCCACCCTTCTCTGCGTCAGGCGCCGGAGAATCCCAAGTTTCGGATTCTAATGGCCAATCCGAAATCCCCAATCCGAAATCCGAAATCGTCTGGTGGGATGACATTCGGGAGCGGGTGAGGCGGACGGCGCGGGAGAAGGCGCGGGAGTTCCACGAATTGGGGCTTACAGGCGTTGATCTTTATATCAGCACGTTTGGGCCGGTGCTTGCGATATTGAGTGAGCGATGGCCGGTTTATTCGAGCAGCATGGACGAGCAGACTGGCAAGCCGATAGAGCTCTCGCCGGACGTTGCTTTGAACATCGCCCGCGAAGAGGTTATGAACTTGCGGCGGCAGGGGCTTCTGCTCGGGCGGAAGGTCGAGTTCGACACCATAACCGATTGGTATCTTATGGCGTGGGACGCTTTTAGGGCGCAGGAGTTCCCGGCGGACGAGGCGCGGATGCTCGCGCTTGCGCTAAATTTGGACATCGAGGCTGACCTTGTTAAGACGAAGCGTGTGATAGCGAAGAAGGCGAGTAACGTGATACTGCAGCTTCCGAAGCTTCGTCGCAAGAAGGGTGTTGTTGACCCCGATCTTGGGACATTCGAGTGCCTTTTGGACGCTATCCACACAGCGATGATGGTTTTTGAGGAGGATGGCTCAAGCGCGTGTGGTCGCTTCCTGTCAGAAACTGGCCTCTTGAATGACTCGACATTCCAGGCGTGCCTCCAGGCGATGGTCAACGCGATCCCCCGCACACGCAAAGCGGGCGAGTTCCTGAGGCCCGAGGCGAAGCTCTTGGACGACCTGCGCCTCAACTTCTTCCCCGACCTCGAGGTCCCGAAGGATGCGCCTCCGCCGATAGAGCAGAAGGAATTGGGGCTCAAGAGAACGGTCTAGTGATATAGTACCCTTTGGATGTGAAACATGGTCACGAACTCGATATTGCTCGACATTATCACACACAACCATAAGGAGATAAGATGAGAACGCTATTCAATCGCCAGAAGCCACTCGACAAGTACCTGACCTTCACGTCTGAACGCATCAAAAAGGAAGTGGAGCTATTGAAGAAAAGCGATCTGGATAAGAAGGCGGATTCTGAAATCTGTTCGGGACTATTAAGTAAATTCAGATTCACTCCACCCAGAGTCCCAGCACTTGACAGTGTAGAGCCTAAGATCAACGACCTTGGGCCCGAAGGGCCACGGCGATTGATACAGTACCGCGTGACATATGAAATCCAACCAATAGAAGGGGAAGCAGCGCTGCTAGAGTACTGCCCGCATCCTCACGTGGATGTCGCCATGGAATTGGACAGAGGCAGCATAGTCTATTCTTCAGAAGGGTCCAATGCTGAAGATATCAAGGCCGCCTACGCGAGCGCATGTAAGGACCTTGAGCACAACTTGAGCTCCATGAAAGAAGAAATCGAACAGCACAATGCGGCGATTGAGGGAGAATGCAAGAAGGCGCTGGCCGAGAGAAGGCAACGACTAGATAACCTACAGAAATTCCGTAATGGGCTTTCTGGTGCCTGACCATACCCTCGACCTTATCACCAATTCTAAAGCGCCAAGGGCACTTGAGTCTCTCGACAGACGGTGATGGCTCTGATACTGCCAACAGCTGACTTCAAATTATCCTACGGCGCGTCGGACGATAGGCTGAATGACTTTTACATCCCGGCGCTGTCCTGTTCAGTGCGCTATGATCGAAGCGCGGGATATTTCAGCAGCGCGGCGTTGAGCATCGCTGCCGCCGGCATTGCGAGACTCATCCAGAATGGCGGCCGTATGCGTCTTCTTGTGGGAGCAGAGCTTTTGGAGGACGATGTCAGCGCGATAATACGTGGCCACGATTTGGCGTCGGTCGTTGAACGAAATCTCCTCGAGGGCTTCCGCGATCCCGAAGACATGCTGATGCGGAAGCGGCTTGAGGCGCTGGCTTGGATGGTTGCGGAGGCCATGCTTGAGATCAAGGTGGTTCTCCCGACAAAGAACGGGAAGCCGATACCTTCCCCTGATAGCCGGGACTATTATCACCCAAAAGAAGGCCTATTCACGGATGCAGAAGGCAACCAGGTGGCTTTCAGCGGCAGCATCAACGAGAGCGAGCAGGCTTGGCGGAATAACTACGAGCAGTTCTCTGTCTATTGCTCCTGGAAGGAGGACCGACCTCATCTCTTGGGCGTTGTCAGCCGCTTTGAGCGACTCTGGCAGGGCAAAGAAAGGGACTGGATAGCGTTCGAGATCCCCGAGGCGGTAAGAAAACGTATGTTGTCATATCGACCCCAGGGTCAACCCAAGTCTGATCCATTTGAGAAGGAGCAGGTCAAAGAGCCTGATCGCGAAGAGCACCAGCAGAAAGAACACGCACAGAGGGTGATGTTTCAGTTTCTTCGCGACGCGCCTCATCTTGTGAATTCGGGACTTCTGGGCATTGCAACGTCTGCCGTCAAGCCCTGGCCGCATCAGATTAACGTTGTGAGGAAGGCGGTTGATAGCTTCCCTGAGCGGTTCCTGCTCTGCGACGAAGTTGGCCTTGGCAAGACCATTGAGGCCGGGCTGATACTTAGACAGCTTCTCGTCTCAGGCCTCGTGCGCCGCTTTCTCTTGCTTGCACCCAAGAGTATCTGTCGGCAGTGGCAGGAGGAGCTATACGAGAAGCTCGCGCTAAATGTTCCATTTTACACGGGCTCGAAATTCGTAGATGTTCTCGGAAAGACATCTCCGTGCGACGATGAGAACC
>JAGHCW010000080.1 GCA_021160245.1 bacterium | reverse complement strand
TCGGGGAGTTGACGTTGTCGTTGTAGGCCCATTTCTCGTTGCCGGTGTTGTAAGGCGGATCGATATAGATGCACTTGACCTTGCCGGCGTAAAGCGGCAGCAACGCTTTTAGCGCTTTGAGGTTGTCGCCATGTATTATCAGGTTATCGTTGAGGCTAACCTTGTCATTGAGGCTCTTCTCCTTAACCGGAATCAGCTCGTGATACTTCACCATCAAATGCTGATTCTGAACAAACGCCTTGCCCTTGAATTGCAGCTGGACCATCGGTTACCTCACAATTACAGCGCCTCGTCTGGACGTGTTCGCAAGCGATTCCGCTCAGCGATCCTTGTATTGCATCCTTATCTATTTTAAGATACTAACTTGAGTGTCCAAAGTGAAGAACATTCGTGCCCGGACTTCAAGATTCTTATCTGATTCTCGGGCTCAAATAACATCAGCAAGTTACCACTGCCTATCTAGCTCAACGCCCGAATCATCAATGGTGTCGCCCTTCGGTCCGGCCCGCTTTTGTCGGCGTTTACAGTAGTTGCTGGCCCGTGATATGTTGACTCTCCTGGCAACCTGATCGGATATTGGGCGATATAGTCAATGCGAATTGGACGGTAGTGAATCCACAGGGACAGGCTGGAAGGCCCGTCCTACACCTTTGTGAATGAGCGAGCTAGATGAAGCTGACAAGAAGGGAATTTATGCGCCTC
This sequence comes from bacterium, assembly GCA_021160245.1. Taxonomy (GTDB): domain Bacteria; phylum B130-G9; class B130-G9; order B130-G9; family B130-G9; genus JAGHCW01. The sequence goes on along the minus strand of JAGHCW010000080.1, from coordinate 11,141 downwards.
GCCGGCTGCGCGGGCGGCGCAGCGGCTCTTGGCTCGATCATCGGGCCATTGGGCTGTGGGTCGCGCAGGATGCGGGACCTTCGGCAAAAAGTCGTGATTCTCGGCTTTGACGGTGTCTCCCCGGGTCTTCTAGAGCCCTGGGTAGAGAAGGGACTGCTGCCAAACATCCAACGTCTAATGCGACTCGGCGGATACAGGCGGCTCGAGACGACGAATCCTCCAGAATCGCCCGTCGCATGGGCATCGTTCGCTATCGGGGGCAATCCCGGACGGACAGGTATATACGATTTCTTGAGGCGCGATCCCAAGACCTATTTCCCTGAGATAGCAATCGCTCGTCCGGTAAGGCCGAAGTTTCTATGGGGGACGGTGCCGGTTTCCGCTCCGAGGGCGATATGTCGCAGACGAGGCAAGTCGTTCTGGAAGCTTGCGGACGAACAGGGGATTCGCTCCGTCGTTTTAGAGGCGCCCGTGAGCTTTGAGCCAGAGCGGCTCGAGGGCGGTTACATCCTCTCTGGGCTGGGAGTTCCCGATCTCAGGGGTACCCAGGGGACATATCACTACTTCTCAAACGCGGTTGGCGAGGATGATGTCGAGAATACTGAGATGGGGGGCAAGCTGGTCAATTTGCGCTTTCAGGACGGCATCGCTCGCGCTGAGATTCAGGGGCCGTGGGACCCCGTGCTCTCGGAGCGTAAAGGCGATGCTAGGAAAGAGCTCGCTGAGATCGAGGAACGGCTATTAGAGGGCGACCAACGTCCAAAACGTTTGGATGCGCTGAGGCAAGAGCGGGCCGAGCTGCAAATGAAAATAGCGAAGCTAGAGCGTGAAAGACCAATCCTCTCGACCCCCGTTAAGTTTAGACGAATCGGCACAGAAGCTCTGTCAATCGAGGTCTGTGGACGATCTTTGCGGCTTGCGCCAGGCCAATGGTCCAAATTTGTGGAGGTCGAATTCGACGTTACACCGATAGTCTCCGCGAGCGGCATCGCCCGTTTTTATCTCGAGTCGCTCCTGCCGGATGTTCGAGTTTACATGAGCCCCATAAATATCGACCCGCGTGACCCGGTCTTGCCGATCTCTTCCCCACGGAGCTTCGCGAGGCAGCTGGCGGAGAAGATTGGTCTGTACAAGACACAGGGCTGGGCGATTGACACGATGGCATACAACGAAGGTAACCTGACGGACGAGGCGTTCTTGCAGGACGTGGTTCTGACGTTTGAGTTTCGAGAGAAGATGCTGCTTCATGCGCTCAAGGACATGCGGTTCAACCTGTTTTTCGAGCTCTTCTCTGGAACTGACCGCGTGCAACATCTCTTCTGGCGACTGTTGGATAAGCGTCACTCGCTCTTCGACCCGATACTCGCAAAACGCCTTGGTGAGCCGATATTGGACGCATACAGGCGAATGGACAACGTCATCGGCAAAGTGCTTAAGATACTTGATTCCGACACCACATTGCTCGTTCTCTCCGACCATGGATTCCACCCGTTCAGGCGTGGACTCAATCTGAACACATGGCTAGTCAGAAACGGCTTCATGCGACTTGCGTCAACTGGCAGCGAGCAATTCAATTTGGAGAACTTGTTTGGGCATGGGGATTTCTGGCCCAACGTTGACTGGGAGAGGACACGAGCATACTCGCTTGGACTCGGCCAGATATATATCAACCTCGCGGGCCGCGAGGGTCGAGGCGTTGTGAAGCCCGGACCTGAGTACCGTGCCGTGAAGAATGAGATAATCCAGCGGCTCTCGGGCCTGCGGGATGCAGACACGGGCGAGGTTGCGGTCCGAGCGGTCTATGACAGGGATGGGTCATATTGGGGGCCGGCTTTTGATGAGGCGCCTGATCTGCAAGTTGGAATGGCGAGTGGCTATCGGGTCTCTTGGCAAAGCACTTTGGGTGGCATATCTAGCGGACTATTTTTGCCGAACGATCGGAGGTGGTCGGGCGATCATTGCTCGCTGGACAGCTCGATCTGTCAGGGAGTACTGCTCTCAAACAAAGCGATAGGGTCAAAGAGACCGAGTATCATGGACATCGCCCCGACGGCGCTTTCGCTCCTTCAAGTTGGCCCGGATTTCGCTGATATGGACGGCGCCTCGCTCGCGCTGACGTGATGGTCTTGGACGAAGCAGTCTTTTCCTCATGATTCAGCCGGCTTGAATCGCATTGGTGAATTGACAGTTTTGGATTGTGGAGAATATGGGCTATATTATATTGAAGTAAGATATTCCGACCGACTTTGCGATTTGATATGAGGAGAGAGACCTTGACGTTCAACAGATACCGCATAATGGCGTTGCTCATCGTCTATTTCGTTGTTGGATACTCCGCCGCCATAGCAGTTGCTCCACAAGTCGCGTTCGGAAACAAGGCCTGGACGTTGGTTCTTTATATCAGCGGCGACAATGATCTTTCCAGCGAGGCGCTAGTTGATCTGAACGAGCTTGAGGCCGCGATGGAAGGTGTGGATGCGAACGTTTTGGTCTTGATGGATCAATACCGAAACAACGATACGAGGGTGTTTGATGCACGCTACGACGCGGATGGCATGTTCAACGAGGATATTGTTTCCGAAGAGGTGGCGTTGGGGGACGTCTATGCGGGCTGGGTCGGCCTCTCCGAGCTGAACCTGGCCGACCCCGACACGCTGGTTCATTTTTCGCAATGGGCGGTCAATAACTACCCGGCGGAGCGGCTCGGGCTTGTGCTTTGGAACCACGGTGATGGCTGGCTCAGGGCGCTTCAGGAAGGCCGTTTGATGAAGGACATCTGCTACGATGGCCAGAATTCAATGGACGTCTTGCAGCTTCGGTCCGCGCTCGCAAGCGTGAGCCAGAGCACTGGCAAGACCTTCAATCTGATCTCTATGGACGCCTGCCTCATGGGCATGGTCGAGGTTGCCTATCAGGTCAAGGATTACTGCGATGTGTTTGTAGCATCAGAGGAATCGGTGCCCGGGGACGGCTTCGATTACTCCTTTGTAAGCGAGATAACTCCCGGTTCTAACCTTGACGCGAGGCAGCTAGGGGCGCACATCGTGAATTATTATCACAGCTCGTATTCTGACGGCCTACCCCATCCGAGTGACACACCCGAGACGACAATGACCGCGGTTGACACGAGCAAGTTCGACGCGGGGTTCAGCCTTGCGGTGGACAACCTGCTCGAACTTCTGATGGCGTCGATGCTGCAGAACAAGAGCAAGGTGTACAATGCTTACTTGTCGAGCTATAAAATGGACGGCTATTACTATTACGTCGATTTCTGCGACTTTATGAACTCGCTGGCCAGCCAGAATATATCTGAGGCGATATCATCCGCCGCATACGCGGCCGTGGCCCAGCACGATTTGCTCGCATATCATCATCGGAGCGGCTCGGGCTACCCCTTTTGCCACGGCCTGTCGGTCTATTTTGCCTCGATGGAATCTGGCTATGACGAGCGCTATAACGGCGATTCAGGCTTTCTGACCTTCACTGCGGACGGCCTTTGGGACGAGTTCATTAGGTCTTATCACAATCCCGGCTCAATGGCCCCGCAGATCGAGCATAGGCCCTTGCAGGACACTGAGGCGGAGAACGAGCCCATTGAGGTGAGCTGCTTCGTCCGCTCCGAGGTTCCTCTTGTTGCGGATGAACTGCTGCTCTATTATAGCACGGGTGCGTTCTCTCGGGCTGACGATGATTTCACGCCGGTGCAGCTTCTGCCGGGTGGGGCAACGGACGAATATCGTGCGAGCGTGCCCGGCCAGCCTTATGGCATCATGGTCTCTTACTATATCTCCGCCGGCAGCGTAGCTGGGGTAACAGTGACCGACCCCTTGGGCGCACCCGCAGAGGCTCACAGTTTCTGGGTCCGCGTTGATACACTCGGTCCGACCATTACCCATGACCCACTCAGAGATCAACCGTTACGACCGGACGGTCTTGAGATAACGTGCCTCGTCAGCGACAACCTGGGCGTTGATGAGGAGAGCGTAGTTGTTTACTATTCTTTCGGCGAGGCGCCCGAGAGCGAGGTTTATCTCGATTCCGACGGCGCCGATGGATTTGTTGGGGCGATCCCCGGGCTTGGACTTATGCCAGGCGATATTATCTCCTATAGGCTGCAGGCGTCGGACCTCGCCCTAGTGCCGAACACAACATATCTGCCAGCAGATGGTCATTATTCCTTCACAATCGTGCCGCCACTCGGGTCTGTGCTTATCGTTGACGACGGTGGCCCGGAGAGTGCTGGCATCTTTCAGCAGGCTTTGGAGTCTCTTGGATATGTGACGACCATGTTCGATCCCGACGCCGCGACCCCCCCGGAACCTTTCGACATCCTGGTTTACTGCCTGGGCGAGACATCCGAGCCAGTTCCGACCTACCACGAGTCGCTGGTCGATTATGTCTTATCTGGCGGACGCTTGATCATCGAGTCGGGGGATATTGCCTATAGCGCCTGCTTTGACCACCCCACCCTGTTGTCCGATTTGAGGCAGAATGTCCTTCATATCGACGACTGGACAGCAGATTATGGCTCAAGTCTCGCGCTGAGACATCCAGATTCCTTCGTGGCGACCATCCCGAACGTCCTGCCGGACCGGCTTGACTTCACCGGAGATCGCATTGAGACCAGGGACGTCTGTGCTGCATTGGCCGACGCGACATCGCTTTACGATTGGGCCACCTACAACGGACCAGGGGTACTCTTGTATGATGACAACGACATTCAATCCGACGGCGGACAGGTTGCATACTTTACAATGGCCGTCGGCTATTTGCCTGATGATGACGGCCAAAGAACCGCTTTGATAGAGAACTGCGCCTACTGGCTCTCGGCTTATATAACGGACACAACGGCACCCGTGTGGGTCGATGCCTCTCCAGAGACGGGCGGGTATTTAGCCCCAAATGGGACGATGTCTTTCGTTCTCCAGGACAACGGCAGTGGCGTGAACATAAACACAATCGAGATTTCGCTGAATGGCGAGAAGATAAGCCCGGAGATGGCGCCGGACAATGCTGTCAATCGGGTCGCCGTGTCTTACACCCCCGAGGGAGGCTTTGAGCCGAACACCCGATACGACATTGAGATTCGCGCTTGCGACTTCGCCGCCAACTGCCTCCTCGACAGCACTTACTGGTTTGTTACGCTGGATGAAGCAGCAGCGCCTCCACAAATCCTCGCCGCCGGCTTTATGGGGACGCAGCAGGTCTCGCCCGGCGACGCACTCTCTGTGGTAGCCCAGCCGGTAGCGTCTGGCGCCGGCAATTTTATAGATAGCGTCGAGCTGCTTTATGACGGCCTGCCATTAGGGATATATCTCAACGACGAGGGGTTGCTTGGCGATGGCGCCGCCGGCGATGGCCTTTACTCGACGACATTCGAGCTCTCCCCTCACATCCCGTCTGGTCAGTATCTGCTGCAAATTATCGCCTCAGATGCCAACGGGCTAAGAAGCACGCCCTGGCCTCAGCTTCGGGTCGGACCATAGGGTCTCAGATTTGGGGTGATACGGATTGTCGAGTAGGTGAGCGCCGACCCGTGTGGGGTAAGGTCGGACTTACTTGAGATTGCCGCTGGGCGAAAGGACGTTGCGGGCTAAGAGTAGCAGAGTCCCGCTGGATAGGAGGTCTCGAACCGCTTGAATCCTCTGATGAGGGAGCGCACTCCGGAATCCAGCATCAGCGGTTACGAATGGGCATACCGAAAAGACCTGATCCATGCAGACCTTACACGGAGGGCTCACGGAAGGGGGAGGTTCGCCTTCCTTACGCCCGTTCGGAATAGGCCAGCTTCCGGAACCACCCAGAAGCGCCAACAGAAGCTCCCGTTGCTCCGTCCGGAAGGCCAGCGCCTGGCTAGCACAGATAAACTCAATCGCAAGGACGTTCGAGACGTTCTTGACAACCTGCGCGAGATGTCTGGCCGCCGTTGTGGCCATGGCCACGTGGTCCTCCGCGTCAGATGAGGTCGGAATGGAATCACAACTAGAGGGGTGACAGAGGACTTTGTTCTCGGAAACGAGGCTCGCCGCGGTGTATTGGAGAATCATGAATCCGCTGTCCAGGCCTCCTCGTCCGCCCGAGAGATTTGCCGGCAGGCCACGATTTCTCTTGCCATCAAGTAGCAGCTGGATTCTCCGTTCCGAGATCGAGGCGAGTTCGGAAAGCGCGAGTTTGAGATAATCGGAGACAAGCCCAACAGGTTCTCCGTGGAAATTTGCGGCGGAATATATCGGGAATAGGCTTACGGGGCGACCCACACGGGTATCATTCGGCTGATACGACTCGTCGCCTTCCTCACAAAAGATGAGGGGGTTGTCTGTAACGGCGTTAATCTCCGCCTCAATCGTCTCCCGAGCGTGGGCGATTGCGGAAAGCGCAGGCCCATGCACCTGGGGCATAGCCCGCACGGAGTAGTCATCCTGCGTCTGGAAAAGAACTGATGCCCGGTTATCCAACCCACCCGGGTCTGGATTCTCCACAAAAGACATTATCTCGCGGGCGCACTTCATCTGACCCGTGTGGCGACGCGCCTCGTGAACAATCGGCTCAAATGCGCGAGTTATCCCACCAATTGCCTGAAGTGTCATGGCCCCGGCCAGATTGGCGGAGCTGAGCAGGACCTCCCCGTCGTGAATGGACAATGCGGAGAGCGCGGCTGCGACTGAGGCGCCGTTTGTCAGCGCAATTCCCTCTTTGGGGGCGAGACGAGGCGCGTCGTCGCTCTCAAAGCCATTGGGCGCGAGCGGCCCTGTCAGAGGCTTCAAGCCGACGGCCGCAAGCGCCTCAGCGCCGGGCATCGGTTGGCGTCTAGCATCAACATCACTGTTGCTTACGGTGCAATCGGGCCCGGGATAATCCGTTTCCACCCACGCCTGGCCCTCTCCGATGAGGACGAGGGAGAGGTGGGATAGCGAGCAGAGATCGCCGGATGACCCGACACTACCTTGCGATGGGACCCACGGGTGGACCCGTTTGTTAAGCAGCTCGACAAGGAGATTGAGCAGATCCGGCCTGACGCCAGAACGCCCCTGGGCGAACGTTCGCAGCCTGAGGAGCATTGTGGCACGAACGACCTCAGACGGGAGCGGGGGCCCGACGGCAGTCGCATGACTGAAAAGTATGTTCTCGGACAGTTTACAGCAATCGGCGAACGTCTCGACCGGTTTGTCCCTATTTATCCCGAAGCCCGTGTTGACGCCATAGATGAGGAAGAGGTGCTTGCTCTCGGGCGAAGCTGCGGCGAAGTTCTCCTGGGCGGTGAGAATCGCCTCCTCTATCTTGCGGGCGCTCCTTGCGACACGCTCAAGGCTGGTCTGGGAGACACGGACGCTGGCCACTCGGCCCTCGTCATCCCCACGCGCTACCGCAACGAGTTTCTCCAGCGTGAGGCAGTCTGGACTGTGGTCGATGACGACTGGGTTCGCGACGGGTTTCCCCATGACACGAAGCACGGATGGGCTGAAGGATGAATGGTCGCTGCGCGAATCTCTTTCCGTCATAGCATTCGGTGTGCGACGCGGCTCGCATCCTTACTCATTATGTTGCGCTTTCAGAATCTCTCTGACTTTCATGAGCATCTCCTCACGAGCCACGGTGACCTGTGTCTCCTCTCGCTTGAGCCATTCAGAGCGTTCCTTGACCTCCTGCGAGACGACTTTGCCAAGCGCTAGGTTCTTAACGGAAACTAGACCCTCCGCGAACTCGTCCTCCCCCGCAATAATGGCGACGGGGATGCCTCTGTCGTCAGCATACTTGAACTGCTTGCCGATATTGCCCTTGCCGAGATACAATTCCGAGGGGATTCCCGCGCGTCGAAGCTCTGCCGTTATTGCCACGTAATCCTTCGCATAGGTCTTATCCATCTGGGTTACAAGAACACGGGCAGATACCCGCTCCGGCTCCCTGTCGGCCCCCTTCAACACCTCGAGGAGTCGATCGACGCCAATCGAGGCGCCGGTCGCGGGGACTTTCTGGCCGGTGAAGCGCTCGATGAGGTCATCATAGCGGCCACCACCCGCAATGCTACTTGTAAACTTGCCGCTCTCATCCCTTAGCGAGGCCTCATAGACGGGGCCGGTATAGTAAGTAAGGCCCCGGACAATGGTCGGGTCGAAAATGATTTTCGTCTCATCGTAACCCGCTGCGGTTAGGAATTCGTCAATCTCTCTCAACTCATTCACGCCCCGACGCCCCTCCTCTGAGCCGGAGACTATCGCCTCCTGGGCATCACAGCAGGCCATGCGGGTCTCTCGCTGGGACTTGAGGTAATCAATGACAACGCGAGCCTGCTCGTCTGATAGTGCGGCCCCTTCCGTGAAATCGCCTGAGCCATCCATACGGCCCTGGCTTAAGAGCTGCTCGATTCCGGACAGACCAAGTCTCTCGAGTTTGTCGATGCAGCGCATGACGCGCGTGGCTACTAGGCCTCCGCCGTCCTTCGTATCTACGCCCGCAGCCTCGAGCACTCCATTTAGGACGCGCCTGTTTCCAACTCGAACGACGTATCTGCCCTCAAGTCCAAGCGCATCAAAGGCGTCGCAGAGAACGCAGCATATCTCAGCGTCGGCGGCCATGCTCGCGCTGCCGACTGTGTCAATGTCGAACTGTGTGAACTCTCGGAAGCGTCCTGGCCCGGGCTTTTCGACTCTGAATACCGAGCCGACTTGATACCGCCGGAAGGGCTTTGGGAGGTCACGGTGCATTGCGACGTAACGTGAAAGAGGCGCGGTTAGATCGTATCTTAGGGCAAGCCAGTCGGGCTGGTCTGCCTTGAAAGAGAATATCCCCTCTGTCGGCAGGCCTGTCTCCTGAATGAATTTTCCGAGCATGTCAGCAAACTCGACGGTTGGAGTCTCCAGCGGAATGAAGCCATATCGCTCATAGACACGGCGAACGATGCTGATCATCGACCATCGAGCGGTCAGGTCCTCGCCTGAGACGTCTCTAAAGCCTCGCGCCAGTCTAGGTCTTGGCCTTCGGATTTTGTTTCCTGACATCTCCAGTCCCTAGTTTGCAGCAGAGTTCGGTCTGCTGAGCCGTAGATTAGTGCAAAATGTACTGGCGTCGGGACTTGAACCCGAGACCTCCTGATCCACAGTCAGGTGCTCTAGCCATTCTGAGCTACGCCAGCACTTGGGTCCTTCCGCTCGGAATGTGGCAGCCACACCGGGGAATCCGCCCCGCGAGCCGAAGCAAACAGCAAATGAATATAGTGTGGTGAGATTCCTCCGTCAACCTCTGCCTTTCGAGAAGATGGCTCTAATTGACGGCGCGGTCGTTGAGATGAGATTCATGCTGGAATCTCAGAAAAGTAAACGGAGACATCAATTGAGCTATCCTGTGTGTATTTGAGCTTGGATTATGAGCATAAATAGGTTACTGTACAATTATGAATTACACGCCTAATGTTGATAGGTCTAGCTGTGTGACTGTATAGATCCTGTTATTGGGTGTATTCCGTGGCCAGCCGTATTACAGAAACTTGGGCTTGAGAGAGATGACAGATACCCCCTTGCGCCTAACTGGCGCCTCAATCAAGAAGAAGCTCAGCGATTGGGATGGTTACTCGACGTTCCTCGCCGTTGACGAGAGCACCGGGGAGGAGATTGCGTTAAGGGCTTTGGACCTGATGTCTTGCGGTCCGCCATTGAGGCTTGCGTTCCTGCGGTCGCACGAGCAGATGTCGCGGACTGATCTGCCGTTTATGCCCAGCGTAGGGCCGCTTGAGCGCGACGGCGACTGGCTTTGCTACAGCAGGAAATATGTACCCGGAGAGCCGCTTGTAGCAGGCATTGCGAGCAAGTACGATGCTAAGGCCCTTCTAGGTCTTCTGATCTCTTGTCTTTCCGAATTGCATTCATTATCTATCTTCCACGGCAACCTCAAGCCTTCTAACGTTCTGTATGACGCAAGCGCAAATTGGCTGCACATGCTGGACGCTGGTTTCTGGGGACACAGCTACTCGGGAAACAAGAAAAACAGGCCATCAGCGATGTTCAGGGGGCCAGAGGGTAGGGCCACTGGCATCTGGGACGTGCGAACCGACTTCTTTGCCTTTGGGCTTCTTTGCGTCGAGTTCATCTTGGGCATCAAGATCAACAAAGCTGCGCTTCGAGCGATCTCATCCTCTGATCGGGACGCCGCTAAGATCTGGCTCCAAGCTCAAGACAAGACGTTAGATCCCGTTCTTGGCGACGTTATCATCAAGGCGACAAGCCCATCAAGCATGGAGCGATTCCAATCTTGCGTCGAGTTGAAAGAGCATCTGCGCCCGATTCTGGGCGATGTGAAGGCGGAGAGAGCGACCGGCAGGCCACATTTCGACCTATGTCCTGAATTCGTGGGTCGAGAGGACAAAATGAATAAGCTGGACCGGCTGATGGGACAGGCGATGAAGAAAGGGATTGGCATTGCTACTGTGATTGGGGCCAGGGGGCTTGGCAGGTCCACGGTTTCGGAGCAGTTCCTCGCTATATGCAAAGAGAAGGACCTGCTGGCCGTGAGAGTTTGGTGCTCAGACAAGACGCTTAATCCTTACTGCCTGCTATTCGAGCTGCTACGGGCCATTGCTTCTAAAGCTCCTGATCGGCGAACGGGACACCTTTCCGCAGCGTATAAAGCCTTGAAGACAGATACATCGAGGCTATATAAGAACCTACCAGACCGCAAGCGCGAGTCCCGCCGGCTTGAGAGGTCTGCATCTACAGGGCCGGGCTTCGAGAAGGCGCTTCAAGCGCTTTGGTATGAGCTCAGAGAGAGGTTCTGGGTGATTGTCATTGACGATGCGCATAAGATGTTGGGGCCGGCGGTTTCTTTATTTATTTCTCTTGTTAGAAAGCTCGAGGAGCGAATTGAGAAGACCAATCGCGTCAAAGGGGGCCTTTTTCTCGTCTTGACAGCGCCTGACCCTAAGGAGTTGAGGAGGACAGTCGGCACTGGTGAAAGCTCGCGCAAAGACCGTTCTATCGCAGTTCTCTCCGGCTTGCGGGAGAGCCCATGGGCGGAGACAATCGAGTTGGGCTACATTAGCGAGAATGCGGCGCAGAGGCTAGTCGCGTCGGTGCTTGGCTCTGAAACAGTACTACCGAAGTTCACGGCTTCACTATGTGGAAGATTCGACTGTAACCCCGCCGGGCTAGTAT
>JAGHCW010000041.1 GCA_021160245.1 bacterium | reverse complement strand
TCCAGCCCGTCTCCATACCGTCTCATATTTGTACTAAGAATCCTCCGAGCTGCTCTTGATTGAAAGTACAGGAACAGAGCATCGCAAAGCCGTTGCCCGAAAAGATTCGGATAGAAGGAGTGGTAGCATGTTAGGTTAATTGCAGAGCTCAAATTACGAACAACTTTGTATTTCCCCCTTGAGAACACCCCAAACAGCAACGGAGCCGGTGTCCTTCGCTCAAGCTTATACCAAGGCGTTCGCATCTTCGTGAGATACCTGAGGTGGTAGCCCATTTTCTTGCCAGCGTTGAGATAGTCGTATACTGCCTCTGCTGGTTCGCCATCAACATTCAGTAAGAACACCTTAGAGTCCGAATCCTCTAGTTCGCTGAAGTCTGAATGAGTGAATACAGGTGTCTTGATCTGGGCGCTCTTAGATATGCAAGGCAGAAAGTAGGAGCGAGAAATACCAAGCTGCGTTCTTTTGCTCCGCGACATCGTAAAGAACTCATTTGCCCCTGTTGCAATGCCACGACTGAATCTGCCATAGAAATCAACGGAAACACAATCAGAAACACAATCAGAAACACTGAATGAGGAGCGACCATCTTCAAAATACTTGAACCACTTCTCTGCCGGGTCCAGGTCCGTAGAATCAACTTCTCGCAAGGGCAACGAGGAGAGCACATTCGGTAATTCCTCCAGATTCTGTACAGCATAGAACCTTACTGGTTCGATAAGTGCGTTCTTACTCGCCAAGACAATTCCAAGTGAGGTTGTTGCATCTGGGAAAATCTCCTTTTCTGGCTCAAGCTTGATAAGCGCCTTCAGCATTCCATTCTGAAGAAGCCTATCCTTAACGATTTTGCCGTAGCCCGTATTCAGAAACTCAAGCGGCATGATAAAAGCAAGGCGACCTCCAGACGCCAATTCTGAAAGCGATTTGAGCAAGAAAGCAGAGGCAATGTTCGTGTAACCGGAAAGCTTCATTTTGAGATGGCGTTCAAAAGATGCCAGTACTTCACATCTATTGGCGAAATGCTGGAATCGCATATATGGAGGATTGCAGACAATTGCCTCATGAGTCTTCCCCCAATCAGCCAAATAGTCTCCTTGTCTCAGAACCAAGCGTGGTGCTTCAGGAGCATGCGTAAGGAAATAATCTAAGATATCAGCATCGATCTCTTTGCCTGTGAACTTCTGGGATGCGAAGAGAGCCTTTGCCGCGAAATAAAAGGAACCCAATCCGAAGGCGGGATCATGGAGTTCATCGGCGCCGCTTGCCATAGCCCATCGGCACATGAAGATCGCAACACTATATGGCGTAAAGAATTGCCCTAGTGCTCGCCTATGTTCAGGAGATACGATTGAGCTATATGCTCCTGCAAGGTCATCGGTCATTTATTATCTCATTAACAAAGACATTGTTATCCAAGTAGCCTCGCCCGCCTTGAAATGTGACGTAGAAAAGGAGGCGTCCCCTCTCCTGCTCTTTCATTGCCGATGTGTGCTCGGGCATATCGATCCGCCCCAATATTTCCTTAGCGACTCGAACGTTAATCTTTATTGTCGTCTTTCCCTGATTTTTGACGTCTTCCTCAACAGAAAATACTATGCCTTCCTTGTCGGGATCCGATACTATTTCAAGAATATCCCTAAACGGTATCACATAAGCCTTGTCGAAGAACACTTGTAGATAGTAATGCCTGACATTGAAATGCTGAATCCACCGATTGACAAGCGCGAGATCCTCAAGCTTCGGCGTTATACTCAGGTAGTCTCGTTTGTGCAGTATCTTAATCTGCTCTTTAAGTGATCCGAGCAATTCTGATAGCTGGCGAAGCTCTGTAGATGATGACCAGGAACGAAACCGAAAATCGAGCTCCCTGAAGGTCTCATCCGTTGAACCCTGGATCAGCGCGAGGATCTCCGGGCTCTTCTGATGGAGCAGAGCTGCCATTCGTGGCTCCATCAGCTCTGACCTAATATGCCGGCATTGCTGCACGGCCGTTTCTGCACGTCTTTCCATGAATTGGGAATAGCGGTTCGCAAGAAAGGAACTTGATCTAACTTCAATGGCAGCAACTGCGCTGGTAATCGTCTGCTCATCATCCGGATCTATGATCTGTCTATCGATATCTGACCTCCGAAAGATGAGTAGGTCCGGGCGTTTCCCTATATCATTTAGCTCATCTTGGTAGGTTTGATAGAATTCATCGAATCCAGGATCGCCTGCGGAAAGTGACTCCGATCTTCCATATTTCACAGCACAATAGTCGGGAGAATTCTCATTTATAGCAGCAAATACGATCTGTTCCGCCCAGTCGCCCTGCTCTTTGTTGGTCAAGAATTCTGAGTTAGCCAATGTTGGCCGCCTTCCTGTTACTTGCAGGTTCGGCTGAATCTCAAAGGGAGTTGAAGCAAGAAGAGATGCTATGATCACCCGATAGAGCTGTGGCATATGGTTTCCTTTCCCGTGCTGAACATTGCTCAGCTGCTTCTTGCACTAAGAGCGATCGCTACTTCCTGCCCACTCAATACACCTCACAAAAGGGAACGATGCGAACATCGTCAGAATCTAACACGCCAAGTCGCCAAGTCAAGGCTGGCGCCGATTGCGATCTTGATCTCGCCCGCCCCAATCCCCAATTGGGAACCTCCGCAGTCGATTCGCTGTTTACATTAAATATACCACAGAGGTATATTATAGGCGGAGGTGATTTATGAAACTTTCTACTCGCTCTCGATATGGACTGAGGGCAATGGTTCTCATAGCCAGTAAGAACGGTGTGGTGACTTCAAGTGAAGTGGTTGCGGACAATGAGGGATTATCGAAAAAATATCTGGATAGAATCCTGATGCAGCTTCGAGAGGCCGGCCTGCTGCGAAGCGTCAGGGGTCAAGGAGGCGGATACGTGCTGGGGCGACCCGCGGACCGGATTCGCGTGGATGAGATTATCACAGCGCTTGAGGGCAGCCTTTGCCTTGTTGAATGCGTCGATGATCCCTCCCTGTGCAAGAAGGCGCGGGATTGCCCCACGCGGAAAGTGTGGTCGCATATCGCCTCAGCCGTCAAAGAGAGCTTGCGGGGCATTTCCCTTCTTGATCTTGCGGCCGGGGAGGGAGAGAGAGGGTGCTTCGGCCCACATTAGGACAGCTCGGCGTCAAGCAGAATTCTGCAAAAATACTAAATCGCAGGGAGTTTTTAAGGAAGATATGACGAGGCAAGGAGAGAGCACGGTTATGTTCTCGGGCGGACTCGATTCAACGACGACCGTCGTGTTGCTGTCCGACATTTATGAGAAGTTGCACCTTTTGACGTTCTGCAATGGCTACGGCCACTGCTTTATGAATTGGTCTAAGAGGCAGGGACCCAACTTCGATCGGATATTAGGGCAACATCGCTTTGTTCACGTAATAAATGACTGCTCGGACCTCTTTGAGAAACTCCTGATCGATACGTTGCCGGGCGATTATCGGCGGTACAAATCCAAGTTTATATGGTGCATGGCCTGCAAGTTGGCGATGCACACCAAGACGATCATGTATTGCCTCGAGCACGAGATTCGGCATTCATCGGACGGGTCATCGACACAGACCAACTACTATGTGGAGCAGATGGAGGAGAGTTTGCGGGCGATTAAGGATTACTACGCGGAGTTTGGCATCGACTTCTCGACGCCGGTTTATCGGGTGGGTAGCAGGGATGAGGAGAAGAGGATACTGGCACAAAAGGGGATCGGGAGCGTGGGCCTTAATATCGCGGGCAGGAATCCGGGGACGCAGCCGCTTTGTGTGCCGGGCAACCTCATATATTTCTTCTCGACGTTTTTCAAGATACACCCTAAATATGCCCAAGACGATGTTCTGCAGTTTATCGAGGAGAAGAAACGGATTGCTGTGTCTTATATGAGAGAGAAGTTCGACCAGAAGGGCTTGGATATGGACGAGCTTGTGCAAAGATTGAAAGGAGGCGATGGCTCGGGATGGCGTGCTGTGGACTTAGCGGCAAGGGCATGACCTCAATGTTGGGGTTGCTCATATTTCTGACATTTTCCGTCGTCTTAGGCGGTCTTGGCCTCCTGCTGTTCGGAGGCCTTGGAATGTTTTCCAAGCGCTTCCGCTTTTGGGCTCGGACGCTTGCGACCGTTCTCTCGGTATCAACCCCACGGATGTTTAACGAGCTGCTCAACGATTCATATTTCTGGCGGCCGGACCTCAAGTGCATCGTATCAGGCAAGCTCTTTGGTCTCTCGCCAGCGTTCTCCGGATTCGTATTCAAGTATTTCAATTTGTTTCTGATAATCGGGATGCTCGGCCTAATGGGTCTTCTGGCCGGCACGGTATTCAAACTCGCAGGATGACATAATGACTCTGGATGTTGCACTCATAAGAAAGCTCTTTCCGGCGCTTCACGTTAAGATCAACAGGAAACCGGTCGTCTATCTCGACAACGCATGTATGTCGTTGAAGCCGATTCCGGTAGTTGAGGCGATGAACGATTATTACTACTCTTACTCGGGATGTCACGGCAGAACGACTTACTATTTTGGACGGCGCACTACTGAAGAATACGATCGCGCGAGGGAGCGGCTTGCCAGACTTATCAATGCCCCGCAGTCCAAGGAGCTTATCTTCGTAAAAAACACGAGCGAGGGCCTGAACCTCATCTCAAACTCGCTGCCCTTCTCGGAAGGCGACATCGTGGTCACAACCAATGTTGAGCACAACTCCAACCTCCTGCCCTGGCAGGTCTTGAAGCGCCGGCGCGGAGTGAGACACGTCATTGTGGAGCTAGATGAGGACATGATGTTTGACCACGCTGCATTCTTAGAGGCGATGTCGGACGACGTGAAGCTCGTCAGTGTGGCACACACGTCGAACCTGACCGGGGTCACTGTGCCGGTCACGGAGATCGCCGAAATCGCTCACAAGCACGGCGCCCTAGTGATGGTCGATGGAGCGCAATCTGTGGCCCACAGCAGGATTGACGTTCAGGAGCTGGGTATCGATATTCTCGTATTCTCCGTGCATAAAATGATGGGGCCAACCGGCGTCGGTGTCCTGTGGGCCAAAGAGGAAGTGCTCAACAAGCTGGAGCCGTTCATCGTCGGTGGCGAGACCGTGCTCAACACGTTTTATGATAGCTATGTCCTCGCAGGTTTACCCGACCGGTTCGAGGCGGGGCTTCAAAACTATGCGGGCGCCATCGGCGCCGGAGTTGCGGCGGAGTTCTTGATGGAGCTTGGGCCTGAGGAGGTTCATGAACATGAAGTCGCTCTTAATCGCATCATGACCGACATGCTTATCGGCATCGATGGACTTAGCATCATCGGACCGGACAACCCGGAACTGCGAGGCGGCATTCTCAACATGTCCATTGATGGGATGAAAGCGCTGGAAGTCGCTCGAATACTCGATCAGGCTCACAATATCATGGTTCGGGCCGGCTACCTCTGCGTCCACTCGTGGTACAACGCCAACGACCTCGCGCACTCAATCCGCGCCTCGGTCTATGTCTATAACACGCCCGCTGAATGCGAGCTGTTTGCCAAAGTTCTAACCCAATTGATCAAGCACTATCGGTAGGAGCTCTCTGTGTCTCAGTGTCTTTGTGGTGAAAAAACTGGCGTAGTGAAGGAGAACGGACGGGAGCCGAGCTCGAAGAAGCCGGCTGTCTCGTTGATGTTTTCGGGCGGATTGGATTCGACCGTTACGGCTCTGACGCTTGCTGAGCAATACGAGAATGTTCATTTGCTCACCTATAACCGAGGCTATGGTCATTGGTTTGTTGGCCGCTCAAGGGTGCGTGTCCCAGAGCTCGAAAGGCACCTCGGAAGGCCAGTTTTCACGCAGTTTGGGGCCAGCGTTCGGGAACTTTTCAGAAAGCTCGTACTAAACAGTTTTATCGCTGACTTCAAGAGATACAAGGCGCTATTTATTGTCTGTGTGGGCTGCAAGATGGCGATGCATGCCCAATCTGTGATCTATAACCTCGAACACGGAATCCCATACATATCTGACGGCGCCTCGGCGGCAACGGCCTGGATGCCCGACCAGATGCCCGTGACCCTGGCCGAGTACAAGCGTCTTCATGAGGACTATGGATTGATCTACTCAAACCCCGTCTATCACTTCGGCACTCGGGAGAAGGCGCGTGAGACGTTGCGCGAGGCGGGCCTTTCGATGGGGCGCCGCATTGCGGACAGGGACTTTGGGACGCAGCCGATCTGCCTATTCGGCGACGTTATCACGATATTCCGCGAGTTCATGAAGGTCGGCCTTCCGTTGAAGGAAGAGAGTATCGTGGATTTCATGCGTGAGAAGCGAGCTATTCTGGATGACCACATCAACGACTACTTCGCTCAGAAGGGCGAGGATGTGGAAGCGCTGAAGGAGCGGGTGGCTCTATGATCGGATGAGCTTTTAGTGAGGGCGATTGAACCCCAAGCCGGTCGGCTCGAAAGGCTGGTTTGTGCCAGATGTACGCCAACCCTTGGCGCACTCCGCCCAACGCGCACTAGGGGAACAGACGCCCTCACCCCCCTCCGAGGCGCTCGATTCATTCTTGGATATATGATCAACCTAATGACTGCCGCGCAGCAGCCCTTCGACGCTTAGGTCCTCGTCAACGTCAGGCCAGTGTATCCCCTCTCCGTCACCGAGAATCTCATAGTGTTCCAATTGCTCTCTTGTCGCTTTGGCCAGACGCGGAAACCACTCCAATGGAACGGAGACCGTTCGCCCATCAACAAGCCTCACGACCATGTCGTCTTCTGTGAATCGGGCTTCTTGCGCTAAGTCGTGCGACTCAATTGCTTGCATGCTCATGCCAAGCCTCCAGTGGCCATGTTATTGTTATGCCGTTGTTATGCGGCAGCGATCTCGATGTATTCGATTTCGGAGCTCGGCTGGGGGATCGAGGCGCCATCCGCTTTGAGACCTTCAAGATGAAACTCCATGGCCTCCTTAATAAGGCGGACAACCTCATCTCTGGACTCGCCAGCCGCGACACACCCGGGCAGGTCCGGAACGAACGCTCCCCAGCTCTTCAGCCCCTTCTCGATTATCACCATATACTTCATCGATCTTTCCTCACTTGAGCCCAGCCTGCTTCAGGACGCTGTTAAGTGTCCCGGGAGGCATCTCTATTCTTGGATTGCCGGATATGGGGATGCCATACCGGGGTCCAAGGCAAATCTTTACTGTCGATGGCTACCCCTTGGCGCACCAACCGCCAGCCATCCCTTTCTATCATCTTAATGATGTTTCTAACCCTCATGGGCAGTTCGTCTTCAGAATCTCATACTCATTACCGTCTAGCGAATAAACTGGCCTTCGTTATCAAGCGCAGCGAAATAGCCGTCCGGTGCAGTGCCTTATTCGGCCTCATTTTTTGGTTTTTTCTGTAATCCGATGACCGTAACCTGGATACGCGAAATCGACATCGTCAAGCATGTCATCTACAACATGTGCGGCATCTTCGACCGTCTCACGTAATGACTTTCTCTCGGGATAGCGATGTAGGCGATGAAGGGGATTCCCACATGTTTGATAGCACGATTCCCTTATCGGTCCCCAAGTGCCGTGTGTGTAGCCCGAGGTCCATGAGTAATGGCTGTCGTAGAGGTCTTTCAGCCCTGCTTTCTCGCTCAGTCGACGGAGGTCAAGTCCAGACCAACCTCCAATGTTTATCGTAAGAAACTCCTCCCAGAGATCTTCACCAGTGATCTGTTCAATGCTTTCAATATCAATGTACTTCGGAGGCTCCAGGCTGTCGTCGAACTTGAGGGCGTTTAGCTTTGCTTGACCCACTCCGTATTCGCGCCACTTCTTCCATAACTCCAAATTTTCTTCCTTGAGCAAGTAATGGAGGTTTATCCGAACCTCCACAATTGTTCTCAGGGCAAGACGCCCAAGAATCGAAGTACCAATTCCGATTCCCAGAAGCTCCTTCAGAATACGAATGCAATAGAATGCCATTCCAAAAACAGCGTCGTGTCTCGCGTCAATTGCTGTTGTGGAATGTGTCCTTTTCCAATGTTCTTCGAGGGCACCGGATACATCTTCTATTCGATCAGGCGTAACAATACCCTGAACCTGCATTGTCGGACATGATTCCGCAAGCGGAAGACATGGGCTCCCATGCCATGCCTCTTGCCAAAAGGCCTTGGGCCAAGTCGAACCAGCAGATTCGATTGAGTTGAGTAAACCCTCCGCGGCTCGGATACTCGACCGTACCGTGTGTTGATCACCCTCACTAGGGTAGCCCCAGAAGGCTTTCGCGTTATCTTCTGGCAAGCTCACAGTGTGCCAGCTAGCAGTCGGGCCATCAGACGCAACCATCGGCAATCCGTCGCTTCTTGTGATTGATCCGATAGAGTCGCGCCCACAGCCCTCATCAATAATCGGACATCAGGTTTCAACGGGGGTAGTAACTTGTCCCATGACTCACGAGCGGGAAGAGTCTGAAACAGACGCAGAGCCACAAGAGGTTCGCTGGCTTCCGGGGGTCCAAGAATGAAAGTAATAACTTCCTCCCGCAAACGAGCATCCAGCTTTGATAACCCAGTTAATGTAATGTCGGAAAGCAACTCCCTCTGTTCGTGCCTTTCAATGTAGGTCAATATTCTGCGAAACTGGCTGAGCGCGCAATCTTGATTGGAAGATACGCGAATCAACGCAGCCCAAAGCATCTCTGGTAAACGGTCGTTCATCCATGAGACAAAGGCCACCCTAGTCGGGGCTTTGGCAATTGGAGGAAGAAGCTCTTTGCCCTTATGAGTATGTCCACTGATTGGTGTACGGGGTTTCCCGCTCTTTGAACCTTTGTGCTTTTTTCGCTTCTTGTTCTGCTTGCCCATACTTCAGAAGAGCCAACTTGACTGAATTGCTCCGGACTTCGGCCGGCGCCTCTGGTTTTCCCATATTACACATTCTGCAATGCCGAATGCTAAAGCCATCATCAGAATGAGCACTCAAGCCCGTGAAGTCAAACGAAATTTCCGATTTCGGATTGAATGGCAGCCACGTTTGCCCATTGCGACGAGGCGATCTACTGGCTTGCGCTTGCCGTCGAGGCTGGTGCAATGAATGAGAAGCGAGCCGTTGCCCTCAAGGTGCAAGCAAGCCAAATCCTGTGATTGTCCCAAGTCCCATCAGTGCAGCCCACCTCGCCGAATAATCCCCAATCCGAAATCCGAAATCCCCAATTGGAACGATCGCAATAAGAAAGCACTTGACATATTCTCGATAAAGCCATATTGTTATACGTGAATATCAGAATGTGGTCTAGGAGGGCTTTTATGGCAAGACTATTTAAGGCATCGGATGCCGCGGCTATCGCCATACACGCGCTGGCGTTTCTCGGCAATCGGGATGGTGAACTGGTGAGGGCTGCCGAGATTGCAGATGCATTCGG
>JAGHCW010000179.1 GCA_021160245.1 bacterium | reverse complement strand
CTCAACATGCAAGAGGTGACTCAGGAAGAAGCCTACGACCACCGTGAAGAATATAACGCTCGCGCGCATCAATCGCTTTGGCTTAACGATGGCCTTTCGGGGCGTTGCGCGCATCAGTCTCAACTTGGCCTCTTCTGTGGGCCTGATGCCCTTTCTCAGGAAGCGGAGAATGACCAAGAGAGACAGCACCATAACAACGGCAATGATGGGTCCTAGGTGGAGCAGAAAATCGTTGAAGGGGATGTGCGCTCTTGACCCTATCAGGACATTAGGCGGGTCCCCTACCAGCGTTGCTGCGCCCCCGATATTCGAGAAAACTGCTTCCAGAATCAGGAATGGGACGGTTTCGATTTCGAGTATCTGGGTGATAAGGATTGTCACGGGTGCAATGAGGATGATCGTCGTTACGTTATCAAGAAAGGCTGAGACCACCGCTGTTACAGCTAGCAGGAGCACAAGCAAGGCTGCGCCATTGCCCCTCGCCTTTTGACCTGCAATGATGGCCAGCCACTCAAATACGCCCGTTGTGCTTAGGATGTTCACAATGACCATCATCCCGATCAAAAGATAGATGACATTCAGGTCAACCTGATGCAATGCCTGCTCATACGGAATCAGGCCACTGAATACAACCACGGCGGCGCCCAGCATGGCTGCGATAGTCTTGTCAACTTTCTCGGAGGCTATCAGCACGTAAACTACGACGAAAACCACTGCAGCGGCAAGCATCTCTCTCCAGACGATTTTGTATCGAAAAACTAGAAGTTAATGATCCGGTCTAAAACTACTGCCCGGTCGATTACCCCGATGCATTGGCCGGCCTTCACAACATAGACCTTCGGATAATTCTGAATAGTGAGGGCAAACACTATCTCAAGCATCGTTGTTTCCGGGGGAAGGGCAGCAAAATCCTTTGACATCAAGTCCCTGGCACAGGCCTTCCTCTCATTGAGAAAGTATTTCTCAAAGGGATCGAACTCCCTGATAAACGCAACACTCTGCAAATGGCTGAAAAACTCTGGCACGCCATACCGAAAGATGTCGTCGCACGTGATCATCCCGACAATCCTCCCGTCCTTCTCGAGCACGGCAGCCGCCTCGACCCGGTGGCGCATCATTAGGTGGGCGGCGTCACGAAGTGGCATTTCAGGCGGTATCCTCAAGAGCTGTGGGCGCATGATGTCCCTGGCGGTGAGGATCGTCTCGACCGTGAACTCCTTCTTTCTCAAGTAGTTGTAGATGAGGCGGGCATCCGCGGCCGAAAGGAAGAAGCTCCGTATGGCCTCATCCGCCAGGAGCTCTGCAACCTTGGAGTACAGCCGCAAAGCGAGCGCCGGCTGCTCCTCAGGTGTCAGCGTCATGCAGGCTATCTGGACCGGCTTGCCGTCAAACGAACCGTAATCAACTGGCCGCTTGAGTATCGCGAGGCAGATGCTTAATCCCTTGTAGCCGGGAATGCGGCCGTGCGGGAACGCCACACCGTCGCCAATCCCTGTTGATTGCTTCTTCTCGCGCTCGATAAGAAGTCGCCAAACCTGATCCCGGGAGATGTTCGTTTGAGCCCGGAAGCTATCGCTCTCCACCAGCGCATCCAACATCTGACTCATCAGGTCGTAGCTATCCTTGGCCTCTACACCCACAAGTATCTGCCCTGGGGAAAGGTATTGGACCAGACTGGTACCCTGCTCGTTCTCCAACCTAAGTCAATCCTACAAAGATGTCTTGAGGTAAGCCGCAATCACCTCATAGACGTTTATCTGGCCAATAACTCGGTGCTGGCCATCGAGCACAGGTAGCTCATCAATTTTCTCCCGCATTAGAATCCGGGCCATGTCGGACAGGGACGTCGACTCACTTACGAAACACGGCTTCTCATCCATGATGTCATCTACTGTGGACCCAACTAAGTGAAAGCTCTCCATCGTCAGCAGGCCGCTATACTCGAGAACTGCTGACAGCGGGAACAGGCTTTCTACAACTGCATTCATCCTCACTGAACCAATCAGAACATTCTCATCGTCCACAACATAGACGTTCCTCTTGCGGGGGTCCTCTATCAGCTTCTCGAGCAGCATCCTCATCGGCTGGTGCTGCTTGATGACCGTCGCATGCTCGACCAGCAGATGACGCACGTCAGCAACAGTGAGATCATCTAAAGTCTTGTTGTTGATCAATCTCTCTCCAAGAACAAATCGAATGTCATGACTCTCTGCAAGCCACTACCATTCCGCCGTAGAGCTACCACCATTAAGTGTGAATCCAAGTTAGACAGCTTGCGCTGTTTTGTAAAGTCCCTTTCCTCTATCTGCCACATAGCTCCAACTCCGCTGCTCTCCCGCCCCCCGGCCGAAGAGCCTGCGCTCCGATCGAATAGGCAGGCGCCTCGTTGGCGCGAATGGCCCATTAGTCGGGCTCGCAAATGGCCGCTGAGAAGCAGAGGCAAATCCGCCTTCGCGCGGGACCTTAAATGGCGGAGAGGGGGGGATTCGAACCCCCGAGACGGGGTTGCCGCCTACACGATTTCCAATCGTGCTCCTTCGGCCTCTCGGACACCTCTCCAATAGCTGCACGTCATCTGTGCGGTAAGTACAATCTCATCTAGTGAAGGCGAAGTAGATCACGTATAGCCAAGAAAGCAAGCCGTGGATTATCGCCCAGAGAATCGACTTGTTGACCGACCAGGATATGACCATTGCCAACGCAGAGCCGAAGCCGATACCGGTCTTAATCGCGCCTCTTCCATAGTTGGATTCTTTCATTATCTTCTTTGCCTCGCCATTCCATGCGACTCGCAGATTATCTCGCGCTCATCGGCCATACCCGAGGGGATGGCGGAGAGAGGGGGATTCGAACCCCCGGTACGGTTTGAGCCGTACAACCGATTTCGAGTCGGCCCCTTTCGACCTCTCAGGAATCTCTCCGCAAAGTAAACTAAGGCAATGAATAATCGCTTGCAACCAATTTCGCAGACCCTCGTATGGATTCTTAACAAGACATGACTTGGGAGGGCGTCAATCATCAGCGATTCAAAGCCAAACACCCTAATCATCAATCCGAGGGCAGATATTCCGAAGATCCCCGTGAACTCATCTTCGAAGCGTAAGTCTAGGAGGGGGGCCTCGTGTCGGCAAAAGATAAATACAAAAACTACTCCCCAGAGTCAGGTTGACAAGAAGATGAGAAGGTATAATGGTTGTCTATCAGCAGATTCTAGACTTGGGGATTTTTATGCGATTATTCGAGAGAAGGCTCAAATTAGCAGTAGCGTTGGGCGCGTTGTCGGGTGTCTTGCTGGTCTTTTCAGCCGTTCTGGTGGCCGGTGAGAACGTCCCGACAGCGGGGACGATACTGGCGAAGGTGCAGGAACGCTATCGGACCATTCTGAGGATCAAGGCGGATTTTACCCAAGTTACGTTCAACGCCACGATGGGCAAGGAGCAAACGGCATCCGGCGTATATTACGCAGAACGCCCTGGCAAGGTTCGGTGGGACTACAAAAAGCCTGAACCACAGTATTTGCTAGTGGTTGCCGGC
This sequence comes from bacterium, assembly GCA_021160245.1. GTDB lineage: Bacteria > B130-G9 > B130-G9 > B130-G9 > B130-G9 > JAGHCW01. The sequence continues at coordinate 4,592 of JAGHCW010000179.1, read as the reverse complement.
AAGGTCGAGTTCTTCGTTCCCCAGGATAAGCAACTGGTTGTGAACGATGCTAGTCAGGTGGAGGAGATGAAGGCTGTCTTGGACCTTCTAGGCGGCAAGAAGAACGTAATGGAGCGATTCAAAGCGAGGCTGGACAAGAGCGCGGCGTCGAAAGATGAAGGCGGGGAATATAAGATTGGGATCGTTCCGAGAGAGCCCATGGGGGCGCTTTTGAGGCTTGTTCTCTCTATTGATAAAAAAACACTGCTGGTTCGGGGGACAGATTATTTCGATGTCTATGGCAATAAGACGCGTGTCACCTTCTCGAATATCTCCATGCCAAAGAGCTTCGACAAGAATCTCTTCCGGCTCGATCTGCCCACGGGCGTTGCCGTGATGGACTCTGCGGGCAATTCGATTCCCAACTACATCTCATCAAGAGGCGACGGCTCAACATCATCTAGCAAGAGCAAATCGGGAGAGGGGCGAGTCTCTGAATGAATAAAAGAGTGGTTGTATGGTCGGACATGAGCTTTCTTATATCTTCGATTTCATCTAGCCTGGCGGTCGGTTACGATGTTGTTCCGGCGGAATATGGCCAGATGACGGTCGAGAGCGTTTCGGAGATGTCGCCAGATATCATAATACTCGATATGCCGAGGCGCTTGAGCGATGTTGTTGGGCTCAGCGAGAGGTTGAAGCAAGATGAGGTTCTCTCGGGAACACCGATACTCTTGTTGCGTGGGGCATTTGAGGAGGATGAATCGACAAGACATCTTGAGACTGCCGTTGACGCAACACTTCTCAAGCCATTTACGGAAGAATCGCTTAGGCAAAAGCTGACGCAGGTTTGCGAGGGGCATCCGGCGGCCGAGGCAGCGTCGGTCAACGGGGTGGCCGAGGCCGAGGCTTACGCGTTGTCAGAGGAACGCCTTGATGCGGCTCTGGAGGAGGCGATTGGGAATTTGTTGGTTGGCTCAGATGAGTCCGATGAGCGAGAGTTGGCAGTTGATCCCGCGGAACTTACGACAGTTGATGGGGAGTTGCGCGATATAGTCTATACGGAGGAAGGCGTCCGCAGGGAGGAGGCAGACGAGCTTCTCCAAGCATCGACTACTGCAGGGGACAAAGAAGTTTTAGAGGAACGTGGCGAACCACAGGAGGCAATGGCATTGGCAGAGGAAACTGAAGGAATTCAAGACGGCAAGCTTGAGGGCGAGACGTTTCTGGACAACGAGATCGATGCGCTTGTGGACGGTATATTGAAGCGAGTAAGTGTCGAGCTAAAAGATTCTCTGAAACAGATTATGCGCGACAGGATTGGCGATATGACGAGCCGGGCTGTCAAGGACATTCTCCCACGACTATCCGAGAGGCTAGTCAACGAGATGTTCAAAACGGACATAAAGAAGTCCTAGCCCATGACCACGACACTTCAGAAGAGATACGAACCGGCGGAGTACGAGGAGAAGTGGTATCGCTTTTGGGAGGCGCACGAGCTTTTCAAGGCTGAACCCAAGTCGAATAAGGAGCCCTTTTGCATTGTAATACCTCCTCCTAACATAACGGGCATCCTTCATACGGGTCATCTTTTGCCGATGGTCCTTCAGGACTTGATAATCAGGTTCAAGAAGGCTCGTGGGGCGGACACATTTTGGCTGCCGGGCACTGACCATGCGGGCATTGCGACGCAGAATGTTGTCGAGCGGGAGCTTGCCAAAGAGGGCCTCACCCGAGAGAAAATAGGGCGCGAGGAATTTGTTAAACGGGTCTGGGAGTGGAAAGAGCGATCGCACGATGGCATAACCGACCAACTAAAGAGGCTTGGCGCCTCATTAGACTGGTCAAGGGAGCGCTTCACTCTGGATGAGGGTCTGTGCAAGGCGGTAACCAAGGCGTTCGTCAAGCTCTTCGATGATGGCCTGATCTATCGCGGATTCTACATCATAAATTGGTGCCCCAGGTGCCAGACGGCGATTTCCGATCTTGAGGCGATATATCGCCCGACGGAGGGGAACCTATACCATATCAAGTATCCAATTAAGGACACTGTTGACCATATTGTCGTCGCCACAACGAGGCCGGAGACGATGCTCGGCGACACGGGCGTGGCAATCCACAAGTCTCATCCCAAGGCGGATTATCTCAGGGGCAAGACTATTATTCTCCCGGTCGTCGGGCGCGAGCTCCCTGTCGTGGAGGACGACGCGGTCGATCCCGAGTTTGGAACCGGCATCGTGAAGATCACACCTGCGCACGATCCGAACGACTTTGAGATAGGCAACAGGCACGGTCTGCCTCGGATAACGGTCATGAACAAAGATGCGACGATGAATCAGAACGCCGGTGAATATCAGGGACTTGAGCGGATGGAATGCCGGCGGCGCCTTGTGAAGTACCTGAAGGAGAACGGTCTGCTTGAGAAGATCGAGCCACACAGCCACAAAGTAGCGCACTGCCAGCGATGCGACACGGTGATCGAGCCATATCTATCGCAGCAGTGGTTTGTGAAGACGAAGCCGCTTGCTGAGCCCGCGATTGCCGCTGTCAAGAATGGTGATGTCAAGTTCATCTCGCCCGCCTGGGAGAATCTCTACTTCGACTGGATGGAGAACATCCGCGACTGGTGCATATCGAGGCAGCTCTGGTGGGGCCATAGAATCCCCGCCTACTATTGTCAGGGCTGTGACGAGCAGATCGTTAGCGAGGAGCGGCCTTCGAATTGCCCCAAATGCGGCGGAACAGAGATAGTTCAGGACGAGGACGTGCTCGACACTTGGTTTAGTTCCGCGCTGTGGCCTTTCTCGACGCTTGGTTGGCCAGACGACACCGAGGACTTGCGAACTTATTATCCGACCTCCTGCCTCGTTACCGCATTCGACATTATCTTCTTCTGGGTTGCTCGGATGATAATGATGGGACTCTATGTGATGCACGAGGTCCCATTCAAGGTCGTCTATTTCAACGGGCTCATTTGCGATGAGAAGGGCCAGAAGATGTCCAAGTCCAAGGACAACGTGGTCGATGCGAGGAACCTCATCTCCGAGTTCGGCACCGATGCGGTCAGGTTCGCGCTCGCGATTCAGTCGATTCCCGGACGACAGTACTTGCCGATTTCAGAGGGTCGCGTCGCTGGTTACCGCAATTTCGTGAACAAGATATGGAACGCTGCCCGGTTCATATTGATGAACACGCCGTCCGCTGAAGAGGGGAATGGCAGCATGCCGGCAGCGGGCGTTACGAAGCTCTCGGACCTTGCGACGCTGGGCGACGAGCAACGACCATTAGGCCTTGCGGACAGTTGGATGCTGAGCAGGCTCGCTCGGCTAGTCATCGACGTCACAGAGGACCTCGAGGAGTATAAGTTTTACGAGGCCTGCGACGTTATCTATCAATTTGTTTGGCACGAGTATTGCGACTGGTATCTGGAGCTAGCAAAGCTCGACCTGTATCAGGACGACGACCCGCAATTGAAGGAGCGATGCACGAAGATTCTCTGCGGATCGCTTGACGTCATTCTCCGGTTGCTTCATCCGATAATGCCGTTCATTACCGAGGAGCTCTGGCAGCACCTCCCGAGGTCTGACGACAGCCCCATAAGCATAGCGCTTTGCGATTGGCCAGAGTCCGATAAATCGCTTGTCAGCGATGATGCGGAGCGTTCGATGTCCCTTGTTATGGAAATCATAACGAAAGTCAGAACCATGAGGAGCGAGATGAACGTGCCGCCATCCAGGCAGGCCCCCGTTATTGTCTATACCGCCAACGCTTCCTTAAGAGAGCTCCTTCGAGATGGCTCAAAATACATCATGTCTCTGGCCAAGACGGAAAGCCTGACGGTTACAGATAGCGAACCTGAGCGAAAACACTGCGCTACGGCCGTGGGCGCCGACTGCGAGATTTTCGTCCCGCTTGAGGGGATAATCAACTTTGAGCTGGAGCGGGCGCGACTGGGCAAAGAGCTCAAGAAGATCGACAAGAACATCAATGCGGACGAGCGCAAGCTCCGAAACCGAGAGTTCATCTCAAATGCGCCTCGTGACATCATCGAGATGGTAAAAAAGCGGCATCGGGAATCGACTGAGCAAAGAGCGAAAATAGAGCGAGCGCTTAAGTTCGTCGCTGATTGATGGGATATTTCAAAGAGCTTCAGGATTGCCGGGCGATCGTCAATTCCGCGCTTGATCTTCATGTCATCCGGGGTGGGCATCAAGCGGGCGATGGCTTTCCCGATGAAGGATTCCAACCCGTCCCTGGTGGCGCCGGCCTGATTGCGCCCGGACCTAGCGGGCAAGACAATCCTCTGGGCAATAACTCGGAGAGACTACTCAAGGCTCAGGAATATGCTCTCTCCGGTGGGAAGCGACTTCGCCCATGCCTCCTCTTTTTCGTCGCGGCAATGCTCGGACGGGACCCGATGAAGTTCATAAGGGCCGCGTGCGCCGTGGAGTGTGTTCACGCAAGCTCCCTGATACTTGATGACCTTCCCTGCATGGACAACTCTCAGACGAGGCGCGAGAAACCCTCGCTGCACAGTGAGTTCGACGAGGCGACGGCGATTTTGGTTGCTGTCTCGCTCTTGACGCGAGGGTTCGCGCTGCTTTCGGAGAACT
>JAGHCW010000060.1 GCA_021160245.1 bacterium | reverse complement strand
GCTTTAATGAAACGCCTCACGTACTTGCTGCGATCCGAGATGTAACGGAGCGCCGGCGGCTTGAGTCGCAGATGCAACACGCACAGAAGCTCAAGAGCTTGGGCGTTTTGGCGGGCGGCATCGCCCATGATTTCAACAACCTTCTGATGACAATTCTAGGCAACGCGGACCTCGCCATGTCTGATCTGCTCCCCTCTTCACCGGCGCGACAAAACATCGGGGAAGTCCTTAAGGCTTCACGCCGCGCAGCCGACCTCTGCAAGCAGATGTTGGCCTATTCAGGCAAGGGGAAGTTCATTGTTCGCCCACTCGACCTCTCAGTGACCGCGAAGGAGATGTCAGAACTGCTTAGAATCTCCTTGTCAAAAAAGGCTACACTCTCGTTTAATTTCTCGCCCGAGCTCCCCTTTGTCATGGCTGACGCCACGCAAATCCGACAGATCATCATGAACCTTGTAACTAACGCCTCGGAGGCGATCGGCGACCAGATTGGGGCAATAAGGCTTAGTACCGACTTCTTGGAGTGCGACCGCTCGTTCTTGGATGAGGCGTATTTGGCGGCCGATATCCCGGAGGGTCTTTATGTGACGCTGGAGGTGTCGGATACCGGTAAGGGTATGGACAAGGAGACGCTGGACAAGATATTTGACCCATTTTTCACAACGAAGTTTACAGGACGCGGACTAGGGCTTGCGGCAGTGCTTGGAATCGTGCGCGGCCATAAGGGGACACTGAGCGTCCATAGCGGAAAGGGCCGCGGCACTACGTTCAAGATACTGTTGCCCGCATACGAAGGCCCTGTTTAAACAGACAAGAAGGAAAGCGTCAAGACGAAGGAGTGGCAGGCCAGTGGGACGATACTGGTCGTCGATGACGAGGCGTCTGTTCGGAAAACAACAAAGCGGATGCTTGAGAAGATGGGATTTGAAATTCTGGCGGCCAAAAACGGCCGTGAGGCGCTCGAGATATTCGACTCACGAATGGATGATATCTCCTGCGTCCTGCTGGACCTCACAATGCCGGACATGGATGGCAAAGAGGCTTTCCGGAAATTGCGCAATATTCAAGCGGATGCCAAGATCATCATCTCCAGTGGATACAGCGAGCAGGATGTCGTCGAACGCTTTGCCGGAATGGGGTTGACCGGGTTCATACATAAGCCATACATGTTGGGGACCTTAATGAAGAAGCTGCAGCAGATTCTGACAGACATGGATAAGCAGTGAGAGCGCCCGCCGGGCCGGATACTTGTTTCAGCGCTATTTAGCTATTCCACCGCAAAGCTCGTCTGGGCGATGTTGCTCTCACATCCCAGCGTTCCAGGCGATGTGAATGCTGCAAATAGAATGTAATCCCCGACCAGAGCGCTCTCTGGAATAGGCACGCGAACTATCCGCTCAGGGCCGAAGAAGAGCCCGGCGGCGATTGAAACATCGAACGCGAACGCGTCGGCGGAATCCGTAAACGATGGAAAGAATAGCGCCGCCTCATTCGGCAGATACGCCGCCAGATAAAAGTCAACGACCTTTGCCTCGCCGGAGTTCTGTGCCGCGACGATTACGTCGAATGTATCCCCGGTTTGGTATGTCGTCTCGTTCGTTTGGAGGGACACCGTGATCTTTGGCCCCGTTGATGGAATGAAGCGCCAAGCGTCGTCCGCGATGTTGCTCCTAACTTCGCCCGTGATGCTGTCAAGTAGCGCCACGTAGAATTGATAGTTCCCTCCCGGCAACGAATCGTCCAGTTCAAGCTCGAAGATGAGCAGATCATCTATGGTCGCGCCGGGCTCAAATGATAGTCCCGATACCCAGGGCTGTATTTCGGAAGAGAATCTGTCGAAGAAGAGCAATGTCCCATCGGGAATCCTAACGGCAGCGTAGAGATCAACTGGGGACGCGCCGAGTGGGGCGTATAGACTCCCATAGAGTCGCAGCGTCTCGCCCACCACCTGCTCGCTCTTCTCGACCCAATAGGTGAGCTCGACCTGTCTTGTGACCTGATAGCGAGTGACGCTGTCCGGAACATCCGGGTAATTCTCCGCATTGCCCGCGATGTCAGTGGCTCTTGTACAGAGATCATAAACCCCCTGGCCCTCTTGAGGCGCGAAATGGAATGTCCCATCGGGCGCTTGTGAGTTGAGACCAGAATATCGCCAAGCGCCTGCCGCTTTCCCAGTCGGAGATGAGTAGCGATAGTAGAGCCCAACAGACGCAACGCCCGAGATGAAGTCAATAGCGGAGTAGCCAACCGAAATCGGCAAAAGGTCAACCGACGCTTTCGAGTAAGCGTAAGACGATGGCGGCGTGCCGTCGTAGATGACCGAATCGTCCGCAACATAAGGCTCGGACTCCTCGTTACCGGCCACGTCCTTCGCGATAGTCGCAAAGCGGTATGCGCCCTCGGAAGACTGAATCTCAAACTCGAATGTGCCATCAGCAGATGACTCTGTGAGACCGCTTAAGCGCCAATCAAGATCGCGCTCGTCCATGTAAAGTAGCCTGACGCTGGATACGCCGCTCCCCGAATCCTGCGAGGTAAAATGGACACGAACTGTGCTGGACCTCGTGTAATCATCGCAAGTGCAACTCGATGAGGGAGTCAGGCGATCGACGAATGTCTCGCAGACGCAATCCTCCACATCGCTCGCATTACCGCAAGCATCCTCGGCGATAAGCCCGAAATGGTAATTGCCATCGGCTTCCGGGCTGAAGAGGAAGACGCCCTCTGAGAAAGTCTTCTGAAGGCCGGAGTCTGTCCAGTCTGAGCCGCCGAACCGATACATCAATCGGACGTCCGCAAGCCCAGCATGGACATCCAATGCCTCGTAGGCGATTTGAACGGTTGCCCCGGACGAGAACTCGGCGCACTGCACAGCGATATTGGGTGGCGTTTTGTCGTAGGCGGTGGTTGACGGGGGATAGTCGGGAGGCGGCTCTATGTTCCCGGCTCTATCTATCGCCCCGGTGTAGAAGTCATAAACACCTTCCGCGCCTCCCGGAGGGCTGAAGGCTATCGTCCCTTGCGTGCCGAATGATGGATAGCCAAATTCGGTGTACTCGCCGCCATCGACGCGATAGAAAAGCTTTATGGAATGTATGCCCGAGCCCGGCCTTGCGTCACGCGCCACAAATTGGATCGCAATCGGGAGGTTGTCCGCGCATACCGGCGCCTGGCATGATGATTCTGGGGCAACTGTGTCGATGGTGATTATGCAATCTGCATCGACCTTGTTCTGCTCCGCATTTGACGCCATGTCGGTAGAGAGCGTGAAGAACTGGAGCGTTCCGTCCACCGCGCCGTTGTATGCAAAGGCGCCGGTTGCAGATGTGGCGGATAGCCCAGTATCCAGCCACTCGTTGCCCGAATACCTTGCCCAGAGCGACGTTTCAGCCACTCCCGAGCCGTTTGCGCCATCAGATGCGTTGAAATCAACATCTATCGTCGTTTGATTCGTGAACTCCGGAGCCGTGCAGAATGAGACCGGCGCCGTCTTGTCAAACCACGCGCTCGCCTCGGCAGCGGATTTTGCGCCCTCAACGTTACCGGCGACATCCTCCGCTATCGTTCGGAAATCGAATCGTCCCTCTGCATAAGGGCTGACGACGAAATCGATGACGCCAGATTCGCCCGAGCCGTAGTAGGCGTCATACCCGAACCACTCTCCGAGATTGAAACTATACTCGATGCTAACTTTGCCAACGCCAGAGCAATCATCCGACGCCGAAAAAGCTATCGGCATGATATGCGTGTAATAGTAATCGTCACAGGACGCTGTTGAACTCGGCTCGACAATATCGAACCTGACCGCTATATCGCTGCCGTCCTTCTGCTCCGCCTCGCCATTTCCATCCAGTGCGAGTGTCCTAAACTCAAGCACGCCGACCGTTGCCCAATCAAACCAAAACGCTCCTTCGGCAACGTTCGCCATTGAATCACAAAGCGTGTAGTCCGAGAAGCCGACCGAGCCGCTGCAGTCCGGACTGAAGCGGAAGTAGAGGTCAACCCGGGCAATGCCCTGTGAGCTGCCCCAGGCCTCAAAGTCTATCCGGATAGGACCCTCATTGGTCGCATCCTCGGCGTAACAGGTGGAGATCGGCGGTTGAGGTTCGTAGTACAGCTCGCAGCCTGCAGCTTCCTTCTCCTCCGCGTTTCCGGCGTTGTCCTCCGAAATCGTCACAAATTGATATGTACCCGTTCCGTGCTCCGCGCTGAATGATATGGCGCCGCTTGTTGGGTATTCTATCTCCTCGATCAATTCCCAATCACCGGACTGAAACCGATAATAAAGCCCCATGTGTCTCACACCGGACACAGAGTCAGTCGCGATAAATTCGACGTCGAAGACCTTCTCAGATGAGAAGTCCGGGACGATACACGCCGATGATGGAGCGGTTACGTCGAACGCCGTTATGCAGTCAAAGCTTGACTTGCTCTCCCGATTGCCGACCTCATCTTTGGCCTCAATCATAAGCTCGTACGTCCCCTCGGCCGGCATCTCGAGTCGGAACTCGAGCGTGTCGCCAGTCGCATCCCACGAACCATATTGCTCCCAGTCCTCGCCCGCATCTCGCCAAAACGCCGCGAATGAACCGATGCCGCTGCACACATCTTCCGCAGCCACCTCAACCAAAACACTGCTCGATGTAGAATACCGGGGACAGCTGCATGAGGAGGTTGGCGGCTCATTATCCAGAACCGTCTGGGCATCAAACGCAGACTTCTCCTCAACGTTCGATAGATTATCGCGCGCTATCGTTCTGAATTGGTATAGCCCCTGTCCTTCTGCCGTGAAATCGAACGTGCCAGAGCTCTCGCCCGCGCCACCGGATTGATAAAATTGCCAATCGCCCTCCGGAGTTGATCCACAATCAGAACTCCTGAAATAGAGCGAGACCGTATCAATCCCAGAGGTCTCGTCCGATGCCGTGAAAACAACGGCTATCGTCGCCTCGGAGCTTAAGCCCGGCGCCTCGCACACAGACGTCGGCGCAGTTGTGTCCAAAGTAGTCTCGCAATCGGGCTCGGTCTTGGACTCCTCGGCATTGCCGGCGAGGTCTATTGCAATCGTGTAGAATCCATAGAGGCCATCGCCGTTCTCAGCCACGAAGTCAAACGTGCCGCCTGCGCCTGCCTCCTGGCCGAAATACGCCCAGTCCAAATCCTCACAGCGATAATAAAGCAGTGTTCTTGAGGCGCCGCACCCATCATCCTGAGTGTCGAAAGAGACAGGGAAGGTCGAATCGGTCGCCCCATTGGCGGAGTCCGCCTCTGAAGATGGAGGGATCATGTCCAAAAATGTCTCCGTATCGGCTCCGGACTTCGACTCTGAAAAGCCGCTTGCATCCCGAGCCTGAGTGTAAAACTCGTAGTGCCCCTCACCGAAGCCCAGGTGGAACGCGAAATCTCCGGCCTCGAGAGAGGACGAGTCCCCCTCCTGCCACTCTCCGCCGTCGAACCTGTAAAATAAGGTTACCAACTCGATGTCAGAGCAATTATCCGAGGCGCTGTATTGGACGGCTATCGTCGCTACGGAGGTGCAGTATATTGAGGCGCACTCTGATGTTGGTGGGCTGAAATCGAACCTCGTTGCTGTGTCGGCAACCTCCTTCGTCTCGACGTTGTCATTATTGTCCACAGCTAGAGTTTTGAACTCAACCGTCCCCTCGGAACCACTGCTGAATGAGAAACTTCCGAGCGTGGCCGTCGTTGAATCGCAGATGTCCCATTCCGAAAAGCCGCCGGCCCCAGAGCAGTCCTCGGTGAACCTGTAGTAAAGATCGACGCGGCGGGCGCCGGAGACCTCATCGTCAACTCCGAAATCCAAGGCAATCGATGAACGAGTACTCAATTGCGGCGAGTCGAGCCACGAGACGGGAGCCGTCCCATCAAAGACGCAAGAGCAATCCATGCCCGTGAAGTCCTCGTCATTTCCGGCGTTGTCCACGGACTTTGTATAGAAATCTAAGACGCCCTCCGTTGCCGCCTCAAACTCAAACGCTCCAGTGGTTCCGGGCTCTGAAAGCCCTGCATCGCTCCAGTCGGCGC
>JAGHCW010000093.1 GCA_021160245.1 bacterium | reverse complement strand
TCGTCTCACTGCTGGGAATAGCGCAGTTCTTCGGCGTCATGGAGACGTTGTGGGGCAACCTCCCGTGGGAGCCTGAGCTCGGCAAACGGGTCTTCTCCACGATGTGGAATCCCAACTTCCTCGCCGGGCTCTTGGTCTTAACTCTGCCCGTCATACTTGGCCTCGCCAAAACATCAGGCAGAAGGTGGCTGGAGATCGCTTTCCTTTCTGCCTACTTTGTGAACTTCACGTGTCTTCTTCTGACGAACTCATGGGGCGGCTGGATAGCCTTCCTGGTCTCAACGGCATTTCTCGCCACCATCGAAACGAGTCGCAGCGGATTTCACTTTGGGAATGCAACCGCGCCTCGTGTCGAAGGCGAGAATCCTGTCGGGATTCGCAAGAGTAAAAGTGCAATAATCGTGCTCCTTACGCTGTGTGTAGCCTCTGCAATAGCCTTCTTCGCGTACAAAGGAGAGACGGTCGTGGGGAGCACGGTCGGCGCTTCAGAACGAGGCAAGATGTTTCGCAGCGCCATGATGCTGATCAAGCGGCATCCACTTGGTCTCGGACTGGGCAATTTCGCGGTATTTGAAAACGAGTTCGAGCACAAGTTCATCCAACCGATGCGGGGAATCACGAAAACGTGGCGTCAGGACAGGGACAATCTGCTGCACAACTCCTTTTACTGCCACAACGAGTTCCTCGAGACCGCTCTGGAGATGGGCTTTGCAGGGCTTATGCTCTTTTTATGGCTGGTTTTTACGGCCGGGCGCCTTCCATTCCGAGGCGCGGCGCCGCGGGGGCTTTCCGGAGCCAGTTCCGACTCTGAGAGAACCTGCTCGCAGCAGATGATGCTCGCTACAGTTGCGGGATTCATGGCCATTGTCGTTCAGAGCGTCGTCAGCTACCCAATGCGAGTGCCGACGACGATTGGCGCCCTTGCCGTTGTACTCGGCCTTTGGGCGCCTCGCCGGGTGGCTCTCACAATCGGCGTTCGTATCCCGAGAGCTGTCGGCAAACTCCTGAGCAGCATTTTGATATTCGCCGCCGTCGGGGGATGCCTGCAGCCCTATCGACCCCTTGAGGCAGAGAGACATTTTGTAAAAGGAATGGAGCATCTTCTTGCGGGCGAGGACCATCGCATGGCAATACAGGAGTTTGATCGGGCAATTGACCTAGGCCTTCCGCGCTACACGGTCTATTTCAAGCTGGGTGAATCAGAGCTTGCGCTTAATCGCTATGACGATGCTCTTAAAACCTTTCGCGAGGCCCTTGAGATTCAACCGTTCCACGAATACTCGTTTTTCGGCGTCGCGGAGGCTCTGCGGGGCCTCAAAAGACCGGCGGCCGCCATCGAGAATTATGGGCTGGCGATAAAATATGAGCCGAGATTTCTGGAGGCATACATCGAGCTTTCGCGGCTGCAACGCTCGCGGAATGAGCCAGAGAGTGCGCTCAAGACGCTCAATGCAGGGCTTCACTATCTACCCGGCAGCCGGGTTCTATTGCTTGACGCTTCGGTTACTGCAATGGCGCTCGGGCAGGGCAGAAGGGCGCGCGAGCATGTCGAGCGACTCATGGTCATTGACCCAACGGACGTTATCGCTGAGTATAATCTCCGGCTACTCCAAGATGCAGAAAGGAATGAGGCGCCAGGGCCTTCCAGGCGGCTTGCATCGCGCATGATAGACTCTGAGGGCGCGGATTGGATTCTGAAGCAGTCTCAGCTCGGCGCGGTGTTCTTCCAAAAGGGCAAGTTTGCAGCTGCGAGAGGCGAGTTTCAAAACGTCCTCGACCGATTTTCGGAATATCCGTCCGCGCTGTCGAACATGGGCACGACTTACTACTTGGAGGGAAATCACGCCCAAGCAGAACGCTTCTTCCTCAAGGCTATTAGGCTGGCCCCAAACCGAGCGTCATTCAGAATCGCGCTCGCGAACATCTATTCCGATCAGCAGAATTGGCAAGCAGCCGAGTCGCAACTGCGAATTGCCTGCCAGCTGGCCCCGGATGATAATAAACTGAAAGAACGCCTCAATTGGGTGAGGCGGCAAATGAGCTCCAGCGGAACCACACGATAGTGTCGTGCAGAACCGCCGTTTCAGCTTTTGAGCGATTCTTGGCGCAAAATATGCCAGTTACACACCTTCAAGGAGCTCAAGCGCTCGCCTGCAAAGAAGAACTGACCTCTCGGCAATACCCGGCTTAAGGGCTTTGCCGCTCTCAAGATCAGCCAGGCTTTTGAAGCGTCTCAGCTTGTCAAGTATCCGCCCGACCTCCCGCTCATCCGGCTTACCAGAATTCATATAACGCTCGATTACAAGACGGTTGACGCCCCGCACGGCATGGCCCTTTAGCCCAAAAGAGTCCCGAGCGGCGCAGAAAAGAGCATAGTACGCGCGGCTGACGGATGCCCTCGCGCTCGCCTCATCCGGTCTTGTGACAAGTTCCTCAGCAAGCGCGAGCGTATCATTGCTATAAACGCTCATAGTGGCTCCTCAATGATATTTAGCTTGCCCCCGGCGTCCTGCAACCTCTGAGCAAACCAATTGTGCACCAACTTGTCTTCGAGCCGCATCGCCTCATCGGCGTCCAGGCGGGTCTTTATGACGATAAAGAGATTGTCCCAACCTTCCTCCGCATCATGAAACAACTCGAGGCAGACCACGACGTTCTCCCCGAACACCTCGACTATTTGGTCCTTTGCCTCCTTCAGAATGGGATAGAGAAAATCCTGTTCCTGAAGAAACTCTTGGATTTGGCCATGCTCACCCAGGGGTATATCATAAAGTATATTCATCTCAGCAAGTTGCGTAGAGAACTTCTCATCAGTTGGAGCGGCGACCATCAGCTAGCTCCCTCCCAATATGTACGCTGCATCCTTGACAGAATTACAGCTTTGATCATCAATTATTCTCTCCCACGAGCAAAGGTTCTAAACATAAACAAGATTACGTAGTGAACTCTCAAGAGTCAAAAGTACGATCATCCGGCTTTCTGAGGCTATCTAATAAGTCGAATTTCGGGTTTTGTGTGGGCGGGACTTGTCTCCGCCCATCTATATGTTTTGGGCAAGCACAAGGCGTACCACTACATGTAGTATGCCCTTCTCTTTCTATCAGGTGCAAATCACGCCTGCTGGAATAACGCTATAGCTCGTCATCCTCCACCCAGTCGGCGTCCTGGTCATCAACAACTACCCAGGGAGGAGGCGCTTCCTTGGAAATATTCTTGAACGACGCGTATTTCGTCTGGAATAGAAGTTTTAACGAGGCTGTCGGACCGTTTCTCTGCTTTGCGACGATGATATCGATCTCGGCATTATCGGGCCTCGACTGCGGTTCACCCTTCTTGTTAGGCGCGCCTCGAGCGGGATCATGTAGGAAGATAACCACGTCGGCATCCTGCTCAAGGGAGCCGGACTCACGAAGGTCGGCCAGCTGAGGCGTGCGATTCTCCCTCCGTTTCGCCACATCACGACTGAGCTGAGAGAATGCGACGACCGCAATATCCAATTCCCTCGCCATTGTCTTTAGCGATCTTGAAATCGCGGTGACCTCTTGCTGCCTGTTCTCTGTTCGCCTTTGGTAGTGCATCAGTTGAAGATAGTCAACCATCGCAATGCCGATGTTGTGCTCGATCTTGGCCTGTTTCGCTCGCGCTCGCATCTCAAGCGGAGAAAGGGAGGCAGAATCGTCTATTAGAATAGGCATTCCGCTGAGCTCCTCGCCGGCCGTCTTGAGCATATCTCGGTCAGAATGCGATAGTTTACCGGCCCGTATCCTCGTGAGCGAGACGCCCGACTTTGACGCTAGCATCCGATTCGTAATTTCTTCCTTCGACATCTCAATCGTGAATATCAAGACAGGCACATGCTCCTTCGCGGCCGCATTATGCGCGACATTCAAGCACCATGAGGTCTTCCCGACGCTGGGCCTGGAGCCGACAATTATCAAGTCCCCGGGATGCAGGCCGAGCATCAGCTCGTCCAATTCAGTGAATCCAGTCGGCACGCCCGCAACTTTCTTCTCTCCGGCCGCAATCTTCTCAAGCAGCTCTAGGTTCTCCCGAACGACCTCATCCATTGAGACGATTGAGCTGCTCGATCTCTGCTCAGTTGCGTCCGCCACCGCCCGTTCTGCAAGAGTGATGAGATCGCCAACATCATCAGCCCCCTTATAGCACTTATCAACCACGTTGCTGCACGCCGCGATGAGTGAGCGAAGCACGTATTTCTCGCTCATAATGCCGGCATAGTGTCGGATGTTTGTTACGGCAGAGACCTCCGCGACAAGCCTCGATAGGTAGGCCATGCCCCCCACCTTCTCGAGCTTTTCGCGCCGAAGCAATTCATCCTTGAGCGTCAGAAGATCAAGAGGCAGGTCTTTGTCATAAAGATCGAACATGGCGTCATAAATATGCTGATGAGGAGAGAAATAAAACGCCTTGGCCGTGATAACCTCGGAAACGGCTGCCAACTGGCTGTTATCTATAAGAATGCCGCCAAGAACAAGTCGCTCTGCCTCGAGATCATGAGGGGGAACCTTAGCCTGAACTTCCGCCACCTAAGCCCCTTGAGAATCCTGGGTCAACAAGTCATCCGCTGACGCAAGGTCGCCCTTGGCCTTGTCGAGATGTTTTACTTTGGAAAGATCCACACCACTTCGCTCAACGTGCCTGAAAGTCGTTGAGTGCAAGTCCGCCCCGTCAAGATTCGCGCCAACAAGCTCCACATCCCGGAAATAGGCCGCTTTGAGATTGGCGCCGGAGAGATTCACTTGGGAAAACTGACACTGACGTATCTTCGCAACCTCCATCGCCACCCCACTCATGTCCGCTCCAGTAAAATCTGTGCTCTTGAGGCTACTTGCAGAGAGAATGGCGTCCTTGAGAATGGCCTTAACCAGCTTGCTTGAGAAAACCTTGGCCTGCCGAAGATTGGCGCCCGTCAGATTCGCCATCGTCATCTCGCAATTCACTATCTCCGCCCCACCCAGGTCTATCCCTTTGAGGTTAGAGTGATCGAGTAACCCGTTCTGTATCCTGGATAGCGATAGATCGGCACTGAAAGCTCGAATCCGCTCAAGTATCGGATTGATGAAATCCGAAAGCGTCATGTCGGCGCCGTCCAGAATCGACTCCGACAGATCACAGTCTATGAACTCACAATCCTCCGCTCTGGCCTTTCTGAAATCAACTCGCTGGAGGTTACTTGACCTCAAATGAGCCCTTGAGAGGTCTCCATGCACCATAATCGCGTCGCTGAGATCGACCTTCTTCATATAGGCCTCCTGCATACTAGCCCGCGAAAGATCAGCGCCTCGTAAATTGCAGTACGAAAGGTCAGCATTCCGCAGAATCGTGCCGCGCAGATTCGCCCCCGAGAAGTCCGCCCCCGAGAGATCGCATTCATCTAAATCCAACTGCTGAAGGTCGGCGCCTGAAAAGCTCCTCCCCTCTTTTGCTCCGCTTTCCACTTCATCTCGAGTCAACTTGCCCATTAGGCAACCTCCAAACCAAGACTATCATCCATATCATTCTGCGACTGAAATCACCGAGCTCGCCGGACGCCACAGTGGTCCGACATCTCGAAAACCGTGCCCCGACCTCACCCAATATACTGTATTGCGCCCATTCAACAACAAGATATTGCGGTTGTGCTTCGTCATCGAACACCTTCTGTGCCCGAAGCCGGCACTAGGGGCGGCATCTGTGGCTATGTGGAGAAAGCCGTCTTCTCGCCTCGAAGGACCATGCAAGTCATTGTTGCCACAACGCCCTTAGTATTCTGGACCTCTTGAATAATGAAGTCGGCGAGAGACTCTGAAGTCGCAGATTCGGCCATGAGCATGATGTCATACTGCCCGGCGACGAGGTATATGGACACAACCTCAGGTCGCTTCTTAAGATGATTATAGACATTCAATCCCTCCCCCGAATCAACATTGATCGCCACAAACCCCTGATACTTCTCCATTGCCTCGCTCCTCTTCAACAAACAACGACACCGAATTAAGCCCTGCCTCAGACTATCCGATGTGAACGCCGAGTGTCAATTTATATCTTCGGGATGAGTTTCTTAGAGACCGCAAATAGCGAAGGCCTCAGCCCTCAGACTACCACCAGCCTACGTATGGTCTCCTCCCAACTATATCGCAGGGAAGTGTTGTGCGCCACGTCTCCAAGCGCCTTGGCGAGCCTTCTGTCACTATCGAGTTTGTTGATTGCGTCAGCAAGAGCGTCATCGTCCGGCTCGGTCAAGAGACCGCTCTCGCCATCAACGACGAGCTCGGTCGGGCCTCCGCTATCTGTGCAGGTTATGACGCATTTATGACATCTGCCAGCCTCAAGCGTAACGAGGCCAAAATCCTCCGCAAATGGCCCATAAAAAACGGCGAGGCATTTTCCGTAATATCTGCTCAGCGCCTCGTAGTCCAGCTCGCCAACAAACTCCACACGGTCCGATAGCCCCAGCTGCTCAGCAAGAGCCATGAGTCTCCGCTCATCGGGGCCCGTGCCCGCAATAACACCCCTGATGCCAGAGTCATGCAATCTCGCGAAGGCTCTAATAAAAAGATCGTGGCGCTTCAAACCAACTAGCCGCCCCGGCGAGAGTATGAAATCGCCGTATTCAACCTTGGGACAGACGATGAGGTCAGTCGCCGGAGGATACAGCACCTCGGAGGGGATGTCACCAAAACGAAGGAGCCGCCGCTGAATATTCTCCGACTGTGCAAAGACCTTCGAGACCCTTCTCTTAAGAAGATGAGAATCTAACACATGCAGACCCTTGCGCCTCATGCTCTCCTTCAGCAGATTCTTCATGCCCAGTGTCCTGGAGAACTCCGGCCAAAGGTCGTAGTACTCCCTCATCCTATGGTTGAACCAACAGACATGGGCGGGATGCCCGACCGCGAAACTGGGGAATTTCAGCGAGATGACCTGGTCGATCTTCTCCGGACAGCCGTCAAAACGCACGTCAGTCAGATAGGCCGCAGCATAAGCCGAGAACTGACGGCCAAAGCGATTCTGCGGGACCGTTATGAGATGAGGCCGATAGCCCAACCGCGCAAGCTGCCGGACAAGCGTTTCCGCCAAGAGCTCGTTGCCACCCCTAACGAATGGCACGCCAGATGTTACCACGCATATTCTCTTCATACCAAAGCAATATACCACATCCGTCGCTGGATGCAGCATCGGGTTAGATTTGCCAAATGGGCGGGAAGTTGCGAGAAGGAGTCGCTGGTTGAAGCCCCGCCTAAACAGATAGGCTCAAATGAACGATATATACTGTGGCTTGTAGAGTGGGGCAAGCCTCTCTGGAAGCCCTCTGCTGGACAGACTATGGCAAGGAGCTTTGCTCGATTGGCGACACTGAAATCATATATAGTGGAGTTACATAGTGATCTAAAATCACAGGGATGAACAGGCGCCGCGAGACGAATTGGGAGAAGCTTGACTTGGCTATGCAGCTTTTGTATGTTGACGTTTGAGAACTTGTGGTTTTCCCGATACTTGCGATACCGTATCGCCTCACGGGACGTGAGTTTCGGTTCCGAGTTTTTCTCTTATGATAGTGGACGCCCATGGCCTGCGCTAGCGAAAATACTAGCATAGGCGCAATATGGAGGCTCTAATGATTCGCAGCCGGTTCTATACGATAATGATAGTTCCCGATGCGAGGTCTTCAATTCGGACCTTCCTTGTCAACCGCATTACGGTATGTGTGGCCCTATTACTGGTTCTGGGCTCGGCCATAGGCGCAGGTCTCTTGGTCAAGGAGCACCTTGCGGCGAGAAGCGAGATAGCCTCGATGAAGGAGCAGGTGGCCAAGATGAAAGAGGCCGTCCTGACGTCCGAACAGGCGAGGCAGCTGGTTCAGGATATGCAGAATCTGAAGAATCGCATCTCCGATGTTGGCGAGAAAGCCGGACGAATTGAGACTATGGTCGGTCTGGATGGTGAGTTGGCCGTTGGCGGTCCTGATACGGGACGCCGCTCAGGGGCGTTCTCGCGGTTTTACAAGGGTGAGCAGAAAGCGCTTCTTGATGAGCTATCGGTTGAGATGGGCATGCTTGACGCAACGCTTGATGAGCAAGATGTTCGGGCCGAGGCGTTGCTTTCATATCTCGGCAGGCATAGAAAGCTGCTGAATTCAATGCCATCAATAACACCGATTGAAGGTGGCTGGATGTCATCCGCATTCGGAACGAGGCTGGACCCCTTCACGCACAAGAGAACTTTTCATCATGGGGTTGACATAGCCTGTCCTAAGGGCACGCCAATCCACGCCACGGCGGACGGGATAGTAACTAAGGTCAAGTGGTGTTCAGGATGGGGCCATGCAATTGAAATCGATCACGGCAACGGATTCTCCACCTGGTACGCGCATTGCCATAAAATTATAGCCCAACGAGGCGATCATCTAAAAAGAGGAGATGTCATCGCCCTGGTCGGTTCAACCGGCCGAAGTACAGGGCCTCATCTGCACTATGAAGTCCGCATCAATGGCAAACCCCAAAACCCCGCGCAATACATGCTGGACAGAGGCTAACGGAGAGCCCGTTCCTGGGGCGTGCGACGACTGACATATCATGGTGTCATCTCTCTTTGATTGGAGAAAACTCATGGAAAGAGAATCGGTCGCGCCCAACTTTCTCCAGGCAGGCCCACTGGTTCGTCGCCGGGGCGAGTAACACCCTATTATACCTGGATGCCCGAGCTGTTGAGAGACCTTTCTTGCTAATGCGCAATGATATGGCACTATTATGGTCTATTGCTCCTCGAAATCGGAACTTGCGGAGGCGTCGTGAAAGGTAAGCTCATAGTTGGAGGGGTATTGCTTACTGTATGGCTTGCCCTGACCGTTGTCATGCTCACTAAAACCGCTTTACTTGGCAAAGCGGACAACCGCTCACAAGTCGCCTCAATTACACCCAGCGTAAATGTAGTAGTTACGATTCCCATGCTGAAGGACATCGTTCGGCGGAGCTGTGAGAAATACGTCACGATCAAGAGCATAATCAATCACGACGTCAAGCTGGGCGACTTTCAGCCTCGCCCCAGCGATGTGGTCAGTATCTATGAGGCGGATATTCTCGTTAAGGTGGGCGCCGGGCTCGACGATTGGGTAGATGAGGTCACGAAGGACATCAACAGGCCGGACCTTACGGTAGTTGACCTTTCGAGAAGCGTCGGTCTTCTGGACCAAAATGGCCAAGCGGTCGGTCGCGATTTCAGGTTGCACGACCTACACGTGGACCCATACTACTGGCTGGCTCCCGGCAATGTGCGAGATATGGTAATGGCGGTGCAACTATCTATCATCGCCAAAATCCCGGAAGCTGCGAAGTACCTGGAACGGCAAAGAGAAGCCTACTTCGCCGATCTCGACAATCTCTGGTCTTCCTTAGATATAAAACTAGCTGGGGCCTCGCAGGTCAAGATAGTCGCGGCATGTGATGGTGTTTTCTATTTCGGCAGGCGATTTGATCTGCGGATTGTTGGCCGTCTTGAGTCGATGCTACCTATAGTGGGTGAGCCTCTGGCAATCAAACGTGTTGCTAAAAAACTCTTGAGTGACAACGTGAAGATCATCGTCACGGATGAGCTGTCGAACTCGGAATCTGTCGATCAACTTGTCGAGATCGGAGGATTCAAAAGGGCGGTGTTTGCGGCGGCGGCTGGAGGCGATCGCGCCTCTAGCACCTATGAGCAACTCATGCTGAACAATGGCACCAGCATACTGAGTGCGACGTCGCAAGCTGCCGAATGATGCTTCCTGGAGCAAATCACGCATATACCGAACGAAAGCCTAAGGCGCGTCTAGCCCCAAACGCACCAGAACATCTCTCACATCATCCTCCTGCATAAGCTCCTCTCGACGCAACACGAGATTGCCCAACCTGTCGAATACTATGAACGTCGGCAGTGAGGTGATCCTGAAGTTCTTGGCAAGAGCAACCTCTGACGAAGGGTCTATCAAACGAACCCGAAGACCCTTGCCATATCGCTTGCTCAAAGAATCAAGAAGCACCCGCGCCTCGTGACAGTCGGAGCTCCAATCTGCGCAAAAGCAGACGAGAATCGGGACCCCCGACGACCCCAAACCGGAGTTAAGAGCATCAATGTTGCCGCTTTCAACTCCCGGAGCCCGGCTATCAGGCTCGGCCGTTACGACCTCCTCGGCAGGGCGATTTTGGAGTTCTTCCATACGGCGATTGAAGTGCCAGGCGAATAACGCCATCACAATAATAACAAACGCGATTGTCAGAATGCTTCTATTGGGCCTTTTCCTCAATCTAGCTCCCTCTTATTAGGCAGACCACCACCTCGCCTCAAGACATCCTCCAATGTGATTACTATCAAAATCATCAAGACCTTTCAAGCATGATTAGGGGGAGACTCAAAAGGATCAGATTGAGGCGTACATCAGGCTCTCTGAGGAAGGACGATGGAGAAGCAAGGCGAGCCAAGAGGCGATTCACGAATCGCAATCTAAATAATGCCATATTGGGGCGATTTGATGTCCTGTCGCGCTCACGCTTTATGAATCGCCCCTACCCAAACGCAAGAAACTCATTTGACAACGTCCTGTGGCGGTTCCGCCTATTCGCTCGGCTTCGTCGCCTGCTCAGAATCAGATTCGGAATCGGCCTTTTCCTCGGACAAGGCATCGACCTGGGGAGCATCATCGTCCGCGGCGGTTGGCGGCTTCAAATCCTCTTCCGTGGACGCAGTGGATGCTTCCTCCTCCGAGGCGGCAGATGTCTCGGCATCGGGCTCAACCACTGGGGACTCGACCGCATCTTCAACAATCGCCGTCTCGACCGGGGCAACTTCCGATACGCTCTCAGTCGCTGCAACATCCGGCGTAGTTTCCAAGTGGTCAGGCGCCACAACGGGAGCGGCAGGAGTCGGGCTAGGTCGCTCGCAAAGCCAGTTCTTCCCCATGACCTTGTTGACCGAGAGAGCAAGGCGGCTTGTCATCCTGCTCGCTGTCCTCTTGTGCAGCGTTCCTTTAGCGGAGGTCTTGGCGATTCGAGCAACGGCGTCCTTATACAAAACGGCCATCTTCTCTTTATCGACATTCTCCCCTGTCACCATAGCGGCATCGATCTTCTTAACCGCCGTTTTCACCATGCTCTTCCGAGAGCGATTACGCAATCTCCGTATCTCGCTTTGCCGGAGACGTTTCATTGCGCTCTTATGTGTCGGCACCTATACTCTCCTATCATTTTAGAGGAAAAGCCGGCGATAGGGGTTGAACCTACGACCTGCTGATTACGAATCAGCTGCTCTACCACTGAGCTACGCCGGCGATTTCTTATTTCTCTTCTCACTAAAGCCCCGGAACATGAGCCCCAAACCACATCGAGGCGGAATTGAGCCAACTCCCAGGTATAATCAGTACACAAAGCAACATGAACAACAGAACCATCAGGACCAAAAACTCCAGATGCCGCTCAGCCTCGGGATCATCAGATCCCGAATCCGGCCGCTCATCGGCCGTGTCAGTGCCGTCTTGGGGACCGCCTGGTTGCCGTCTTCTCTTCTCAGTTGCTTTCATATTCCGCTATTTTTTACCTGCCTCTTCTTGGCTTGAAAACGTTGCGAATGTCCTCTGATGAACTGGAAGACGCATCGTCTTGAGACCCGCCAACTCGATCGTCAAAGACCTGGCAGTTGTACTTCTTCTTGAGGTTATCCATAGCCTCTGTCTGTGAGCTCTCACGCATCTTGCGGCGAAGCTTATTCGTGATCAAGGTTCTCACGCGGTCAAGAGGTTTGAGCTTAGCATCCTCTTTGCTCTCAGCATAGAAAATGCTCCATCCTTTCTTGGTCTTAACGGGATCGGTCATCTGATTCTCGGCAAGAGAAAAGAGAACCGTCTCCAATCCAGGGTCTCGGCCGATACCGGGGATATATCTTCCCTTAGTGATATACCCAAGATACCCGCCATTCTTGGCATTGGTCTTATCGATGGAGTGCTTCTTTGCATAATCTGAGAAGCTCTTGAGAGTCAGTTTTTTGCTGAGCTGCTTCTTCGCCTGTTTTGCCTTCTTCTCCGTGTCAAAAACGACAACTCTTGCCTTGACGCGCTCCTTGCTTATAAACTCATCTTTGTGCGAATCGTAATAGCCCTTGACCTCATTGTCATTGACCAAGAGCTCATCCGCGATGCGCCGTTTGACCTGGTCCAGCGGCCGATAGCTCTCTGGCTCCAGCGTCTCCACTTTCAAGATTACGAACGTCCCCTTCTTCGTCTTCACCACGTCGCTCACCTTATTCTCCGCAAGCGCGAAGATGGCCTTGTTAACGATCGGGTCCTTCCCGAGCCCGCGGATATAGCCGCCGTTCGTGACCCAGCCAAGCAAACCACCTGATGCTGCTGTTGACTGGTCCTTTGACCTCTCCTTCGCGAGGGCCTCAAAGCTCTCCGGCTTGCTGCGAACATCCTCAAGCGTCTTCTTCGCCGCTGCCTCGTTATCAAAGGTTATCATCCGCACCCGAGCTCTTGCCTTCGTCTTGTACTTGTCTTTGTTGGCCTCGTAATACTCAAGTATCTTCGCATCGGGTACTCCCACGCTGTTCTTCATGAACTGGCTGTAATACTCGTTCTGAAGAATCTTCTTTCGAGAATCCTCGATCTTCCGCCTGACCGCCGGGTCCTTGTCCAGCCCTGCATCCTGCGCGGCCCTGGCCAAGAGCTCGTTCTCCACCATCTTGTTGAGCAGGTCAATCCGGCCGCTCTTGGTTTTGAACTTGCTCTGCATGTAGACCGGAATATCCCCAATCTCCTGCTCCAGGTCCGCCTCCGATATAACAATATCACCTATCTGAGCCAAGATGGCCCCCGGCTCCGACGAACTTGGCGCCGGCCGATCGCCTGCTGGCTGGCTTGCGACAGGAGCATTAGCAGGCGGCATACCTGTGCCCTGTTGTGGCTCATCGCAGCCCCAAAGCGCCATTGTAACGACGAATATCGCTAGCAGCGAGACGATCTCTCTCATCCTTCCGTTACTTGCTGACATCAATACCTCCATGACCTGGTGTGAGATGTAAAACAAAATCCAAAAGCCCGCTACACGGGTAACGTCAAAAAAACTCTCAGTGGCTTGTAAGATACAAAAACTGCAATTCAGCTGTCAAGTTCACAAATTAAAACCGTCAACGCCCTCCTATGGTTCCCCCTCCTTCTTCCCATCGGGCGAATCCCCGTTTAACTCATCTTTTTCATGAGCACTTATCGCCTCAGAAGCCATACGGCGGGTCGTCTCGTTGGCCTCGCGCGATATTGCCTCTATTTCATAGTTCTCGAAGTCCTCTAACGCCCGCATACACACGGCGTACGGTTTCTTCAGATTCTCGCTCTTGACCTTGAACTCTCCGCTGAGCTGCTTTGCGACGAGCTTGCTGTCCGTTCGGATGACGATCTTGCTTAAGCCAAGTTCACCGGCCTTCTTTGCAGCGTAATACACGGCCGCATATTCTGCCACATTGGACGGCCGCAGCCCCAAGTATCTAGCACTTACCGCGAGCACCGTTTCATCTAACGCGGAAATTACATAAGCGACAGCAGCGTAATCAGAGACGCCCTTTGAGATGCCAGCGACACTTATGATCCCGTCGGGCTTGAAGCTGCGCTCAGGCGAGATTTCGGATCCCTCTTGCCGCTCCTCCTTCTCGTAGTCCCGTATCGCCTCGCAAGACATGCGGTGGGTGACTTTGTTTGTCGAGCGTGGGATAATCTCTATTCCATGCTTCCCAAAGCCCTTCAGAGCCTCCGCACAATCAGAATGCGGCTTTATCAGCCTCTCGCTCTTAACCTTGAACTCACCGCAAAGCTGCTTTGCGACAAGTGTGTTATCCATGCGGATAATAATCTTATCGAGGCCCAGTTCCTTGGCGTTCTTCGCGGCAAGATACACGGCAGCATATTCAGGAATGTTTTGGGGCCGCTTGCCCAAGTATCTAGCGTTTATCGCGAGCACCTTGTCATCGGGCGTAACGATGACATAGGAGGCCGCGGCGTGGCCTGAGGCGCCCTTAGAGTCGCCCGCAATATAGATGATCCCATCCGCTTTGAATCTGCATTTGGCCGAACTTGCCTCTTTCTTGCCCTTGGTCTTGAGCGCGTCTCGAACTAGCTTGTCCGCCTCGGTATTCTGCTCTCGGGGAACGTGCTCAATCCGGAATACATCGAAACCGTTGGACGCGCGCAAACAAGCAGAACAAAGGCGTATGATTCGCTCGTCTTTGACCTTCCACCTACCAGTCAATTGATTCACAACGAGTTTGGAATCGGAGCGGACGAAGATCTTCTTTGTTCCGAGGCGGCTGGCGTGCTCGAGGGCAGTAAGCAGCGCTTTGTACTCAGCGACGTTATTCGTAGTATCACCGATGCATTTGCCCTTAGCCACAAGGACCTTGTTGTCTGCTGATTTTATGACATAGCCGATTGCGGAGGGACCGGGGTTGCCTTTAGAGCCGCCATCAATCCAAATCTTGGCGGACTCGGGCACTTTAGAGTCGGTATCAGCCGTCATTGGGGCTCGATCATCGTCAGGATGATTGCCCCGATTCCCGGCTCACATCAAAGAACAATATCCGGGAGCAGCTCTCACATTGGACGATCGTGCCGCCTTGTCTTATCTTGTCGTAAACCTGAGGCCGAATGCTGGTGAAGCAGCCATTGCAGATGCCGCCATTTGCCGAGACAACTGCGATACCTTCTCTGGCCTCTGCAATCTTTTTGAACCGCGAGATGAGCTGTTGTGGTATCCTCGCCGCTATCCTCTGCTCTTTCTGCCTCAAGACATCGAGCTCCTTCTGCGCCTTCTTCAGCTTGAGCTCCAGCTCCTCCACCCTCTTCTCATTTGCTGCCTTGACCTCTTCAAAGGCCTTTTCCTTCTCCACTCTGTGGATAAGCAGCTGCTCTTTCTCCTCTTCCAGATGAAATATCTGGTCGTTTGTAATCTCATTCATGCCCTTCAGAGTATCTATCTGCTTCAAAAGGGCGGCGTATTCGATGTTCGTCTTAACGGCCCAAAGCTGGTTCTGATACTGCGCTAGCTTATTATTGCGGTCCTGTATCTCGTTCTCATAGCTCCTATACTGTGAATTGATACTCTGTTCTAGCTTCTTGTTCTGCTCGATCTCCTCCCCATACCGATGCGCATTGCTTTCTATAGTAGCAATCTCCTCGGGAATAGCCTTGAACGACTGCTCAAATCTCCCTATTTGCAGCCGTATAGCCTGCAGCTTGACTAGCTGTGCCAGCTGAAATGTCTGACTCTTGGGTGGCACTTCTGTCACCTCCCATCTTATCTATAAAGAGAGTACACTGCCTCTTATGCAAACCTTCAAGAGTTGCCTTATTTCCTACAGCTAATGGTAATGCGACCAGGGGGTGTAAAGAACGTGGTGGGCCCACCTGGACTCGAACCAGGAACCATCCGGTTATGAGCCGGGGGCTCTGCCGTTGAGCTATGGGCCCAGAAGTCAGGTCGCACAAATACCTCTCATCTGAGGTTCTTACGCTCAAATATGAGCGATGAAACGATCACAAGTAACGCACAATATAGCAAACCATAAACAATTGAATAGAAAAGACTATCCATTGGAATCGCAAAACCGTGAACAACTTCATTCTTGAAATTGAACTTCGACAAGTTAGGAAGCAAGTAATAGAAGACCTTGCCGAATATATTTACAATAATGTTCTCCGACTGCTCCGAAAAGAACTTCAGATCGCTGGATAAATGACCCAATACATAGGTGAGGAAAGTGAAAACCGCGCTAAGCGTCGGAGAGGCGAAAGTAGAAAATAGCAGCGCAAGTCCGGTTACTAACATAATTTCAACGTATATAAGCAGAATGCAAAGCCCCAAGTCAAGTGACCAACTGCCACCCATCAACCAAATTGATAGATAAAAGAAGCCCGTCATGATCGCCATATTCACCAGAATCGTCATATTCAGGCCGGCATACTTGCCGATAATGAACTGGTACCTTCGAATGGGCTTCGACACAATCGTGTAAACTGTCCGCTTGTCGATCTCCTTATGAACCAAGGTAGTTCCGACAAACAGCGCAATCAAAAGACTGAATACCGAAATGCTCCCAAGCCCCAAGTCCATCACTATCTTCAGCTCCAGCCCCACCGAGAGAAAGCTGAATATCCGAGAAGACATGATCATCACGAGCGCAAACACTACGAGAACCAAAAAGACCTTGTCCCGAACTGTCTCTCTGAAAGTATTCAAGCAAAGAGCCCATGTTCTCATTATTTGGCCGCCTCGTCCGGCTTGAGAAACTCCATGAAATGGTCCTCGAGCGTCGTCCGCATCCGTGAAAGAGAGTCCAAAACTCCACCCGCCTCGATTATTGCTCTTTCAGCCTCCCTGAGATTATCCTCACCCGAAATCTCGAGGTGCAGCCTGTCATCCCGGAGCGCCACTCTCTTGCAGATACCCTCAAGCCGCTCCCTGCAAGCGCCATCAACGCCAGATGCTATCGCCTCAAAGAGACCCATTCTCGGCTTGAGTATATCCGCCATCTTCCCAACGTCCACAAGACGTCCCTTCACCAATATCCCCACCCGGTCGCAGAGCAACTCCGCGTCCGAGAGAATGTGTGAACTGAAGAAAATCGTCATGCCATCTGAGGCGAGCTTTCGTATCATCTCCCTGATCTGCCGCCGGCCCATCGGGTCAAGCCCGGACATCGGCTCGTCCAACAGAAGGACCTTGGGATTACCCACAAGGCTTTGGGCGATTCCAAGCCGCTGCTTCATGCCTTGAGAGTGTTTCCTTACTCGGAGATCCGCCGCGTGCTCAAGCCCTACACTAGCTAAGAGCTCATCCACTTTCTTGCGCCGGCTCGCCTTGTGAATGCGAAACAGCCGGCAGTAAAAGTCTAAAAGCTCTCGACTTGTCAGATATTCATAAAAATGGGGACTCTCTGGTAAGAACCCCATCTGAGCCTTTGTGGATAAGTCCCCGGCGGCCTTGCCCAGGACGCGCGCCGTGCCCGACGTCTGAAACAGCAGTCCGGTCAAAATCTTAAGCGTTGTCGTCTTGCCTGCCCCATTAGGGCCTAGAAAACCAAATATCTCGTTCTCTGCGACAGAGAGGTCTAGGCCATCTAGGGCGTGGATATTTCGCCGTCGAACGCCCGATCTGTAAACCTTTTCAAGCCCTTCTATCTCAATGACGCTTCTCATCACGTAATCTCAAACGCAGCCGGCGCAAAGCGCCCAGGCAATTGTGTAGGGATCAAAGCGCGGGTCACTGTAAGAGGCGCGAGGGCGAGCCGGCCTGATCTCGGAATTGGCCATCGTGTTGGGCGCAGTATTGGGGCGGGGACATAATAATGGAGCCGAAACATCTGATTATGGGGGGTGGGGCAGAACGCGCGAGCGATTGCCCTAGTGATTCTCAAGTAATATGAAACCTGTGCTGCTATCACTGTCAAGATGACTTCTATTAACGACTCAGCAAATGCCTCTGCCACCAAATAAAGACCTCCAAGTTATCACGCTCTAAAATATAACACACGCGTCAACAACCTGTCAACTTCACACAGAGTGCCAGAGGAATTCTGGTCAGTCCTGAGGTCTGTGGCCTTGTGGGCTGCGACGCCGAGGCGCAGCCCTATCTTGTGGTGCTCTCCACCATTCAATATGTATTACCTGCCAATCGCTGGCTCTTTCAAAATCACTATTGCAGAAAGCGCTAAGACTGCGCGATGAATCGCTCAGGCTGTGGCCACCTTGCTGCCTTTATTGCCCCCAGGGCGTTGCGTCAGATAAGAGACAACCACCAGCGTAATAAAGCTCAGCGGAATCGAGATGAAGTTCAATGTCTGGGTTGTAGTTGCGTTCTCGACCTTAAACTTCAGGCCAGGGCGCATTATCAGCTTGCCTTAGGTCGGCTTCTGATAATAGATCGTGACCTTATCGCCGCCATGATCTGGGTCCGTCGAGACCCCACGAGCTGAGAGGCAAATAACAAGTATTCTCGAGAAGAAGATCAACAGGCTGCCTTTATGAACTGGACGTAAGTTGTCGAAGCCATTCCGGCCGTCGCCACGATGATGATAACCGCGCCGCCGACAATCGTAACTCCGAGCCAGTGCGGCAGCCCAAGCAGTGGCGTAACCAGCACGCCTGCACCGACCATCTGTGGGATCAGATGAATTATCGAGACAACGAGTGTGCTAATGCCAGCCATCAGCTGGATGGCCTTGGAGTTGAACGTCGAATCGAGCGCATCGGTGAACGTGAACTTGCCTCTGCGCTTCATCGCCTCAGCAACGACAAAGAGCGCGACTATCCATCCCGCAAGATAGTCTATTGAATAAAGAAAGCCGTCATAGCCGGCTACGTGATCATGCCGCAGATGCCCAGGAACGACGCCACAGAGAGATAGTCGCCCGCAAATGCTTTACCGTTTACTAACCAGTGGATCGTTCCGCCGGCCGCGAAATAACCTTTAGACGACTTCGTCCTTCTACCCAGATATATGGATAGCCCGATTACGAAAAGAACAAGAGCAAAAAAACAAGCAGATGGCTGAGTAGGACTGCTGATATATCATTTGCTGCCCTTCTCGATGGTCTCACCGTGCATTGTCTCTTCGATGCTACAAAGGTGCGTGTAGATCATCGCCATAACCAGAGCAAGCACAGTCAGCCCCATGCCATAAACCACGGCAAGATTCAGTCCGCCGATACCCGTTCCCATCAACGTCGGCTTCACGCTGTTTATCCCAACGAAGCCAAAATAAACTATGAGATAGATAATAAACATCTGCACTCCGAGCCGCGTCTAATAGAAGGATGACTTCTCATCCGTCTGCACGCGTACATTCTTATGCTCTCGCATGATAACTGTCTGCTCCTTCTGATATTTGAGATTAGGATAGGCAAGGGGCCAAACAATATCGGCACATCCACAAAAAGGAAGTCGAAAGTTCGACGGAAATCGAAGGGCGCAAATGAGGGGAAAGGAGCAAAGAGAGAGGTGAGATTGGCCCCGCAATGGGGCTTGATGCTAAGACTCAGGGGGGATGTGACGGGGCCGCGACCGAAGCTCTCGACAATGTGCAACATCAAATCCTGCTCAACCTTGTCGAGTGTCTCCTTTGTCCAGGCGATATGCTTATACTGCTGCGTATCGAAAATAGGGCATACCCGGCATGAAATTCCCATGCTGCAAGGCAATCCAATCTGATTCCACCTGCTTTTACATATCAAGCATTCTCTCTCTTCGGCCTTGCTGTTGTCCTCCTGTTTGGTCAGGATGCAATGACAAGAACACAAACCGCCAGCCGGTGTTTGGCAACAATATGGCATCGACGGCGCAATCCCCGGAAATCGCGGAGGGGTGCGGGGGACGCGATAGACGTCCCCCGGCATGATCCCTATTAGACTCTATCTCAGCCCAGGATGGCCTTCAGATCGGCCTCGGGCGTGGAGATTGGCATGATGTTGAACTTCTCGACCAGGATGTTCAGCGCGGCTGGCGTTATGAACGCAGGCAGCGACGGCCCGAGGCGGATGTTCTTGATGCCCAGGTGCAGAAGCGACAAGAGAATCGATACAGCCTTCTGCTCATACCACGACAGAATCATGGAGAGCGGCAGCTCGTTCACGCTGCACTTGAACGCGCCGGCGAGCGCGACCGCTATTTGAACGGCCGAATGCGCGTCGTTGCATTGGCCGATATCGAGGAGGCGCGGAATGCCTCCGATGTCGCCGAACTCGAGCTTGTTGAACCGATACTTGCCGCAGGCGAGCGTCAGGATGACGCAGTCATCGGGCACGGCCTTCGCGAGTTCGGTGTAATAGTTGCGCCCGGACTTTGCCCCGTCGCAGCCGCCAATCAGGAAGAAGTGGCGTATCTTGCCCGCCTTAACCGCGTCGATGACCGTGCCAGCCACGCTCATGACCGCGTTATGCCCAAAGCCGACAGTGATGGTCTTTTCGGGCGCATCCTCTGCAAATCCAGGCTCCGCAAGCGCCGCCTCAATCACAGGCGAGAAATCTCGGTCCGCGATATGCTTGACGCCCGGCCAAGCGACGAGGCCGCAGGTGAATATGCGGCTCTTGTAGCTCTCGCGCGGCTTCTGGATACAGTTGGTCGTCATCAGGATCGCGCCGGGGAACGCGTCGAACTCTTTTATCTGGTCCTGCCACGCTCCACCGTAGTTGCCGACGAGGTGCTTGTATTTCTTGAGGCCCGGATAAGCCAGCGTGGGCAGCATCTCACCGTGCGTCCAGATATTGATGCCCTTGCCCTCGGTCTGCTTCAGCAGCTCCTCAAGGTCCTTCAAATCGTGGCCAGATACGACGATGCACTTGCCCTTGACGGGAGTCACGCGGACCACGGTCGGCTCAGGATCGCCATAAGCCCCGGTATTCGCCTTGTCCAAGAGCGCCATCACCGTTAGGTTGAGCTCCCCAGCTGCCAGGCATCTACCAAGAAGAGACTCGACCATAAATGTCCCCTCAGCCAAAAAATCCAGCGCCTCGTGAAACGCGGCAAAAACCTCATCGCTCTCAACACCCAGAATCGCCGCGTGATCGGCGTAGGCGGCCGTCCCTTTGAGGCCATAAAGGTAAAGCTCCATCAGGCCCGCAATGTCGTCGCCGTATTTCGCCTTCTCCTTTGCAATCGAGACCTCCTCGCCCTGCTTGACGAGGCCATCGATGTCGCCCGCGGGGGTCCAGTCCGCCGGGCCACCCAGCCTGTCCGGGGTCTTGCCCGACTTCGCGCACTCCGCTGCATAAAGGCCCTTGGCCTTGTCGCGAAGCTCGGCAGCCTTCACTATGAGCCCTTGAAGCCGCTCAGGATCGAAGTTGACGTTCGTTATCGTCGTGAAAAGCGCCTGAACCGCAAAGACGTCGATCTCATGGTCCTTGGCGCCAAGCTCTCTCAAGCGGTGGGCGAACATCGAGACGCCCTTCGTCGCGTAGAGCAAAAGGTCCTGAAGCGTCGCGGTCGTCGAGTCCTTACCGCAGACTCCCGCGACGGTGCATCCCGTCCCTTTCGCCGTCTGTTCACACTGGTAGCAAAACATACTCATCGTTCATACCTCCGTTTTACGATGCTGTTATATTGAGTTACTTGCTATATTGCCTTTAGTGTCGTGCATTCTATCACATCAACCCAAGATGCGCGTCGGCTGCGTCGGTCTCGGGGTCTTGATCACTAGGAAACGTAGCGTCCCATCGCCCCCGTTCATCACCCGATGCGGAATCTTCGCGGGGCTCTCAATGAGCGTGTCCGCAATTGCCTCAACACGTTCATCTCCAATCTCGATGACCGCGCTTCCCTCTATGACGAAGAAGACGACATCGACGGGCGTCGAGTGTCTTAACAGTTTTCCGCCCGGCGCGAGCTCGATGTGAATGACCTGCGCGTGTTCGCTGTCGTGCAGCTTGCGAGCGTCAACACCGTGCGGGTTGTCCAATTTAGGGACGTCTTGAAGCCTAGCTGATTCGATCATGTTAATCTCCTCTGCTGTCGGAAATGGGTTCGTCATGCTGCTTATCTTGTCTAAGCTTATTCTTGAAGAACGTTGACGAGGCGGGATTCGACTCATCAAATCGCTCAACGAGCTGCCTCAGGATTTCCTCCTTTGACACGTCATTCTGCTCGCGAGACTTGATCAGTTTGTAGGCGCCAAAGAGCGCCGACGGGCCAATCTGCGAGGCGAAGGTCCCGGGCCCGTGATTCCAGGCGAAGAGGGCGAAGAGCTCGTCCAGTTCCTCCACCGTAACGCCGTCGGCGTACGCCTTCACAAGCTCCCTCGTCGCTTGCCTCATCCGGCCAGCTCCCACAGCGTTCGCCAGCGACAATAGATACTTGGTCTTTTGGTCGATCGCAGAATCTCCCTTGCCCCAGATGAGCTCCCAGAAGTGAACTACTATGTCCGCGAGCTCGTCGTCTATCCGCTTAAAGTTCAAAATCGCCGTCGGCTTCAGGGGAACGTCCATGCCCGCGGGCGCAGCGGCATCCCTTGCTTCATTCTTGATGAAGTAGGCCCGATATTCGGTTTCCGAGACCCTGTCCGTTGTATGTTCAAAACCCAAGTCCGCAAGGGCCGAATAAAGCGGTATTGGCTCAAAGCTCTGCACCACGCAGATACCCTCGCCAACCCTCATCTCCGTGGCCTTATTCAGGACCATCGGTAAGAAATTTCCCGTCAACTTGCGCACATCCACTACTTGAAAAGAGTCCCTCGTGTCTTGCCAGTTCTTTGTCATCGGCAATCGTCCTATGCTTGTTATGGTCTTCTATCTAATCTGTGCGCTCCCAAACGGCAAGCCGCATATTGAGCACACATCTTGTTATCACATCATCAACGGAATCATTCAGCAACGCCCACAGGAGCCGCAGCCACCATCGTCCGAAGTCGGGTAAACGGTGATATCCCCCAGAAGCTCACCCCTAACGCCGATGGTTACGTCGCGAATCGGCAATGCCTTCCCCGCCCGCTCGAGCGCCGTGTCGATGATCCGCTTGAAGCCAAAGCAACAAGGAACCTCCATGTGGACGCAGGTGATAGCGTGGATGCTATTTACAGAGAATATCTCTGCCAGCTTATCGCAATAAAACTCGGCATCATCGAGCTTGGGACATCCCACCAGCAGGACTTTGCCGCTCAAGAAATCCTCATGAAAGCCCGGATAGGCAAACGGAACACAGTCGGCGGCGATAAGAACGTCGGCGCCATTCAGATAAGGAGCATTAACCGGAACGAGATTGATCTGAACCGGCCAGTGTCCAAGCCGCGAGGGGCGACTTGCTACCGGGGCGGGCTCATCATCGGCGCACACAACGTCTTCCGAGAAGTCCTTGACCGCAGAACCCGCGCACCCACACGGCAGTTTATCCGCAGCAGGCGCCGGCTCATCAACCGGAATATCGATGCCCCTCTCCATCAAGAACGCAATCGCCTCCTTGTGATAGTCGCACGCGCCATGATCCTCGAGGTGCTTAAGGTGCGCCGCGATCGTGTTCTTGCCATGCCCCACGATGTTCTCCATTGCTGCCCGCTCGCTATATGGCGCCGCCTCGCGCTCCTCGACGGTGATCGCGCCCTCGGGGCAGTGCCCAATGCAGGCGCCCAGGCCATCGCAGAAGAGATCGCTGATGAGCCGCGCCTTGCCATCAATGATCTGAAGCGCTCCCTCCGGGCAGTTGGGGATGCAGTCTCCGCAACCCGTGCATTTCGCCTCGTCTATCTTGATTATCTCTCTCTTACTCACCTAATTTCCCTTTCATGCTCAAACAAATCTGTGAAACCGTGGTGCTTGCCATCATCGCCTCAACCTTGCCGCTCATCTCTCCGAAAAAATCGCCAAGCACGCACCCGCTCCCGTCGCATATCGGGATGCCAAACATGCACCTCGACAGCTCAAACGGCCCCTCAATCGCCCGATAGACCTCCTTCAGCGTTATCTCATCGGCGGCCCGTCCGAGTCTGTATCCACCCTTTGGACCCCGACTGCCCTTAACAAGTCCCTCCCTAGCGAGTTGATTCAAAACCTTCGCCAAATGGGCCTCAGAAAAACCGAAT
>JAGHCW010000135.1 GCA_021160245.1 bacterium | reverse complement strand
CTTAGATATGGCGCCGCAAGCGATGTTGTGTTCGACGCGCCGGTCGGAGCCGACTTGAGCCTATTCTCACCCAAGAGAGCCGAAGCGAAGCAATCCGGGCCGATTGTGCTCTATCAGGGCCAGCTGGAGGAGGCTTCCTTTGCCGAGGACTTCATCAGATGTGCGGTTAGAGTTCAGGCGGAGGTCCCAAATGCGTCGTTCAAGATAGTGGGCGGTGGGGTGAAGCTATTGAGGTTGAAGGAGTTGGCCGAGGCGAATGGGCTGCAGATGAATTTCACAGGATACATCTCTCATCGGGACGTTGCACGCCATATAGACTCGGCTGCCGTTTCTGTTGCGACATTTGAGGACAATGAAGTTACGCGGTGCAAGAGCCCACTTAAGATTGCGGAGTATCTGGCTTGTGGCAAGCCGATAGTTGCGTCGGATGTGGGGGATGTTGGACGAATGGTCAAAGATGCGGGCCTGCTAGTTCGGGCGGGTGATGTTGAGGGCCTTGCCGCCGCAGTGGTTCGGTTGCTTCGAGAACCTGCCCTTGCCGCGAGGCTGGGGGCCATGGCGAGAGGTAGGGCTGAAAGCGAGTTCAACTGGGCAAGAACAACTGAGTCCATTATAGATGGATATGAAATGGCGCTTCGCAGATTTGGGATGCGGAGGCTACTCCATTCTCAATGTTAGTGATGGGTCATCGTTCAACGGCTGCCCTTCGTGATGCAGTTCAAGCGCTTTTCTGAGCTGTTCCTTAGCCCTATTTTCTTGCCCTAGTTCATATAAAAGGTCTGACAGCCGCTTGTGGTTTGCGGCCGTTTCCGAGAGCATAAGAGCCCTCTCAAGGCAGCTCTTGGCGCGCAGAAGCCCGATTGTATTGCCCTGTTCTTTGTGGATATTGGCCATAATCACAAGAGCCGTCGCTTGCTCGAGGTCTCTTTGATGCGTCATGTTCTCTTCGATGGTGCGGGAGAAGGCCGAGATCGCCCGATCGTGCCTTTTAGCCCGTAACCAGACTATGCCCTCCGAGTAATAGTCCCCGATTTGCGCAAATAGCTCCGCGGCCTTCTCAAACTCTCGTTGGTGATTATATAACACCGCCAAGGCCCTTCGGAAATTGGGATCGCCTCGATAGAACTTAATGCCCTCTCTAAAGAATTCCTCCGCCTCATCGTACCAACCGGTATAATAGTAGGCCTTGCCAAGGTTGAGCAGAATCTTTTTTGCGCCCAGAGGGTCAGTAGTCATTATGCTGATGTATCTTTCATATACGGTGTGCAGGATGACTTTGACCGACCACACCGGCAAGGAGTTGAGCGGCGCAATCTCCGACGCGATTTCCAGAGTATCCGGTCCGACGATGGTCTTTCGCGGTCCTATCTCGCCCTTGAGATGCTTGGCTATGCGGACGGAGAGGCCCGGTGGTTTCTCGGTGTTGTCCTGGCGCAGATTTAGGAATTCTCTTCTAATAGTCCAATCGACTTTCTCTCCCGGCTCTCGGGGGATATACTGCCATATATCGGAAGCTAGGATTTCAGGATCAGTCTGTATCGCGGAGGCCATCGCTTGCCTCGCGAGTTCATGTTTTCCATGTGCGAAGAGGAAGAGCGAAAGCCCAGTGTAATGCTCACCCCCGATGGCGCCGAGTGGATCGCATTCGACGGCTGCCGAGAAATGCTCGTCTGCACTCTCTGTATCTTCCAGCAACCAATATAGCCAGCCGAGCTTCTCATGGTAGAGCGGATAATCTCGGCGTCTCGCAATAGCTTTTTCATAGAGCGATTTTGCAGTTTCAAAGTCATTCTGTTGGATGCTCTTCTCGGCGAGTTCTTCAAGCGAGTCCGGGTTGCGAGAGATGGTAGTTGTCGCAAGCTGCGGGCAGAAGGCATCGCATTTGAACGAGAATACGATGGCTCCTAGGATGCCGACGAGGATGATAAAACATCCGATGTGCAATATCTGTGCCCGTTTGACGGCGCCCCTGCTGTATCGGAGCTCGAGGCCTGTTTCATTTCGCCAGATTTTTTCTGCCGCAACTAGAAGACCCATGCAGGCAAAAAGCCCGCATTTCCACTCGGGCGAGCAGAACTCCAGATCGAAAAGGCCATGGACGGCAAAGCCTATGACGGCTGCGATAAGCCCTCTCATAAGTGCTGAGATCGGCCCAGGGGCTACGAACCGGAGAATGGAGACGCCGCGTCCGACAAATGTCACAAGTAGAAACAGGTACGCGCATAGCCCAAGTAGGCCCGTCCCCTCAGCGATATCCAAGTACGTGCTGTGAGGATGATACAGCACACTACGCCTAATATCGACCTCAAGCCCCGCTTGAATCGTGGGGCCTATTTTTGCGTGGGTGTAATAGTTGTTCATGCCAACGCCGATGAGAGGGTGTTCGGCGATAATGTGTTCCGCCAGCCTCCAGAAAAAGGCCCTGCTGGACAGGCTAAGGGGGTCTGTAAAACGCTCTACGGCGCGCTGCCCGACTTTCCCCGGAATGATGAATGCAAGCAGCAAAGCGACGATCACGATGATACCAATGGTCGGCCATCGTCGTTTGGGAGTTCCTTTGCGCGTCGCGTGCTGCCGACCAAGCAGTAAGAAAGCGAGGATTGAGGCGGCAAATCCAAGCCAACCGCCCTTGGAGTAGGAAAGCACAAGACAAGCGACGGCAGCAGCAACTATCGCGGCAAGAGAGATTGAAATCCACCGCCTGGGCCGTGCAACAATGAGTGATAGCATCAGCGGAATGCTCACGACGAGGTGCCCGGCCAAACCGTTCGGGCCTGAGCCTGGGAGCCAGAGTCTGTTTGTCAGGGCGAAACCGATGCCGAAGTGTTTTGAGACGATCCAGAATTTGTACATCCCCAACATGCCAAGAGCCAGGCCAACTGAGGCCAGTGCGAAGATCAGCCTTGTAAGGTCACGTCTGCTTCTAGTAGTCCCGGCGATTAGCAACGCCACGCCGATACTCGTCGCGATTGACGCATGCGGAAGAGAGCTGTTGAAGAAACTGAACGAGGTGATGGTTGAGAGAGTAGCTACGCTCAGAAAGGCTATCAATGGCACATCTAGCGCCGAAGGTGTCCACGCGAGCCTCCCTGACCTTATATACCAGACAATGGCAAGCATAATGACGAGGAGCGTTCCATAACCATTGAGGTTCGCCGCCCCGTAAAGCGGATACGCGAATACTAAACACATCGCAACGCCTAGATGGAGTGGGTCGTGGCCAGAGTAGAACTTGACGAGGCCTGCGAAAATCGCCACTGATGCGAAAAGCAAGATCGGGATCAACATATCTGGCTGATCCTTCATCGTCCTGGAGGAGAGCGGCGCGATGTGTAGCGCATTCAGAGTGAAGAGGACGGCGAATGATCCGAGTATTGGCAGCAACAGAGTATAAGACCTTGTCAGCAAGCGGTCTAGTCGCTGCGAAACCCCGAATTCTCTGTCAGTGGCGAGGCGCAAAGAGAGCGAGAAGATAAAGACCGCAAGCGTTACGATCCAAGTCGTCAAGGCGAGGTTTGACTCCTTCGGATAAACCACAGTCAAATAGACTTGCAGGCTTAATATCAGGATGAGTAACGCCCTTAAGAATAGGGCTGCTATTTTTGAGGTGCTACCAGTCACGATACGAACCTCACAGTTGGCCCCAACCAATCAGTCAGAGAGTTCTGGGGCTCGGGCAATCTTCAGCAACACCGAGAGATAAGATGCCCCGGACACAATGGCGAGAATAAGGGCGCCAAGAAGCATCAAAAGGCTGGGCCTAATTCCCACGACGAGCGCCGGGTCAACGAATTGGTGCTCAATGGAGACCATCAGAAGAACGATCGCCGCCATCTCCAAGGCCGTCTTATACTTGCCGAGGTTTCCGGCCGCGATGACAGTCCCCCTGGCCGCAGCCATTTGTCGAATACCAGACACAACAAGGTCTCTACCGACTAGCGCCACGACCACAAGCGCCGGCACCTTCTGCATCGACGCAAGTGCTACAAGCGCTGCCATCACTAGTAGCTTGTCCGCAACGGGATCAAGAAGAGTGCCCAGAGTCGTAACCTGATTGTATCGCCTTGCCAACCGACCGTCTAGCCAATCCGTTGCGGCAGCAAACAGGAATACGGCCGCTGTTACTAGCGTGTTGACACCAAAAGGCGAGATCAAGAGGACAACGATAATCGGCGCGAGGAATATCCTAGAAATTGTGATCATGTTTGGGAGCGTGAAAAATGCGGACGTCATATTGACCTAGCCCTCTGCTTCACTCTCCCCGCCCCTATCACAGCGTAGCTGACGCCGGAGATGATTGTCAGCAGCCCGGCAATCAGCCAGTATCCCCAGAAGAAACGGGCGGATGTCGGATGCTCAAAGAGCCCGAAACCAATGCTTGTCAACGTGCTGATGACTAGGAAGAAGTTGATCGCGGCGGA
This sequence comes from bacterium, assembly GCA_021160245.1. Lineage (GTDB taxonomy): Bacteria > B130-G9 > B130-G9 > B130-G9 > B130-G9 > JAGHCW01. Next base: position 17,526 of record JAGHCW010000135.1, on the reverse strand, counting down.
GGACTTGCCCCACACATTGGGTTTTGGGCTGTAGTCGCACTTGAGGGCAAAGAGAGCAATTCCGCCGCACACAACTAGAAAGTCCTTCCCAATGACGAGAGCCGCGAGCCAGGTTGGGACTCGGCCATAGTAAGCGAACACAATGAAGCTCGACCAGAGTATCAGTTTGTCGCCTATTGGGTCTAAGATGGCGCCAAAGGACGTTACTTCATTGAACCTTCTCGCAAGGTAGCCATCAAGGGCATCGCTAATTGCGACGATGAAAAATACGATCAGGCTGGCCCATAGATAGGAGTTACTCTCGACTCCGGAGCGACAGAGAAGCAGCAAATAGAGCGGCATGAGGGCGATTCTCGCTATTGTCAGCATATTAGCTATGCTCATTGACAAGCCTCCGTATAGCCCATAGCCTCAATACTCTTATCTTGATGAACATTAAAATGAATATAGCAGCATAGAATCATTAACACATTCCGAACCACGATAATACCCAAGACGAAGCATGCAATGCCCAATGTCCATAATATAAACTGGTTATAGCACCACTTGGCAAGCAGGCAATACAAAAAATGCGCCGAACCCAACGGAATATGGCATTATTTGCGAGTAGTTCTGCAGCTGGGCAAGGGACTCGCAAAAGAGGAGCCCTGATGCCCAGCCCAGCCTTGAACGCTCGTTTACAGCGATTGACTATCGTTATTTGCTCCCTTTCCATTATCGCCTCGTTCTGGCTGCCGTGGTTCCGTATATTCGACAGACCGGTGAGCGGCCTCAAGATGCTGACAGGTTTCTCGTATCTAAGCGAATACGGGGAGGCCCTCGGTATCTCGCGCTGGGCATTCTTGAGCCCATGTATCGTTCTTTTATTGGGCATAAGCGGCGCTCTGTCCGCATTTTGCCTTTACAGAGGCTCAAAACTGATTCCCAAGGGCCTAGTTCTTATCACCACAATTTTGCTCTCATGCGCGCTTTTGCTTGCCACACATTGGCTGGCTTGGGGTATGCGATTCTCCGGCGCATGCGGATTGGGATTCTGGGTAGCTTATGCTTCATCCGCTGCGCTATTTGTCTTAACCAGCTGGTTACTTTTGGGCATCTCCAAGCAACTCTTAAGCGAAGCAATTGATCTGACGCTATACATCATCGCTAGGCTGCTGGCCCTTTTCCTTCGCATTCTGCCCCGTAAGACCTCAATCGCCCTTGGCGAGTCGCTTGCCGCTGCTGTCTTCAGATTGATGCCTCGTAGAAGGAGCATCGCAATGCGCAATCTCAAGATCGTCTTCGGAGATGAAATGACAGATGAGTCGATGAGCAGGATTGCGAGGCGCAGCTTTCTGAATCTTGGCCGGCTGGCGGCGGAATTTGCCAGACTGCCATCATTGGTTAGAATGAGCGCGGATGGTCTGTTTGAGATCGAGAATCTCGAGGCTATGAAGAGGGCTCATGGACAAGGCAAGGGCGTGATTGTTCTCACAGGTCATTTCGGATGTTGGGAGCTCTCGCCGCTGGGGATGGCTCAGGCAGGCTTTCCGCCAGTTGCTCTCGCCAGACCGCTCGATAATCATTATCTTGACAGATGGGTTAATCGGCGCCGAGAGATGGCTGGTTCCACAATCATCACAAGGTCTAGCTCAATCAGGGAACTGGTTCGTTCGCTTCGGAACGGAAAATGCGTCGCAGTGCTATTCGACCAGAACGTCCACAAAAAGGAATGCGTCTTTGTGGAGCTCGCCGGTCAATATATAGCCAGCTCCCCACTTCCGGCGGCCCTGGCCAAGATGACCGGCGCCTCGGTTCTTTTCGCAGCCGGCATTCCGCTTCCGGGAGGCCGTTACAAGATTGTCCTTTCAGACCGAATTCCGACTGAGGCGTATTCAGATTACGAGGAGTTCGTTACCATCAACACAACGGCCTACAATGCGGTGTTCGAGAGATTCATTCGTGAACATCCCGAGGCGTGGCTTTGGGTGCATGATCGGTGGAAGTATGAGCAGAGTTTCCCGGGATTTCACAGGAAGAGGCGAGCTAAGCGGGGCGCGTCTTGATCTAAGTGACTATTTGGATAATTTACGAAATCGCCCTTGAAGATCATGTCCTAATCCCGTAATATCTGTTAGTTAGGGTTTATATATTTTGTTGTTTGTGGATAGAGGCTCACTTAAGAGGGAGGAATGCAGTGGGACGGATGGCAAGTTGTTTAACGCTGTTTGCGGTGTTTTTTTGCATCGGTTTTGGCGGAATGGCCTCGGCGGATTGGGCTAACTACTCCAATCCTGTGACGGCTAATGGATTCGCATTTGACGGGGATACCGTCTGGATTGCCGCTCAAGGTGGTCTGGTGGAATACGACGCGAGCGCGACTGAGTTCACCGTTTATACGAGCGCAGACGGCCTGCCATGCTCGCTCGGGAATGCCGTGGCAGTGGCTACCGATGGTACTCTATGGGCGGCAATGGATAAGGGCTTCGCGTCGAGGCTCCCAGATGGAACCATCACTCGGTATCTGGCGGAGAATTCGGAGCTAGACGTTGATGGTGGCAAGGCGATTGCCATTGGCGCCGATGGGATGGTCTGGGCTGGGACGACCGATGGTTTGTATTCCTATGATGGTGATTCTTGGCAGAAGCATCTCATCTTGGGGACGCCAATGCTTAGCATCACTAACGTCATAGCGGTTGACGGGGACGGGAATGTCTGGGCCGGAACAGAGGGTGGCGTTTGCTTCTTTGACGGCTTGGATTGGACGGTTTATGACGAGTCGAACAGTGGGCTAACTCCTGGAGATGGCCTGAACGTTAGGGACATTGCATTTGGGCCTGATGGCAAGGTCTGGATGGCGACTTATGGTGGCATCATCTCATTCGATGGTGTTGATGTATGGGAGGTGTTTGACGGAACCAATACGCCGATGATGCTGCCGATGATCTCGTCAATCGCAGTGAGCCCAACCGGCGATGTTTATGCGGGACATCCTGCTGGGCTGTTGCACTTTGATGGCGCCGATTGGACGGTAATGAATGTTGACACAACCGATCTTCCAGACAACAACATAAGCGCGCTTGGCTTCGCCCCGGACGGAGCGCTTTGGGTAGGAGGCCCTAGCGGAACGGCATCGTTTATCGGTGGAGCATGGACGCTTCGACCGCACTCGCACCATCCGATGCTGTCCGGTCAAATTAGCAGAATCGTTGAGGACAACGAGGGCAAGGTCTGGTTTGCGATATTAGGTGGAGGCGTTGTCTGCAAGGATGACGATACTTGGACCAGTTACACAGCGGAGAATAGTGACCTTCTGAATAATATGGTCTCGGCCATTCAGGTGGCAACGGACGGTTCATTGTGGTTTGGTACTGCTGACGGTGTGTCTCACTTCGATGGCGTGGCTTTTGAGAACTACTCCTCGGCGCTTGGGAACTTCCCGTCCGGCGATGTCGTCGATTTTGGCTACGGCCCCGACGGCGTGCTTTGGGCTGCTGTTCAGAACTTCATGACACCATCCAGTCTTCACTATTTCAGCAATGGCGTTTGGGATGTTCCGGACTTGCCTCCCATTGCTCAATTTACCTGCATTGAGGTTCTTAGCGACGGCAGGGTCTGGGCTGGAAGTAATGGGCAGGGAATATTCTCCTACAATAAGCCTTTCTGGTTCCCCATGGACACGAATAATAGCAACATACCCGGCGACAACGTGTTCTGCATTGAGGAAGCGGCAGACGGCAGTGTACTCGTTGGCACGACGACCGGCTTCGGCGTTACGGACGGGAATATCTGGCGGCAATACCACACGCACGATAGCATGCTCGCAGACAACGAGATCAGGGATATCCACGCGTCGGCCGATGGCGCCATCTATCTCTCGACGAAGGATGGCCTCGTTGCGTTCAGCGCGGACACATCGGTCAGGTACTCGTCAGCATTCAGCGGGCTACTAACTGATGTTTGCAGCTCGGTTCTTCAGACATCAAGTGGCGTGGTTTATGTTGGATGCCAGACCGGGATCACGGAATTTACCTCACCCAGTTTCCCGTCCTTGGCGGATGGAACCGTTGATCCACAATCGGGCGTTTTGGATACCGTATTCACCTATTCGGTCAGTTACGCGAACCCGGAAGTGGCAGTCGAGCCGGATATATGTGTCAATGTGGACGGGATCCGACAGGAAATGACGCTCGCGGATGGTCAGGCCAATGACGGGACATACGAATTCCAAACCACTCTGCTTCCGACCTTGCATGGCTATGATTTCGTCGTGACTGATTTGAATGGCGCCCGCACAATGTTGCCGTTCATGCTCTCTATGCCGGGACCGAATGTGAATAAATTTCCTGTTACGGTGATTATAGAGGTGCAGAATTCTATCATCATACCGAGTCAGCAGCTATCAGTTCTCCTTACGCTGGCCAACAATACGCAGATTCCGCAGGAAATCACGCTCTATACTGCTATCCGGACACCGCTAGGCAGCCTATTGTTCTTCAAGTTCCCCGCGGATTTCACCGACCAATTCGAGGGACTGAACATGGTTCTTCAGCCCGGGCAGAGATACGATAAGGTCGAGCTGTTTAACACCATTCTGGGTGAAGATGAAGATCTTTATGGCAATTACACTTGGATGGCCGCTTGTGCCGATCCGAATGCGGCGGGGCTTGAACTTATGAGCGACATATCAGAGGCCGACTGGGAGTTTAGAGGTCCGGCAGTTCCATAGTCTAAGTAGTCAGAAAGCCAAATAGCATAGATCAACCGAAATAGGCAAACTCGCGTCGGCCGATGTGGTCGGCGCGAGTTTTTGCTCGGAATGCGTCTCCAAGTCCATTTAGATATGAAGGCGCGGTCAAGCTTCATATTCCGCGCGGGTTTGCAGAGGGCATTCAGGAGAAGGAGCGGCAATTGAATCGGCCAAAGATTGTAGTTGTGATGCCGGCGTTCAACGCTGAAATGACGCTTCTGAAGACGGTGCAGGACCTTCCTAGAAAGGCTTTTGATGAGATTATTGTGGTCGATGACAAGAGCACGGACAGGACTGTGGAGATAGCAGAGCAGCTCGGGCTGCGCGTCATCGTGCACGATGAGAATCGGGGATACGGCGCAAACCAGAAGACGTGTTATCAAGAGGCGCTCAAGTCGGGCGCGGACATCATCGTGATGGTTCATCCCGACTACCAATACGATAGCAGGCTTGTTCCTTTCATGGTTGGCTTCATTAAAGACGATGTCTGCGACGTTGTGCTGGGCTCTCGAATCAGAACCAGGGCAGAGGCCCTAAATAGCGGGATGCCGAAGTATAAGTATTTATTTAACCGCGTTCTGACATTTATCGAGAACGTTGCTTTGGGGCAGAACCTGGGCGATTTGCACACCGGCTATCGAGCGTACCGAAGGGATGTTCTTGAGACCATACCGTTTTTGAACAATTCAGATGATTTTGTATTTGATAGCCAGTTTATAACCCAGGCGGTCTTTTTCGGCTTCAGGATTGGCGATGTCCCCGTTCCGTGTAGGTACGCGGCCGAGGCGTCCAGCATCAGTTTCAAGCGATCTGTCGTCTATGGGACGATGACGCTCATATCTGTGTTGAGGTTCCTCCTCAAGAGGATCGGACTCACCCACGATCCCCTCTACCTGAAGCCTCGAGCGCGCAAATAGTCCGCTTTTAGACGGGGCAAGAAGGTGCGACCGTCCTAAATCTATATCATCCTTTATTTCGAGCCGTCCAGCTTGTTTTCCTCGCCTCGTATCAATCTCGCAATGTTTTTGTTGTGCTTGGCGATGACGAGAGCGGCTATCGCGGATGAGAGGGCAATCGAAGAGACCTTCCCACCGGCCAGCCCGATTATGATGGGCACCGAAAGAACCGCTATTATAGAGCCCACCGAGACGAATCTCGTTATCGCGACCACCACGATGAATATGCCGAGCGCGATTAGGACTAATACCGGGGCGAGCCGCAGGAATATGCCGAGCGCGGTTGCGACGCCCTTGCCGCCTCGGAACCTTAGGTATATCGGGAAGCAGTGGCCCAAAAGGACGGCGATACTAGCATAGAGCGGAATGAGCGAATTGGGCTGAGGCGCCAGCGTCTGAGCGCCCAGAACCGCAATGTATCCTTTAACTATATCCAGAAGCAGAGTGATGATGCCCGCGGTCTTGCCGGCGGCGCGCATGACATTTGTCGCGCCTATGTTGCCGCTGCCCTTCTGTCGGACGTCGCTTCCGGCCATTATCTTGCCGACAATTAGCCCAAACGGTATTGAGCCGACGAGATACGCGCCGATGACGGCAGCGATTCCGAGGATCATTCTATCCGATCTCCATTGTCGTCATACGATTGTCTAGAGCCCAAGTTGGACCGGGGAGATGGCGAGGTCAGTTAATCCCTGGCCCGTATCTGGGTCAAGGAAACCGGCGAAGATGTAGTATGTCCCGTCCGTTGTGCATGGACCGGAGCCGGCCTCAACTGCGATGCTGTCAAGCATGAAGTCGCGAGCGTGGAAGTCTCCGGGAATGACAAGACGCATAACGAGGAAGTCGGTCGTCCAGTTTGGCCAAAACCAGAGGGCGCCGTCTGGGTCGAGTAGCGCCATCCCAAAATCGACTGCCCGCTCAGGTCCCATGTTTGCCGCCTGACAAAGTATATCCATGTCGTCTCCGCTCTCGTATGAGGAGTAGTCGGCCTGAACGTCTATTCCAAAAGCCTTCGTGCCGCCCGAATCCACCTGCCGAAGGGCGTCATGTATATCTAGTTTGCCATAACCATAGATGTCATTGTGCACATCGCCGGTGAACGAATCGGCCACAGCGCTGTCTGCGAGTATTTGTTCTATATCGTCCGGCGTCAGGTCTGGGTTGTTCTGAAGAAGCAAAGCTACCGCACCGGTTACATGAGGGGCTGACATGCTTGTTCCTGCAAAAAGCGCGTAATCGTAATCGTGCGTCAATACTTCCCGACGGTCATCGAACTCGCCACTGGCAAGGGCCTGGGCCGAGAGCGCGGCTGCAATATACTGGCCGGGCGCGCAGATTTCGGGCTTGGGTCCTGTGAACTCGGGTCTTCTAGTCGGGCCCCAGCTGCTGAAGTCCGAGATGTATCCGATCCTCGCTTCGGGCAAGTGTTGCCAGCTTCCGGTAACGTCCTGCCACTCGTTTTTCGAGACGTATGAGCCAACGGTAATGACCTCCTTGGCGAATGCCGGATAGGTAAGTGAGAGTCTGCTATCACCAGTATGGACATCGTATCCCTCCCCGACGAAGAACATATAGCTGCCCTCGCTGGGCCATGCGTCGAAGTAGCAGTCACCCTTGACGGTGACCGTCCATTTAAAGAGCTGCATTGCGAGCCAATCGGGCTTAAGCGTTATGATGATGTGCCGAGAGGCGTTGTTAGGATTCGCGGTCTCGGTTGCGTCGATGTCATATTGGCAGATTAGGCCCCAATATGGATCAGCTATGTATCGACCGTAAATCGATTCTCCCGGCTGGATAAATACCCCATGCTCCACAGTATCTCCGAAGGAGCTTGTGGCTCCCAACGACACCTGAATGCTTCCGGGCGGCTCGTACCAAATCTCCGCAGAACCTTCATCATCATAGAGAGCGAAGGCGAATGTCTGTTCCTCTTGGGTCGCCTCGAATCCCACGTGCATATAGATGTATTCATAACCAGTGCTGTAACGTGCTTCATTGCCAGCCGAGTTGACGATTATCCTCCCCGGCCCAGTTAAGGCGTCAATTGCCTGGCACGCGATCGAGGTTCCGTCATGAGAGCCACCCGTAAAACCAAGCGAGAGATTCACAGCCGCCGGAAGCCCCAAGCTCTTAGCCTTTTGGAAGATATAATTAACGCCGTCGAGCATGTGGTCAATCCCCTGCTCATACATCAAAGACATTTTGACGAAAACGAGGTCGGCCGCGGGCGCCATTCCGGACATCCCCGCTCCGGCGTTGCCATTTCCTGCCGCAATGCTCATTACGTGGGTCCCATGACCATCCTGGTCAAGACCAGTTCCTCCGGAGAACGGTGGAGTGACCTCGGTTCCGTAAGAGAATCCGGCAGGCGGGCTGTCTTGTGAGGATGTCTGGTCCCATATCGCAAGTATCCTCGAGCTGCCGTCCTCGTTGCAGAAATCGGGATGCGTCCAATCGATGCCGCTATCTACTACGCCAACGACGACGCCACTTCCTTTGTACGGAAGAGAGAGGTTAATCCCCCACCCAGCGAGGTCGCCTCTGCAAGCCGGCACGCTCTTGTTCAGATCAGGCCTAACGCGCCTCGCCGCCTCGGCAAATTGCAGGGACTCGATTTCCGATAGAGCATGAATGGCAGAGACCGGAACTCTTGCGGTAACGAACTTGCTAAAGACAGAGCCCACTTTGCCCCCGAGAAGGCGCACGCCCTCTGCAAGCTTTGAGGCGCTCGACTCATCCTTGGCCTTCATGACCATTCCCACCTTCAAGGCGCCATCATCTGTGCTGAAGCTGATGCCTCGAGCGATCAGGAAAGTGCGCAACTGAACGGGCTCTGCGAGAGGCGTTCGCAGAATTGGTTTCAGCAAGATGTCGAGTTTAGGACATTCAGCTGCGTTTGCAGGAAAGAACGCAGATGCAATAATACAGCAAAACAGGGCGGCAAACAGGACCTTGTTTCTCATCTTCTCCCACTTCTACGTGTTTAATGTTGGCCAGGTTTCTCATGTAGCCTAATGCGCGACATGATCGATTGTCAATCGAGATTGCGTTCCGGCAAAATCAGATGCGAGCATTCGATGAACAACCCAAGAAAGGCAGTCTGATAGGTCGGTTTTCGATAGAATATGGCACAGATGAACTCAACGACGGTACCACGATGTAGGGATTGGCTTTGAGTCTGCCCTAGTACAAAGATCGACGGAGACAGGGCCTGCCCTTACATAAACAGCATATACAACCTATGGGACGGTCTCCCAGAAAGTCCGTCCTGCACCTATTGGATGGGGAGCCCGTTTTTGACCGGCCCAGCGCTGATATGTGTTGACATTTCAGCGAGGTTTGTATAATTTACTCCTGCGTCTCGCCGGCCACAATGTATATTACGGAGCAGAGTTTATGCCTGAGCTATCTGCATCCAATCATACGAGGAGAGAAATGATGCCTACCAATTCCTCACATCGTTTTAGTTGCCTGCTGCTCGCTCTATTTTGCGTGGTCTGTTGGGGGGGCTTTGCCCAGAGCGCATTGAGCCTCGGTAACGAAGGGCATGAACTCATCATCGTTAAGCGGGATGCGCGAGGCGCGTTGCCAGACGTGATTGATGACCCGGACCGTGTTGTGATCGATTACGGCTCGTTTGTTCTAGCGAGGCTGGCTTCTGAAAACTTGGCTTCCTTGAGCTCGGCAGGTGTCGTCTATGAGGCGATTTCTGAGAGCATTCATCTGAAGATCGCGGGCTATTCTTTTGACCCAGTCGAGGGCCTTCCGGCAATGCCAGATGCTTTGAGTAGTTCGAAGAAAGGTTCCGGGGCCGCCCAATATGTCATCGTCCAATACATAGGCCCATTAAGGAGCGACTTTCTGGATTCCTTGAAGTCTTCTGGCGCTGAGTTTGTTCAGTTTGTGCCTGACTATGGCGTTTTGGTGAAGCGCGGCGCGATGTCAGTAGGGGAGATGTCGCGGTTGCCCTTTGTGCGGGCAGTTGCTCCGTTTGAGCCAGCTTTTAAGGTCGAGCGCGTTTTACTTGAGCCGCTCGGTGAGCAGATTCTGAATGTGCATCTTCACAAGACTGAATCTTGCCAGAGTACGATGCAGAAGCTCAGCGAGTTCGGTGAGATACTCGGTGAGCCCGCACTGACGGCATCCAGAGTCTTTCTCCAATTCCGCTGCGACACAGGGTACGTTCCGGATGTTGCCGCCATTGACGGTGTGCTGGCTATCGGTCTTTATACTAGGCCTGAGAAGGTCGATGAGATGCAGGATTCGATCATGAGTCTTCGGAGGGGTGACGATGGTCAGACGGCGGTTGGCTATCGTGAATTCCTTCAGCAGGTTGGTCTCTCGGGCGCGGGGGTTGCCGTTTCGGTTTGCGATACGGGAGTTGACACGGGCACGGACTTTGACAATATGCATGCAGACCTTCGCGGCCGCGTGATCGACGTCGTGGACTACGAGGGGAACTCGGGCCGGGATTATGATGGCCACGGGACGCACTGTGCAGGCGTTGTTGCTGGGAACAACGGGAGCTCGGTAACGGATTCTGCCGGCTTCGAGGTCGGCCTCGGCATCGCCCCAGAAGCGCTTATTGTCAACCAGAATCTTCTGGCGACTTGGTCACCGGTTTCGACGATGGAGATCATAGGCGATGCGTATGCAGCGGGGGCCTTGATTCAGAGCAACAGTTGGGGAGATGGTTACTATTCGGATCAGGGCTATACCACCACCTGCATCGAGTGGGATGAGGGAATGCTCGATGTTGACCCGGGGCTGGCCGGAACCCAGCGGCTGATTGCCATTAGGGCGGCGGGCAACGACGGACCGGGCTCCGGCACAATTGGCTCGCCGAGCGAGTCGAAAAACACGATAATCATCGGCGCGACAGAGAATCAGCGGCCGGAGAAGGGCTGCGATAATTTTGACAGTGTTGCGGATTTCAGCTCGCGCGGGCCGTGCGAGGATGGCCGGCTGAAGCCGGATGTGTGCGCGCCCGGCGACTGCATAATCTCGGCGCTCTCCTCAGAGTCGTATCCCGGCTGGTGTTATGGCAGCTTTGGCGATTTTCACGAATACTGTTCTGGGACGAGTATGGCTTGTCCGGCGGCGGCCGGCAGCGCGGCGCTGCTTGTTGAGATGCTTAAGGGTGAGACAGATATGGTCCCGTCTCCGTCGATGGTTCACGCTTTTATGGTCGGGACCGCTATCGATATGCCGGACCCGGGCAACACGGCAATACCCAACAATAACGAGGGTTGGGGAAGGATTGATCTCTTGAGAATGCTCGACCCGGACAGGGAGCGCGTATTCTTTGATGAGGAGGTCGAGCTGACGGAGACGGGCGAGGAGTTTCTTATCACGATCAACCCCGCCTCAATCGACGAGCCGCTGAGGATTACACTCGTCTGGACGGACCCTCCCGGCGCGCTTCATGCTCAGCCGGCGCTTGTGAACGATCTCGACCTGAGCGTCACTGACGCCAGCTGGCAGGATTATTCGGGCAACAATTTCGAGAATGGATTCTCGCGCCCGGGGGGCTCTGCTGATCGGCTCAATAACGTGGAGTGTGTCTTCATAGAGCATCCAGACGTCCAGTATCAGATACGAGTTGTGGCGCACCAGCTTACGACCGACGCCACGCCGGGTACTGACGGATTAGGCCAGCCATTCTCGCTTTTGATTGACAACGCGTTGGATGTCGGTCCGAGGGGCTGGGTTCGTTTCTCAGAGGCCACATATCGTTGCGATGCTGAGGTGGACGTTACTCTTGGCGACATAGACCTCGCAGAGGCGACTGCGGCGTCGGTTTGGGTCTCGACTAGCTACGAGCCTGAGGACAGTATCAAAGTCGAATTACTGCCCGTTGAGGACAAGCTTGGCTTCTTTGAGGGGTCATTCATGCTCACCCCGATTGAGAATCCTGCTCCCGGCGCCCTTCAGGTCCATCATGACGATGTTTTTGGAGCGCTTTACACAGATGCGGATGATGGCATGGGCGGGACAGATGTTCTTGCGTGGTGTTTCGCCACTACCGACTGTTTGGGGCCTTCTCTTGAGAAGCTCACAGCTGAGGAAGATGGCCCTGGCCGGATATGCTTCCATGTTGAGGCGAACGAGCGATGCTCCGCGGTGATCGACTGCTGGGACATTCCTGAAGATGCGGCTACGGTCGAAAGTGGCGAGTTCTTCAATAATGCGCACGACTTATATATAGACAATCTCTATCAATGCACATCTTACTTCTTTAAGCTCACGCTGACGGACATGTACGGCAACATCTCAGTCTATGACAACGCCGGCGAGTTCTACATGTTCGAGACCTCCACTTCAATGACCGAAGCCTATACAGGTGGCGAGCCATTCGAAAGCGACGGCTGGTTCTCCGAGGCGCCGAGTGGCGAGGTGTGGCACAGAAGCACGCGCAAGGCCATCACTGGCAGCGGCTCCTGGTACTGCGGCGCCGAGTCATCTGGGGGATATGGCAATGGCTGGAGAACAGACCTTATATCTCCAGAGATTCTGGTCGGCCCCAACGCGAAGCTGATGTTCACGACCTGGTATGCCACAGAGGCGAACTACGACTATCTGCGCGTTTACGTCAGGCAGGACGGTCAGGACGCTAGGATACATGAGCTTACGTTTACGGGTTATGACCGTGAATGGCGTCAATTCCAATATGCGCTTGGCGATTATGAAGGTCAAACAATCAGCATTGTGTTCCGGTTCACCTCTGACAGCTACACCACGGACGAGGGTTGCTACATCGACGACTGCTATATCTTATCGAGGGGCGACTGCACAAAGGGAGTGCTGCAAACAGACAATAGCCTCTATAATTGCGGCCAAACGGTGCTTGTAACGCTGATGGATAGCGACTTGGGCGTGGACCCGCAATCGGCGGAGAGTGTCAGCATCGATCTAACAAGGATGCCCGATGGCTATGAGACGAGCGTCTCATTGACTGAGGTTTCGACGGACTCACCTCGCTTCTGCGGCGAGGTTTCTCTCTCGTCCGATGGCACGCCTGGCACAATTCGGGTTGAGCACGGCGACTCGCTTGTTCTGACATACGTGGACCCCTCCCCTGTGGGGCCCGTCGATGAATATCCAACTGCCTCAGTTGAATTGGACTGCGAGGCGCCAGTGATTCTGGATTATCAGATTCTCTACGCATCGGCAGAAGTCGCCTGCATCCAATGGAGTACAGACACCTTGAGTCGATGCTCTCTGACGTTTGTGGATTCAGAGAACCTGATTGTGATGATGGATGACATCAATTTCCACACCTCGCACGAGGTCAATGTGGTCAATCTTGAGGAATGCGCCACATACGAGTTTTACCTTGAGATGTGGGACGCTGTAGGCAACTACCGTCTGCTCGATAATAATGGTTCTTTCTACGAATTCGAGACGCTGCGCGCGATTACAGTCCTCGACGACGACTGTGAGCAAGGTGAGGGCGTCTGGACTCATGAAGCGAATTATGGCCAGGACCTCTGGCACCTGTCCGAGCGCAGGAGCAAATCGGGGTCCCACTCTTGGTTCTGGGGCAGAGAAAGCGGCAATTACTTCGACATGTCGGATTCTGTACTTCTGCTGGATTCGATGTCGTGGCTGAAGGGGTCCAAGTTGACCTTCCAGACGTACTACTCGCTTGAGAGCGGCTATGACTATGGTTATGTGGAGGTATTCGATCCGACCAGATCGTCCTGGAAGAAGCTTGAGACGTTTAACGGGTATTCTAATAGTTGGCAGGAGGTGAAAATAGACTTGCCCGAATTCGATGAGCCTTCCGCACTTCGATTCAGAATGCACACGGACGACTCCACCACCGATGAGGGCTGGTACTTGGATGATCTTGTCATCTATGGTCTCTGGGACTGTCATTCCGGGACGCTTGAGCTTGATAAGAAGTTCGTTGGGTGTTGCGGTTCGGAGCTCGGCATTGAGGTCATCGACCTCGACCTGAATCGCGACCCGGATGTGACTGAGACATCTGAGGTGAGTATTTCATCTCTCTTTGCCGGTGATAGCGCTACTTTGACGCTCAATGAACAGGGCTGCGACAGCGCAGTTTTCGTCGGAAGCATTGAGGTTACAGATGGCGATGCGATAGGAACGCGAGCTTCGATCAAAGTGGAAAGCAACGATTGCCTGACGGCTGTGTATCTGGACGAGGAGCACGGTGCTGAAAAGACACCGTTGATGCTTATGCAGCGGGCCTGGGCGGATTGCGAAAGGCCCGAGATTGTGAGCTTCCGCGCGCAGCAGCTTGGCGCCGATCATGTTCTGGCGTCTTGGGACGTCTCAAGACCGGTGACGTGCTTTTTGCGCTATGAGGCGGTGAACTTGGGTGAAAGCGCCTCGCTTGACGCCGGTGGGCCACAGGAGCATTTCTCCATGTTGATTCCCGGTATGAGGGCTTGCGAGGATTATCATTTCATCATAAACATGTTCGATACGGTTGGGAACGTCGCGACGAACGACTCGGAAGAGGAGGAGTTTTTTACCACGATGGGCCAGCCACGCATAGAATATCACATGACGTATTCAGACTCTGATGGGTGGATGCGCGGCTCGGTGAAAGATGTCTATCGGCCGGATGAGGATATCTGGCAGTGGTGTGCGAGTGCGGGCGCTGACGGTGAAGCCGGCTATTTCAAGGCGGAACGCAAGAAAGACGTTGGGCGGCTAGACGCCGTCCTGATGTCCCAGCCTCTATGGGCTTCCGACGCAATGACCATCAGCTTCTATGAGAAGCACTCGTCAACCTTTGTCCCAATGTCGGTTGAGGCGGCGCCATATCCCGGAGATCAGTGGGTGGATATCACACCATTTGACATGGCTCATCATGTTGACGGGCGATGGAATCGGGTTGTAGCCGTATTCTCGACGAATTCCGAGAAGTGCAGGTTTAGGTTCAGGGCGAAGTCAAGCTCCGATGCCCCGGTAGGATACACATGCGTCGATGACTTTACGCTGATAGGTGATATGGGGTGCGAGCCGAAGATCAAACTCTACTGCAACTCGCAGGAGTTTAGGGTCAACAGCCCGGTGGACATAAGCCTCAAAATAACGCCGGGGAACCTCATTGGCGAAGAGTATCTTCTGACCTGTGGCCTTATCTCGTCAGGGGGAATATCAGCATATTACCCCGACTGGTCAGCCTTGCCGAGCTTCATGTCTGTTGATTTCGCGCAGAAGGAGCCGCTGATGCTCCCCATCGTGAATACTGTGATAAGCGATCTCGATCAGGCGATGAGCCTTCAGGGCTTTTGGCTCGCGGAAGTTGTGCTCTACGACCTATCGGGCGAGGTGGTCTGCGGGCCGGCGCGAAAAGGCTTCAGCATCGTTCCTCAGTTTGACCTTCATCCCTACGCGTCTTTGGGCGCATCACCGATGATCGCCGCGGTGGACGAGCCGGTTATTTTTGACGCCTCCGCCTCGTTTGACGACATCACCCCGATGGACGGGCTGCGGTTCCGATGGGACTTCGATGCTGATGGTCTGTGGGATTCCGATTATGGTCAGTCGCCGATCATGGAGATGAGGTTTCCATATTCCGGGGGATTCGAAGTGGCGGTTGAGGTAATTGATGGCGCTGGGCAGACGGACGCGGCAAAACAGGGCGTTTACGTTTATTAGTTCTCAATCGTGCTGGATTGCACGGAGTGTTTTCGTATTAGGCAAATGGGAGGAGATGGCCATGCGAAGGTGGGGTTTTCTGAACATTTCTCTGTTTGCAGTTATCTTGATTGTGGCGCCGATCTCGGCACAAGAGATTACGACGTTCCTTGAGGGGGAGGACACCACACACGAGATGGGGATTGGGCATGATGGCGCGGTCTGGCTCTGCCTCGGGCACCCTCCGAGAATCGTGAAAGTACTCGGTGATGCGGTTTCGGATGTCCCATTCAACGGACACATCGCCCTGCTTCAGGACTTTGGCGCGGACGTCTATTTCAGCCCATCAGGGCAGATGCTTGTTTTTCAGCAGGGAGCGGAAGATGGGATTTCATGTCAGAGGTTCCTATATTATTTCAATGAGCAGAACGGACTCTCGTATTCGGGCCTCGAGATTCCACAATCTACGGGCTGCGACGGACTGCAGTTCGACGCGCGAGGGAACCTATTCACCGTGCTTTGGGACGGCGAGGATGAGCCCGAGACCTCCGAGATTGTCGAGCTTTCGTCCTCCGAGCCGATAAGCAGATACATTCCCCCAGGCGGCCCGATCAATTCCGCCCTGATTGTCTCGATAGAGAAAGCTTGGCTGGGCGTAAAGGGGGATGGCGTCTCGCTCGTGCATCTTGGGACCCGAACCGTGTTGGAGAGGCTCAGTCAGGGATACGGCGTGTCCAATGATGCAAGCTATCCCGCCACGCTGGATGGAAACGACACGCTCTGGTTTCTTTCCGACAGGAAGATCATGACCTTCTCCGGCCACTATCCAGAGTTCTACGAACAAGAACCGATGTACAATCATCTGGTTGTCGCCGCGGATGGGACCGTTTGGGCGGCCTCGGATCATTTCGTGGCTCACTTTGCCCGAGACGCTACCGAGCTCTTCGACACGTCCCGCGGAATACTGAGCACCGACATAAGGCAGATGCTAATCGATCATTCGGGCAACGTTTGGCTGAGACACCCGAATGGACTCACGCGTATCTCTGGCGATGGCCCACCGTCACAATCGATATATCTCATCAATATGGCAAGTGGCTCGAAGATCATGGCCGGAGCAAGGCTGGAAAACTCGGGCGAGCCTCTTTGCGTAGATGTGTACGTGGCGATGGAGCTCAACGGCAAACTGCAATTCTGGCCACATTGGAGCAATGTCATGGACCCGTACCCCGTTGACCTTTTCCGAGGCTTTGGCTTTGACGGCGTCATAGCTGAGGGCTACGCGTCGCTCATACCGCCAGGAACTTATCGGTTCTATGCCGCGATTACACTACGAGACACGATGAATTTCATCGGCCCAATAGACGTGTTTGACCTCGTCATCGATTGAGAGGCCTGAATGCGGAGGGCCCAGCGGCCTGCGGTTGGGCTGCGAAGGTCCCAATGTCTGTCTTGAGATTGCAGTCAGAGGTAATCTCTGGCTGATTCTCCTCGGTGGGTTTGATTCAATGCCCTCGAACGGGCGCGACAGGGGAGACGGGCTATGCCGACAGAGAATAAGGATGCCATGAAGGCTGAGTTCAAGGCGAGCCTCTCGGCTTTTGTCGAGAGTTTGATTTCTTATGTGGAAGCCGATGACAAGCAATGGACGATAAAGGGGTTCATTGACGTCTATAAGAACCTCTACACGATATCGGCTGACACAAAGATCGTCTCCAAAATCATTGAAATCCATCTTTTCCCCAAATTGCTGGAGTTCGCCAACCAAGCTGGCTACTATATCGTGCTCGCTGACCACCAGAATTACTATCCTGACCTATCGTTTGTTTCGAAACAGGACGCGCGTGTAAAATTCGCTTTAGATATCAAAACAACCTATCGGTTGAAGGACTATCCAGGATTCTGCAATGGATTCACCCTGGGATCGCACGGCCAATACTTCATAGATCGCAACAGCACAAAAAACATTTAATTCCCATATTCTGAATATATGGCCCATTTCTGTTTAGGGATAATCTATTCAAGAACAGGTGACCCAAGACTTGAGGAAACAAGAGTACTCCAAATGGAACAGATGAACTCCATAACGTCGGTCATTAGGCACTTCCAGTTTTTTATCTCTGAGAAATGGGAGATCGCAAGCGACAGAAGTGGGAGCGGTAATACCGCCAATATCGGTAGCATAGACCACATAGAGGAACTCACTAACGGGCGGGGTATGTT
>JAGHCW010000063.1 GCA_021160245.1 bacterium | reverse complement strand
TCGTCCCTGATGGAGTTGGAATTGTATATCATTGTGGTGGCCTAGCTGTAGGATTCGTTATCAATATTTAAGTCTAAAATACAATCAGAGGGCAGGCCGCCGTGCGTAGTGGCCTGGTCATAAACGACGAAACTCGCGCCATCGTGCCTTACTGTAGCCTTCACAACGCCGCGCGCGGTCGCAATCCAGGCTATACCGTTGCGGTCGATCACAATCGATCTGACGTCATCGCCGGCAAGATATGGACCATCGGCAGTGACCACTCCGTCTTGAACGACGCAGAATCCATTGGCTGTGCCGATGAATACTCGCCCTATCCCGTCAACTGCAAGTGCGCGAATGTCATTTGAACAAAGCGAGTCATCCTCAACCGTGTAGTGAGTCCAATCTGCGTCATCATAGACGGAAACGCCCTTGTCGGTCGCAAACCATTTATTGTTATCGCGATCAACCATGACGTCCCGCACGTCATCGGACAGAAGAGACGCGATCGTTGCCGGAGTCACCGAGTGGAACACAGTGAAAGCGGTTTCTGGATCGACAATTGCGCCGGACCCGGTCATCGCCACGCCGCCGGCCGTGCAGAACCATTTGTTTCCACCGGTGTCAATAGCTATGTCTCTAATGTTGTTAGAAGGCAGATTCGAGTTAGCCTCCTTGAGTAGCGACCAATCAGTGCCATTGAACATCAACAGGCCACCTTCCGTTGCGAACCAACGCAAACACGTCGGGCCAATCTGCTCAACAGCCATCGCGGCTACGGCGTCGGAGATTATGGGAGCGGCTGTATCTATGTGCTGATAGGTAGTCCACCTATCGTCCCGTCGAACCGCGACACCCATGTCGGTTCCAAACCAGACTGTATCATCTCCGCCGAAGACTATTGAATGAACGTCATCGCTCGGGAGACCGTCCGCAGTCGTTATGGTTGACCATGTGACCGGGATGCTCGTATCGTCAAAGATACTCACGCCCTCGCCCGTAGCGAACCACTTCAGATGCTCATCATCAATTGCCATGGAATGGACAACATCAGAGAGCAGGTCTCCACCGGTCCGCATGTAGTGATCGAATGCGCCCGGAACCGTCTCATCGGTTCTGTAAACACCATCGTTCGGGGTACAAATCCACTTATCGATCGTCACCTCGTCTTCGTCAGATTCGATGATGATTCGAGAAGGTTCGGTGAGCAGCGCCGGGGCGGGCGCGTCCCACCCAAGTCCGTCAAAGATGGATAAACCCGATTGGCCTAATCCTCCGGCGCGATTCCCAAACCACTCGAACTGCTTGCCAGCTTCGATGTGCGAACTTATGTCGGTGATATAATTGGAAACAAGCCCCGAATTGAGATTATCGAAATGATCGAGAGCGCTCGCTGTCATCCTGTTTGCGCCCGCTCCGTCTGAACCGATCCATCGGGTGGTTCTATCCTCAATTGTGACGCAGTTGATGAAGTTACTGGCAAGTCCGGCAGACAAATAAGAGCCAAACAAACTCCCGTTAAAGACAAAAAGCCCAACATCGGTGCCGAAATAAACTTTGCCTGACGCCTCGCATGTAACGGAGAGGACATTATCTGATGTGAATCCAAGCGGGCCGTGCTCCGCAACGGTATAAAAAAGGCTAATCGAGCCATCAATGCGGACTAGACCTTTGTCGGTTGCCACCCAGATATAGCCGTCGGACGAGGCGGCGATTCCGTTGACATAGTTCGAGCAAAGCCGCCCGTTCCCGGCCGTGTATGAATACCAGTTGGCGCCATCGAATCGGCTCACGCCCTGATAAGTTCCGATCCAGATATCGCCGTCGTCATCCTTTGTGATGCAGGACACTCTATTGGCGACCATCCCATGCTCCACCTTATACTGGCGCCACAGCCCTGTCGTTATGTTCATAACGCTCAGGCCGAAGTCGGTTCCAACATAGACCTCATCAGCATCCTCATCCACAAATAGCGCGGATACATAAGGAGAGGCGAGATCGCAGTTATAGGGGGTGTAGGAGGTCCACTCAACACCGTCATAGACTGAGAGTCCCTTTTCTGTGCCGATATATTTATCGAGCGACCTTCCATCAATCGCGATAGCCGTTACATCGTTTATCAACAGTCCGCTATTCTCAGCCGTGTAGGTCGTGAAAATCTCGCCGTTGAAAGAGCATACTCCGCCTTCCGCCCCAAACCACACTGTCAGGCTGTCGCACGCAAGTGCCGCAACCTCGGTCGGGATTAGGCCATCAGATGGCGTATAAAAAGCAACATTGCCCATAGAATCAATATAAGCCGCGCCTCCACCATCTATACTAGCCCAGACCTTGTCACCCTGCATGGCAACGTGTGGAACCGTGCATGTACGGGAGTAGTTCAGCCATTCCGCGCCCTCAACTGAGAAAACGCCTAAAGCCAAAAACACAGCTGCAACAACAATAATACGTCCCCGCATCCCTTATTCTCCTATATTGAGCTTTTGGTTCGAAGCGAAGGCCAAGATCGTATTCAGAATAATCTGTTCCTTTATTTACAAGCGAGAATCACACATAATCGCCATACGATCCCGCGGTACTCAAAAATCATCCAACAGAGCCTCTTTTGTGGCTCTGAATGGGAAATGGTGGCCATAAAGCCAACCACCCATTAGTATGCTCATCTGTAAGAATAGTATGCATCAACGCAAGCCCTGTCAAGAAGTTTTCAAGCGCCGTTGACCCAATGCGATAACATCAGTCAAAGCGCAATCTGATTGAACCTGCACTATATCCTCAAAATAGCTCCCAATTGCTCTGAAAGACCATCAATTATTGCTTGGTGTCGCTCAAGAGCCTCAGCTGCAACAAGCGTCCGATCGGCTGCTCCATAGACGATCGAAAAAGCGAGGCCGACCCTATCCGCCGGAATCTGCTTGCCCTCGTATCGATCAAAAAGCGTAATGCCCTTAACAAGCCCCTTCCCAATCTCACGTATAACTGACGCTACTTGATCATGTGATATGCCCTTCTTCAATGTGATCGCGAGGTCCAAAGTCACGGATGGGAAGAGCGAAAACCGAGTGTAGCCACGCTGAGGAGCCTGCATCTGCATCATAATATCAAGCGATAGCTCGGCAAAATAGCAGTCGCTAGTAAGGTCGAAGGCCGCTGAAACATCAGGATGTAGTTTCCCCATAAGGCCAAGTCGCTTAGAATCAACAATTAGATCAAAGCACTGTCCGGACACCCCGTATGGCACATCAGCAGGCGTCAAACTCGGCTCATCAAGACCCATGTCACTGGCGATTCTCTCCAATATGCCCTTGATGTGATAAAACGAGGCCGCATGCGCTTCTGTCGTCCAATTTGGCGGAGCTTGCTCCCCATGAATAACCACGGAAAGCCGTATCTGCTCATCTGGCGTCTTCGAACCCTCGTCAATAAACACGCGCCCGAGGCCATAAAGCCAGCTGTCCAGAGCCTTATGCCGCGCGTTGTGCGAGGCGCAGCTCAGGACGCTGGGCAGCAGGAATGTCCGCAATATGCCCTCGTCCTCATTCAGGGGATTCTTCAATCTCACACCAGAGCGCAGCTTGTCTTCGGTCGGGATGCGACACTTGTCCAGAAGATCATCCCCGAACAGGCTGAGCGTAAAAACCTCACACAGGCCCATCGATTTTAGCGTTCCCTTTATTCGCCTGTGGAGTTTAGACCTTATATCCAACCTACCGGAACTAAGCTGAGTCCGGGGCATTCTAGGCTCTATCGCATCAAAGCCATGGACTCTCGCTATCTCCTCAACAAGGTCCTCCTCGCCAACAACGTCTAACCTGAAGGACGGTGGTTCCACCCACATCCGTCCGGTGGAGCTATCCTCATCTCTGCAAATCGAAAACCCAAGCGAAAGAAGTATCTTGTGCATCTTCGCCTCAGGAATGCTAGTCCCAAGGACTTCATTCACCCATTCCGGCCGCAGCCAAATGCGACTCGCCTCTTGCCTTTCAGGACATGACTCAAGAACGCCAGGTAAAATACTGCCACCGCAACATTCAACGATCATTGCCGCCGCCATCTGCGAGCAGAGCTCGCCCCTCTTGAGATCGACACCTCGTTCAAATCGGTGGGATGATTCCGTGTGAAGAGAAATCGCTCGAGCGGTCTTTCTTATCAAAGGCGCATCAAAAGCTGCGCATTCTAGGAAGAGATTCGTTGTGGAATCGCCTATTCCACTCAAAAGGCCTCCCATCACTCCGGCAATCGCAACAGGACGCTTAGCGTCAGCAATAACGAGAGTCCCATGAGAGAGCTTTCTCTCCTCTTCATCGAGCGTTACTATCCGTTCTCCCTCTCTGGCAAAGCGCACAATCACCTTTCGTTCCTGGAGATTGTCCAGATCAAAACAATGCAGCGGCTGCCCCGTCTCGATCATTAAATAGTTGCTAATGTCCACGACGTTGTTGATCGGCCGGAGATCAACCGCCATCAGTCGCCGTTTTAGCCAAGTGGGGGACTCACCGACCTCAATCCCTGAGATCACGATTCCGATATATCTCGGACAGGCTTGGGGCTCCATGACCTGGAGTGTGGCTGCAGTTGCTACGTCTGGACCAGCATTGGCGATATTCACCTTCTTCTGAAGAAAAGGTTTCCCACATATCACTGAGACCTCCCTCGCGATGCCTACTATGCTCAGACAATCGGGTCTATTGGGAGTGATCTCAAGGTCTAGCACCATGTCATCAAGAGGAAAGCCCGATTGCTGAGAAAGAGCTACAAGCTCGTCCCCATGCTTTGCCTCGGCCTCATTGTAACACGATTCAACCTCTAGCCCCGCTTGCGTCAGGCGAACGCAAAGCTCATCAATCGGAAGACTGAAATCAACATATTCGTGGAGCCAACTAGTAGTAACCTTCAATGTAAACCCATCCCCAAATCCCTTGCTAAAGCCCTGTCGCAACCCAAAGCCAATAGCTCGTCATAGCCTAACGCCGCCGGCTCGAGCTAGCGAGACCTCTTGGCCTTTACGCAATATGTTGTATATTAACTTCTACAATACGCTATCCCTTATGACCTTTTCAATGCCTTTCTTTGGATGTGTCTCCATATTCATATCGCTCTAGGTTATTAATGAGGGGAAAATGAAAACTGGAGTGCAACATCTTGCTTATATGACCGCTTGGAATGGCTTACAGGGCCAAATCCTCGATGTCTGATAGAGCGCAAAGCACCTGCTCCTCTGTCGTTAGGCCAATGCAGCCCTCTCTGGGCGTGTAGTGCGGGCAAGACGGACTGCACGTCAAGTGCGGGCACGGCCTCAAAATTATATGAGGCGATTGCCACGGGTGCCACAGCCTAAGGTCAGTCTTCCCAAGAAGCACGACGCAGGGCGTTCCAAGCGCGTCGGCAAGGTGCATTAAGCCGCTGTCGGGGCCAAGAAACGCATCTGCCTTATCGCACAGCGACTTGACCTCAAGGAGAGAGAGCTTCCCAACAAGCGAGATAACGTCGCGCCTCGCATCCTCGGGAAGGCTCTGGCAGACCGCTTCGCATCTCGGCAAGTCCTCCTTTCCCCCGACAAGAACAGGCTGCCAAGGAGTGTCGCTGAGGCAGGAGGCCAGCACGTTGGCGAGGCGTTCAGGCGGATATTCCTTCCTGCTCTTTGTTGCGCCGACATGGACGAGCAAGAGCGGCTTGCCGACGTTTTGGGCCAAGTGCCGGAGCTTTTTGTCCAGCGATTGAGACGCGCTTGGATCGATAAACACTCTCGTTTGGGTGGATACTACAGGTACCCCCAGCGGCACAATCAGCGCGAGATTCTTCGCCACCGTGTGCAGCTTTGTGTCGGTCTTCAGCACCTCTCTCGCCATTGGCACTCGGATGTTGTAATAGCAGAACGAAAGGGGTCTATCGCGCCATCCTACACGGCACTTCGCATCCGAGAAAAAAGTCGCCATATTCCCTCGTGGCCCCCCGTGGAAATCGATGGCGAGGTCAAACCTCGTGAGAAGTAGCTTGAACACGAACCTGGCGGTAGCCATTGGTCTAGAACCACTGGGCGAGATTATTATCTCGTCAACATCGGGATTGCCGGCAATAGCCGTCGCCGATGGCTCATCCACCAGGACTGAAAGGCGAGCGTGCGGACAAGCTCGTTTGAAGTTGTATATGGCCGGCGTGAAAAGGACCGTATCGCCAAGCGATTTAATTCTTATGAAGAGAGCGCTTCTAATCTCGCTTAGACGGAGTCGACTCGCTCTCTTCATTCAATTGGCTCTGCCTCGTCGATCAGCATCACTGGAATGTCATCCTCTATTCTATAGGCCAACTTGCAGCTGTTGCAGATTAGCTTCTGCTCCGGTTCCTGATACTCAAGTTCGCCCTTACATTTCGGGCAAACCAATATCTCAAGGAGTTCACTATCAATTGCCATGCGTATGTGTCCTCCATCGATTCCGCATTAAGTTCTCTTCCATCCATCTATCTAAATGCGCGATCACAAGTGAAGATCAAATATAGGTCAACGCCTGCGCACGTCAAGCCGCCGGGATGCTTCAGCGCCGAGTATCCACGGGGCTTTGAGAATTTGCCATCCTCCGGAATGTCGCTCTAAGAGTTTTATTCGCGTTTGCAATAAAGACTCTTGCCAGCGCTAGCCCTTCCCGAATCTCATTGTCATCCAAAACACCCAGAAGCCGCACTGTCAGAAGATAGAGCCCAAATGCGATCGGCACAACTAGAACGATACCGCGACCAAGAAATGCAAACGAATGAACGACGATGAAAAGAAGCACCGATGAGGCGCAGATTTTGAGGCCTTGCGCAAATGAGGTGAACCGTCCGAATGTCCTGAACGTCAGTGCGCCGAAGACGAGTCCACTTAGAGAGAATCCTGTAACCTCAGCTGCCGCCGCGCCGAGTATGCCATACCTTGGGATGATAACGTTGCCGATCAAAACAATGCCCACGATAGCAACCAGAAGGGTCGCAACAATAGGCCAGGTCTTGCCGAGAGCGAGGCACGCTGACATAATTAGTGATTGAGTCGCCAATACCGCGATTGCGACAAGAAGCAGGGGCAACACTCTCGATGCGGGCAAATACTGCTTCCCGTAGGCCATCAGTATCGTGTAATCCGGCAGGGCCGCCAGAATTGCAGTGAAGGGCAATAGAGCAAGTAGTAAGTACTTGAACGATTTGGCAATGTGCTCCCGAGCCACGGTGATGTCCGAGGCGCCGGACTCGCCGGAAACAGCCGGCCAGAGCGCCACAACGAATCCGCTGAAGATCAGGGCGGGAATTAAGGCTAGTTGGCTGGCGGCGGTATAATGCCCGACTACGATGCTGTCCGAGACTATCCTCTTCAGGTTCCAGAAGTTGGCGTATCGGAGCACAATGGCAAGGGTGAGAGCGATGAAGACGCCGATCATGGTCTTGAGATAGTCCAAAAGCGGCAGAGCCTCGGTTCCGCGCGGCAACTTAGCTCGCTTGCGAAAGATAAGAAACGCCAGGAGACTGGCGAGTCCAAAGCCGAAGATGAGACTGGGAACGCCGAGACCCATAAGCACCATGCCCACAATAAGCGTCAGCTTCAGAATCTGGAAAAGTATCCCAACCAGCATTGTTGAGCGAAAATCCTTAAGACCAGTCAAAATCGAGAGCAGCAAGACATAAGCGCCCAGCGGCGCTACAGCGATAGGCAGAAGCCTGATGTAGCCGGTTAACGATGGGTCCCGCAGATAACTTGCGAACTGAGGAGCAAAAAAGAAGAACTGCAGAGCAATGAAGGCCGCAATGCCCGCATAAGCCCGTTTCGAAATCGCGATGCAAGATGTGACGCACTCAGGTCGCGCGGCAATAAGCTTCGAGGTTCCCATCATCGCCGACCCAAAAACGCCAGCGCGGACAACAACCAGCGCGGAGATGATTATGCCAGCAACGCCGTACTCCGCGGGCCCGAGCTTTCGAGCAAGAAATATGTGCAGCACCGCAGTTGAGGCGAATGCGAATATCTGCATGATCGTCATCAGGGCGGAGTTTCCGCCTATGCGCTCAGACACCGGAAGTGCCCGCTACACGCACCATTCTTCCTCCTCGAAATCGCGGCTCGGCACTAATGTCTCGATGGCGGAGACCTCTGGGATGCTCTCCAAAACACTTCCGCCTCGCAAAAGCCTCGCCGCAAACTCGAGTCTGTCCCCCGGTTTGCAGCCCAAGACCGCAAGAGGCGCACTCAGCTCGACGATTTGGTCAATTGCCACAGAATCGAGCATCTTATCTTGCCGCCATTCGCTCCCTTCGTAAGAAAGGACTGCAAGCGACGCGGCCGAGCTTCCACTCTCGCCTTTCGGCAAGATTCCTAGCCTTATGCGCGATGGGGAGGTGAAATCGATAACCAGCTCCATTTCGCCAGCCGCAGCAAGCACATCCGCCGCCGAACCCATGAAGTCAATCCTGATATAAAGGTTCTCAGGATCAAAGCCAAAATAGAGCCTCCTTGCCAAAGCGCTTACCTGGTGCATCGCGCCTCGGCCACCAGATTGCTGGTCAAACATGCCGGCGCTGAGCCACTCATAGTATCTCGTATCTTTGCCGTCCAGTACCGGCTGCAAGAACTGTCTGGGCTGCCGAGCCAGCCGGACCTTGGGCGGAGATTTGATCGGAATGCTCAAATCAAAGGGCGGCTGCTTGCCGATGATTGAGAAGACGTTTGCGATATGTTTCCTGAAGAGTCTGTCAAAGTCCGCGATGTTATCGCATTGATGATCATCGCCATACCACCAATTCCAATCGCTGCCCTCGGCGGCCATGAGGGACTGCCAGGCAAGCTCATTCTCCTTTTCGTCCTTGGGAGGATTCTGCACAAGCGCCTCACGAGCGGCCGCCACGTAGTCCCAGGCCTTGTTGTCCTCCGAATGACCGATCCAGACGCCAAAATCGCCTCGAATCCAAGATCCCGACGCTAATTTATCGAGCTTGCGGCCCGGCCCGAACTTCTCGACATAATCCCCAAACGTTGTCGGCTCAATCCAATCCGTCTTGGACAGCATGGAGTAAAGCGCTCGCAAGAAAGGCTCACCATTCTCGGGGAAGAATTGCCAAGCGTTCTCGCCATCCAATATCACCGATACAACCGGTGGAAGGTCATTTGAGAACATATCCGCATCATGGCGCACAACGTCAAAGATGCCCTTAAGCTTCGAGATGAAGTCATCAACGGCGGCCTCAGCTTCCCAAGATGAGTAAACGAAACCAATCGAATCCGAGAGCAAATGGTCCCTGAAAAAGACCGATAGCGGTGAACCATCGATCTCGACGAAGAACGGAGAATAGAGCCGGGCTGCCCTCTTCTCCAAGTCCTTCATCTGGCTTTCTGCCATTGACCGGAAGAGGACCATCTCGTCGGTCGCTATCCACTTCATGCCCAGATTCTTGTATATATAGCACGTGTCCTGGCTGACTGAACCCTCAGCTGGCCACATCCCTCTCAGGGGAACATCAAAGACTGACTTAAAGAGTTCGACTGCGTCCTTCGCGTGCCTGACAGCATCATCCGGCGCCCCGGTCCATTTCTCTGGGAGCGGCGCATTTGGCATGCACTTCCGAGCATTCTTCACGTTCTGAATCAACGGCAATATGGGATGATAGAATGGAGTAGTGCTCAACTCCACAGCCCCTCGTTTCACGAGGCTCGAATAGAGAGGGCCTGTCCTCGAGAGAAAGCTCTGCTGCGCATCAAGTAGCGACATCTTCTCATCTTCCGAAAAGTCGCGTCCCTTTGCCTCGAGTTCCTTCACGATATCGCTTTCACTGCGGAGCGTGTTGCCGCTCCAAGCGAGATTGAATAGCACCTGAAGATCACGAAGATCATCGACGCCAAAAGCCCCGGTGTTCCCATCAGAGAGGACGCTCTCTCGCTTCGCTAGAAGCTCCACATAGCGGGGATACGTGCCAATTATCTTGTGGTTAATATGAAAGAAGCTCTGAATGATGAACATTCGTTCGTCGTCACCCAACCCGTCCGCATCTCTCTCCGTAAGTCGCAGAAACGTGTCGTTGGCAGTGCCGCCAGCATAGTCATTTAGCTGGGCTAGAAGTGATGGGACGAAATTGAAGACAGCCCTTGCTCCGTCCACGCTGCCGAGTATCCTGCCCATGTCATAATAGTCTTTCAGCGCGTGGAGCCGCACCCAGGGCATCACATACTCGTCCGCCAGCAAATCCTTATAGTAAGGTTGATGAAAATGCCACAAGAATGATACGAATAACTTGTCAATCGACAATCTCTGTGCCTCCTGCACTCGAGCCATCTGACGCCGAATCATCCGGCACAGTCGCCGTATCATTGTCAAACAGCGGTTCTCGGCCCAGCTCTATCGCATTTCGGGACTTCTCAATGATCTTATCGGTCTCATCATCGCTCGGAATAAGCTTTGCGAACTTGGCCAGGTCAGAGAACCTCAGAACCTCAAGAGTTGTGCGCGCAAAATCCCCCGAAATCGGATTGCCTCTCATCTGATACTCGATCTCCGTCATCGTCATATCATCTGCTGGAAACTTCAGCCGCCGGGTGATGAACTTGCGCATTATCTCGGACAGAGCAAAGTAAAACTCCTTGTGCTTACCCTCAAACAAAAGATCGCTCTCGACAAGTCGCTTAATAGCCGCAAGCGCAACCTCTGAGGCGGGCAACTCGATAGTCTCCAAAGGCTCCTCCGCTGGTTTTCTCTTCGCCATCAAGAATCGCGCGATGAAAAACGCGACTAAAACGGCGGCCAGCCCGATGAGAATCTTCAGCCAAAGAGCCATCCGAGCCTCTATCGGCACGAGGTCTCTGATGTCCTTTATATCCGTTGCTTCCTCCGGCGCCGTGCCGGCCATTGTGATGCCAAGCGGCTCGGTCTCAAGAAGGCCGGAGCGCCCTGTCGGGTCCTCGAACGGAACCTCGATTGACGCGATTGTGGCTCTGTGAAGTCTGAATCCGGCCAGAGTGTATTCATACGTGATTGTCTCCCTTCCATCGGGGAGTGTGGCTTCTTTTCGCGTGCTCTTGACCACGTGGAAGTCGCCAAGCGTCTCTCCGGCGGATGGTGGATGCGCCTTGTAGCCCTTGTCATGGACGATCTGCAATGTCAGATCGAACTGCTCGCCCAGCTTCACGCTCTTTTTGTCAACCGAGGCGCGAGCGGATATGTCTGCGCGCGCAAAGCAAGCAATGAGCAACACTAGGCAACATATAAGCGTTACAAAACGCGACTTGGGAATAGCCACAGATAGCCTCTCTATATGGATGCGTCTTCGCTCTGTCCTGAATCCGATCATCGTTGTACAGGTGATATTAGCTGGTCGCCCTCGGCCTGTCAATTCCACCAAACGTAGCCCCAATGATCACAATTGTCCAGGATGCGGCGCTCTTTGGGGGCTGCATTGAATCAGTCTGACCAACGGATGTTGGCGATGGCGACACCGAGATCACGATCATCTGCCGTATTATCCTCCACGCAGGGGCAAAAAGTCCTGTCAACGGCGACATTGAATACTATCTCACTGCCGATGGGGGCATTCACAGGCACCTTTAACCGCCGCCATCGGTCTCGCGTCAGCTCGGCTCTTCCCCGCATTTGGCCATCTATCGAGACGCGGCAGACGACGGGTCTCTCGTCCGCATCGGGATGGGCGCAGAATACGGAGAAAGCCAGGATGCTCCCTTGAACCGGAACTCGCATTTGCGACTCCTGCTGAGT
This sequence comes from bacterium, assembly GCA_021160245.1. GTDB lineage: Bacteria > B130-G9 > B130-G9 > B130-G9 > B130-G9 > JAGHCW01. The sequence goes on along the minus strand of JAGHCW010000063.1, from coordinate 1,019 downwards.
CCACCAGAAGGGGAACCTGTTGTCCCACAGTTCCTTTCTATACAAGCCATATTCAAACTGCCAACCAACATCCTGTCTTCTCTGCTCTATCGAGAGAGGCCCGAGTGATTGGACGAGAAAAATGCCCATTACAATTATGACGGGGACTGCAACGAAGCTTCGGTGAATGATCGAACGAGCGCGGGCTTTCGAATGCGAATCTTGCGCCTCAATGGGGTGTGTTTTCCAGGCAAGTAGCACGGCAACGGAAATCGCCATCAGGTAGTTGTATTCGAAGAAGACCGTGTGCGCGCCGAACAGAAAGAGGAACGAGGCAACTAGGATACCGAGGCCGACGCAACCTAAAAGCTCTCGACCCGCGGAATAAGCTCGGTGGATGCAGACTCTAAAGGAGTTAAACACATTCTCCAAGACAACTATCCCGAAACAAAGCAATAGCAGCAGCCCCATGAATCCGAGCTCCGACGCAACTTGCAGAAATAGGTTGCCCGCCGTGTCGATTATGAACATCTGCCCTTTGTTCACAGCGTAGAAGTTCGGTAGTTCAATTATGTACGCGCCGAGCCCTACTCCGGTCAGCGGAAATTGCCTGCACATCCTAAGCGCCTCACTCCACTGGTGTAATCGATGTCTCAGGACATAGGTCAGCGAATCCTCGCTCGGGTGGGCCACAACCAGCAACGCGTCACCAATGAGCGGCATCTGTGCCAACCCCGCGATGTCCTGAACCACAAGAATGATGACAAGTAGCAGACAGAGAGCCCCAAAGGCCCATAAAATGTGCAATTTGAGTCTCTTCCTCGCCTCATCTGTCTCCGTCATTCTCCATTGCCAAAGCGCGAATCCAAGGAGAAAGAGCATTATGCCCAAGACCCCCGCTCTCGATCTGGCAAGGATAACAACGACTGTTGAGAGCAATGCGCAAGAAAAGAGCAGAATGCGTTGCCGCTTCCCGGCCGTCAAAAGAAGCCCGATGCAGAATGGGAATATGAGCGCAGAGCAGACGCCCAGCGCGTTCG
>JAGHCW010000104.1 GCA_021160245.1 bacterium | reverse complement strand
GAGATACACCACCTCAAGGTCATCCAGCGGACGCGAGGACCATTCCCGAAACTCCGCCTGCCATTTCGTCTTCAGACGCGCAACGGTCGAGGCCGAGATCGGCGCATCGGCACCCAAGAGGCCCCGAAGTGCTAGGTCGAAATCGCCCTCGGCAAGACCGTGCAAGTACAGCTCGGGTATCAACTCGTTCACTTCTTTCGTGCGACGCTGAAAAAACGGCAAAAGACGGCTCTCGAAACGCTCCTCAACCTCCCGAACTCGTGGACGACGAACCGTTATAGTCCCGCAACTCAACGTTACATTCCGAGGCTTACCGTAGCCATTGCGGCTGCCTAAGGACGCATCGATAGCGTCCCGCCGCTCGTATCTTGACCTGCCTAGAAATTCTGTCACTTCCTCTTCCAACACGTCCTGAAAACATCTTTGAATCTGGCCCCGAATCCACGCCTCAAGACCATCCCAACACGGGCTTGACTCTCTATCATTCTCTGTGCTCTTCTTGCTCATGGCGGTGTTATCCTTTCTTCACCTTAACTGTCTTTCTTGCACAACTAAGGTAAACACCGCCTAACCTAATTTACACACCTTTTGGGGTGAGCTCATTCTACAGCTATTATCTGTGAATGCTCCCCTAATATATATAGGAACGGAGTATGTTTCAAGTAGCTTCATTTAGACAACTTATCTTGCCCAATGGATTGCTCGATCTTCATACTCGATTTCTGACTCAATCCCATTCTCAGGGGATTTTCACGCTTCCTTGACAGCTGGGGGGCTTTCTATGTAGATTCGCATATTGACTTCGGCTTGAGGTCGCTTTGAAAGGGAGCGGAGTATGCAGGAAGCAATAGAATCGATGGTTGGGGAGTATTTCGGCAAATATCTGCCGGAATCGCTTGCTAGAGCGGCCATTGTCGAGGTCGGCCGTCGGACATTCGCTAGGGGCTTTGTGGCGGCGAACGATGGCAACATCAGCGCTCGAATAGGCGACGATATTATCTTGGCGACGCCAACCGGTCGGAGCAAGGGCTTTATTCGAGAGGATGAACTGGTCAAGATAAACCTCGCGGGCGAGAAGCTCGAAGGTCCGCTTAGGCCGTCTTCCGAGATTCTGATGCACCTCGCAATATATAAAACCAGACCTGACGTTTTGGCCATCGATCACGCTCATCCGCCAATATGCACGGGTTTCGCCGTCGCTGGCATCCCGCTGGACAAATGCGTGCTCGCAGAGGTCGTCATGACACTAGGCGTCATCCCAATCGCAGAATTCGCGCCTCCTTCGACCGATGAGCTTGCGGAGGCGGTCGCCGCCAAAATGAAAGACTGCAATGCCGTACTCCTTGCGAATCACGGGGCGGTTAGTGTGGGCAAAGATGTGTTTGAGGCGCATTATACAATGGAGCGAATTGAGCACTTCGCCAATATCTCGCTGGTTGCGAGGCTGTTGGGCGGTGAAAAGCTATTGACTGCGAATGATATTGAGCGTATCTCCGAGGTTCAGAGAGAGGCGGGCGCGAAGATGCCAACCGTTGCGTGTAAGATTGGCCCGGATGGTTCGGCTTCGTGCGGCTTGGGCTCCGATTCTGCTAGCCCGCAAGGGTCTTCGGCCTCGATAACAGGATCGTCGGTCAAGGGGGACGTTTCAGGCGAGCTTGTAGCGGAAGTTTTGGCGGCCATTAAGCGAGAATTTGCTGAGATATAGTTGTTGTTCATAATGAGCATTTTGCTTGATCATAAGTGGGAGCAGTGAGAGACGATGTATGGTGAAGCGCTTGGAATGATAGAGACTAAGGGCCTTGTGGCTATGATCGAGGCGTCGGATGCGATGGTTAAGGCGGCCAACGTTAAGCTGGTTACGTATGAGAAGATCGGTGGCGGCTATGTTACGGCGCTTGTTCGCGGGGACGTTGCTGCTGTAAAGGCCGCGACTGACGCCGGGGCCGAGGCGGCGAAGCGTGTTGGCGAGCTGGTTGCGGTTCACGTTATCCCGAGGCCTCACACGAGCCTGGAGGACGTTCTGCCCATCGGCAAGACGACCGCTCCTAAGAAATAATTTATCAGACGTGGTGTCTGGATGACACTGGCGTTTACCCCATATACACATGGGGTAACTAACCGCGTCGGCTCACAGAAAGGGCGATTCAAGAACCTGTATCCCCCAGGCATCCTGTGTTCTTGAACTGAATCCCTTGTGTCCGAATGTGCATAGGCGACGATGCGAATGACAGATATCACAATCGAGAATCCGATTATCAATTCGCCTTACAATGAGCCGACGCGTCATTTCAAGTTTGGCGAAGAGGGTATCACCGACGAAATAGTCGATGGACGGCGAATTAGCTCCTACTTGGTCCCAATCGCCAAGCCGCGAAAACGAGGCTCAAAGCAGCTAATGACAAATTGTGGAGGCTCATCTTCAAGGAGCAAGTCGAACTCCGGACGGCTAACAAGATCGACCGAGGGCGTCTGGTCTGCGAAGTTTATTCCAGGAACAAGAGTCTTGCGGACCGCTTTCCCGAGTGGCAGACGTCCGGTGGGCTTTAAGGAGGACCGACTGTGAAGGACTATTCGACCGAGGCGGATGCCAGGATCATCTATGATGACCTGCTGAGACAGGCTGGTTGGGAGCCCTTGGAACCGATTCGGGAGACGCTTGCGGTTGAGATGCAGATTGAGGACGATCTGCGAAAGCTCTTTGAAGATGTGGAGGCCTCGTCTTGAATGATCTAAATAACATAAAAATCGAGTCTAGAGATCTTTCCGTCGGGGACCTTTTTAAGGACTTTTTCTCGGTCCCAGACTTCCAGAGAGAGTATGTCTGGCAACAAGAGCAAGTGGAAAGGCTGCTCCAGGACGTGTATGACGAGTTCTATGATGAGGCTGGGAACATAATTCCTGGCGCAGAGTACTTTCTAGGCAGCGTCGTCGCTTGTCAGGCCCCGGATGGAACTTATCAGCTCATTGATGGTCAACAGCGCATGACAACTCTTTATTTGGTTCTATGCGCAATAAGGGACGCCCTTGACAGAATCTGCAAGAAACAGAATAAGGTTCTTAACGCTATGATCTCAGACGCAGCGATCGATCCTAGGACATTTGAGGTGGTCGAGAGATATAGGATTACGCTTCAATATGAAGATAGCGAGGGAGTTTTGGAGCGCATTGCTGCCGGAGCTTGCCCTGTTGACGATATCCCCGATACGACCGCATCCGTCAGGAATATCAAATCGGCCTATCAAAGCGTATCCATCTTTCTCCATGATTTCCTGGATACGGATGGACAACGACTTCGACAATTTCATGGTGTGCTTACTACAAGAGTCAAATTGATACGCATTGTCACGCCCACCATAGCAAATGCACTTAAGGTCTTTGAGACGATTAATGACCGGGGCGTGGGTTTGAATGCAATGGACCTTCTGAAAAACATGCTGTTTATGAAAGTCGAGAGTAAGGACTATCCTAAGCTGAAAGATAGATGGAAAACTCTGGTTGACAGACTTGATAGCTGCAAAGAGAAGCCCCTTAGGTTTCTGCGTTATTTCATTATGGCTCATCACGAGATTGACTCGCGTCGGGGCATTCGCGAGGATGAGATACATGAGTGGTTTACGAGGAATTCAAACCGATGTGGGATCGATAGCGACCCTTTGGGATTCGTTGACCGACTAATCGAATGCGCCGCTGCCCATGCAAACTTCCTGTCCCAGAGAGACGCTTGGGGAGAATGGAATCAGCATTTGTACGATCTCTCATTACTCGGAGGGGCTCTTCGACAGCAGTTTATACTGCTGATGGCGGGCAGGAAACTGCCGCCAGACTTGTTCGGACCGCTATGTGAGGCGATCGAAAAACTCCTATTCTGCTATATCATCACTCGTGAACCCACTAAGACGCTGGAACGAAACTTCGCCCGATGGGCCCGACAGCTGCGAGATGTCAAAAGCGCCCAGCACCTTAAATCATTCGTAGAGACAAACTTTGTCCAGGATATGAATAGTCGAAGAGATAGGTTTGAGCTGGCTTTCAGAGAATTGGCTCAGGATCGCATTCAGCAGTATCGGATGAGATACATTCTGGCTAAACTCACAGAGCACATCGACAGAAGAGCATACGGGGACAAGGGCACTGGGTTAAAGCAGTATATCGCCAAGACCGTCCATGTAGAGCATATTCTGCCGCAGACACCATCGCAGAAACAGAGAAGTGAATTCGACAAACGGGATGAATATGGAGAATATGCTATCAAACTCGGCAATCTAGCTCTATTAGAAGAGCCTCACAACATTTCAGCATCGAATAAAGAATACGCGGAGAAGAGAGACTATTATTCGCAGTCCAACTTCTTACTCACAGAATCTCTAGTGGAAAGGCCTCATGTTGGCCAGAATAGCCGTCTAAATAGGGCTGTAGAAGGCCTTATACAATTCTATGAGTGGGATTCAAGAGCGATTGAGAACCGTCAGAAAATGTTGACCAGACTTGCATTCGAAGTATGGGGGATGGAAAGCAAATGCACGGAAAGCAGGGAATGAATGGGCCTGAATTCGATACAATAAACTCAAGCGGGCGCTGAAGGCGGATATAGACGAGGAGGCGTGGTCGGCGTTATATGCAACCGAAAGCCGCCCATTCGCCGCTCCTGAAAGTGGCAAAATTGCGGTGAAAGTCATCAATCACTATGGTGATGAGGTGATGAGAGTATTTGAGGTCAACGGATAGACTATGAAAGAGAATGAATACGACCAGGTTAAGATTGAGAAGAAATGGCGGGCTCGATGGGCTAAATCGGGGCTTTACGAGACGGATTTGCGGTCGGAGAAGCCCAAATTCTATAACCTAGCGATGTTCATCTATCCATCAGGCGCCAAGATGCACATGGGCCACGCTTACTGCTATTCCGGCTGCGACACTTACGGCCGCTTCAAGCGGATGTGCGGCTACAACGTCTTCCAGCCGATGGGCTACGACGCGTTTGGCCTTCCAGCTGAGAATTTCGCAATCAAGCACGGTGTCCATCCATCTGTCTCGACGCATGATAACGTTGAATTCATCAAGAAGCAGCTCCGCATGTTGGGCACGATGTTCGACTGGACGAAGGAGATCAACACCTCGACGCCCGAGTACTACCGATGGACGCAGTGGCTATTCCTGCAGCTCTACAAGAAAGGACTTGCCTATCGCAAGGATTCGCCCGTCAATTGGTGCGATTCCTGCATGACCGTGCTTGCTAACGAACAGGTCGTCGGCGGAGAGTGCGAGCGATGCGGCTCCGTTGTCGTCAAAAGGAACATGCTCCAATGGTTCTTTGCGATAACGGACTACGCGCAGAGGTTGATTGACGACCTCGATAAAGTCGATTGGCCCGACACGACGAAGCTTATGCAGCGAAACTGGATCGGTCGTAGCGAGGGCGCGGACGTTACGTTTGATCTGGCCGACAGCGACATCAAGATAACCGTCTTCACGACAAGGCCGGACACGCTTTTTGGCGCAACCTACATGGTCTTGGCGCCTGAACATCCTGACATTCATACGCTTACAACCCCCGATCAGAGGGCTGATGTCGAGGGATACATCAAGCAGGCGGCGAGGAAGAGCGAGCTGGAGCGAGTCCATCTCGACAAGGAGAAGACGGGCGTTTTTCTGGGGAGCCACGCCATCAATCCCGTAAATGGCGCCCGGATACCGATCTGGACTGCGGATTACGTCCTCGCCTCTTACGGCTCTGGGGCAGTTATGAGCGTTCCCGCGCACGACACGCGCGACTTTAAGTTCGCCACGAAATTTAGCCTGCCGATTCGCGAGGTCGTCCTGGCGCCTGGGAAGGAACCAGGAGCGCCATTCGATGAGGCCTATACTGGCGAGGGAACGATGGTCAATTCCGGTGACAACGACGGAATGGCCTCCGATGAGTTCAAGAAAGCAATCATTGAGGAGCTGTCCTCCAAAGGCCTGGGCAAGTTCAGGATTCAATACCGATTGCGAGATTGGCTTCTCTCCAGGCAGCGCTACTGGGGCGCGCCGATTCCGATCATCTACTGCGACAAATGTGGCGAGGTCCCCGTCCCAGAAAGCGATCTGCCGGTCAAACTGCCGATTGAGGCGAACTTTGAGCCGGACGGTTCGGGTAGGTCTCCTCTTATCCGCTCGCCGGAGTTTATGCGAGCGACTTGCCCCAAGTGCGGAGGTGAGGCGACGCGCGAGCCGGATACAATGGACACGTTCGTCTGCTCGTCTTGGTATCACCTGAGATATCCCTCCGCGCATGACGATGCGCATCCGTTCGATCCTGACCTAACGAGGCGTTGGCTGCCCATCGATCAATACACCGGAGGGCCGGAGCATACCGTTGGGCATCTCCTATTCTTCCGATTCATAACGAAAGTCCTTCACGATTTGGGCCATCTACCTTTTGACGAGCCGGCGCTTCGCCTTCGTCACCAGGGCGACATCAACCTCGGCGGCAAGAGGATGAGCAAATCACTTGGCAATATAGTCAATCCTGACGCCACAATAAAGCAGCATGGCGCCGACGTTCTACGGCTCTCCCTCTTCTTCATGGGGCCATTCCGCGAGGGCGGCGAGTGGTCTGAGGGCGGACTCATCGGCATATCGCGCTTTCTGCAGAAGGTTTTCAATCTCATCCAGAAACACATCAAGAGCTATCAGGGCGAGCGGAAGCAGCCGCAACTCTCAGATGACGATCTGCACGCTCTGCACACTACGATAAAACGCGTGCGCCATGACTTTGAGCATTACCACTTCAACACGGCTCTATCCGCTCTCATGGAGCTGCAAACTGCGCTCGCAAAATCCGACGCGCACAAGAATCGCGATGCGGTCGAGGCCCTCATCAAACTACTCGCCCCACTCGCGCCTCATCTATCGGAGGAGCTCTGGGAGCAACTTGGGCATGAGAAAAGCGTTTTTGACGCGAGCTTCCCAGAGTTTGACGAGGCGCTGACGAAGGCGAAGATGATCGTTGTGCCCGTGCAGGTCAACGGCAAGATTAGGGCGAAGCTCGAGGTCGTAAGTGACGTCTCAGAAGGCGAGATACTGGAGCTTGCGTTCGGGGACGCCAACGTGAAGCGCCACGTAGATGACAAGACCGTCAAGACCCAGCGCTACGTGAAAGGCCGCATTGTCTCGATTGTCGTTGGGTAAGGCAATATGGGCTCAGCGAATAGCCAAGGGGATGGACCAGCTCTTAGGTGTCGAGTTCAGGCGTTTTCACGCCGGGATGAGCGACTCGAAGAGACCTAGCTGTTCCACTTTGTTGATGGGCTTATTCTCGCTCATAGAGTGCTCATAATTGAGAATCAAGGCTTCGGTCATCGAATTCCTGTTGGTCTCCTTCGCACCAATGTGATAGAAATGCTCTCGGGTTACCATTCGGAATCCAGCCCAGATAGTGTCAATACATTCATTGGTCCGATACGTGTTTTTTAGCCAAGTGGATAACGTGAACTTGGCCCCTGATTGGTCTAGCGTCTCTCTCAATTGCTTCTCTTCCATATCGGACCAAGAATTGAAGTAATCGATGTGTCTGCCCAAATAGGGCGGATCGCAATACACAAAATCCGTTGCCATCGCTCTCGAGAGCGCTTCTCTGAAGTCCATACAGGCCAGCGTCCAGTCTTCGTTACGCCTGAGCAATAGAGAAACCCATTTTACCTGATTGCAGATTTTCGTGATGTAGGACTTTGTGAACCTATTGGGTTTGTGACCAAAAGGCACGTTGTACGATTTGCTTCTATTGAATCTGATCAGACCATTGAAACATGACCTTGAGAGGAAAAGAAAATCCAGTGGGTCCTTCTGCGAATTGAACCTATCTCTCACCTCATAATAATAGTCGGCTCCATAAGTGCGCAGTTTTCCCCCCTCGGTTGCCAAGAACTTCGATACTAAGAGAGGGGTTATCTGCCCTCTTTTTATCTGCTCGTAGAAGGCCACGATGTGGGGATTTGAGTCTGTTAGAAAGGCTCGCTTTGGACGGACGTTAAACGCGACGACTCCGGAACCCAAGAATGGCTCGAAGTAAGTGCCCTGCATCTGTCCAGGGAGATTCTCCCTAATCCAATCAACGAGCTTCGTCTTTATGCCCTGGCACTTGATCGGCGGCACGCGCACTCGTTCACTTGTCATGGGGCAGGCTCTTCGCTTTTCTTCTGCGGTGATTGATCAACCCCGTGTCGATTCCTTTCGCATTTAAGAAGTCTGTTAGGTTCGACAGCGTCTTTGTGCTCCCTGTCTTGCCCTTGATTATCATTCTACCATAATTCATCCAGTATTCGTCGAACACATCCTCACCCAGACCGACAAACATACCCCGCCCGTTAGCGAGTTCCTCTATGTGGTCTATGCT
>JAGHCW010000012.1 GCA_021160245.1 bacterium | reverse complement strand
TCGTTGTATGTGTATGTCGTCGTCGGCGCCGAATCGCTCGACCACTCAGTCCGATTGCCGTTCTCGTCATACTCGAACTCATCCGCCCGACCCGATGGATAGGAAACCTCCGTCAACTGCCCCTCCGAGTCGTATTCGAACTCGGGCGACCTCGTTACTTCAGGTTATTTCTAGCTATTCCCCTACGACGCCTTGACCGCCTGCATGATCGGAGTGCGACAGGGCTTTCATCAGACCTTTTCGCTCCAGAACCAGGGCCCTCAGAGCCTTTATATATCGAATCGGCCAGAATATCCCATAGAATGCAATATGGAAACACAGCACCAAGAGCAGATAGAAGGGAATCGGGTTTCCCGGCCCAATCCAGACAAACACCACAACAACCAGGATTAGGACTATCACTGTTCCTAAGACTATCGTGCTATTCACTACTGTCTCGTATGTGCTTTTTCGACCGACCAACCTCTCCGCCCAGGCTATTGGGTCTTTGAAACTGCCGAATATAAACATATCCATTCCTTCGTATTTGATATCCTACGTCAATAAAACCATGGATCGGGGTACATCCTCGTGTATTTCGAAAGGTAGGTCATTCCCAAACTGAGAAATCCGCAACGAGTACCAACGTAGGGATGCACAAAGCTTAAAGGAATTGCGCCCCATGCGAATGCTATCGAGGAATTTGCATAGTAATCGCCCCTCACCCCCCAGTACTGCTTTTCGCTCATCCCTCCCTGCATAAAGTCATCGACGCCGTCTACATCAGCATTGCTGAGGCCGCCCAGATGGAGGTAATACAAATGGAACTCGTGGATGCGCTGTCCGTCGGCGTCCCAATAATTGTGGCCTGAACACTCGCCAACCTTCGTATTTGTCCCCTTATAGTACATGTCATAGTGCTCTTTCCCGTCTGAGTCCGTACTCGTATGCTTGTAGTCATAGCTCCCGCTCGAGTAGTCCTTGCTGGAATCTGCCCCGCGCCCGCAGACTTTATTCCAGAGATTGCGCCAGAAGCCCGCACATGGTAGCATCGGACCGCAATATCCTGGATGATACATTCCGAATGGGGTTGAAACGCTGAGGGATGACTGCTGTGTAGTTAGCATGCCCGTCGGGTCGGTGAAGTTCTCGGGGGAGTTGCTACAGTAGCTGTAGAGCGAGCCGAGGGACATGATGGGATCGCGGCTGAAGAAGCGGCCGAGCGATTGATTGTAGTAGCGAGCGCGGTAGAAGTATTTGCCCATTGCGCCGTCGAAGACGCGGCCGGTGAAGCGGTACATGCAGTCGATTTGGCCTGAATGATAGGTGGCGGTTGGTGCGCCGAAGGCGTCGTAGTTATAGGTGGTTACGACGTTTTCGTTGTTGTCGAGGATGTTGATTATTGAGCCTAGGCGGTCTTTCATGAGGTAGTGGGTGTTGTTGGCTTCTGTGGCTGTGTGGTCGGTCATTGAGAGGGGCTCATCGATCCAGGGGCCGTGCGTGTATTCCATCCTGACAGAACTCCAGTCCGAATTATATTCCTGGATCACGTCATTGCCATCGTAGTAGAATTTGCGCGTCCCAGAGGCGTCGGTCAAGCTCAATCGCTTGCTATCCGGACCGTAGGTCATCGTCTGGATCGAGTCCATGCCCTCCGTGACCGAAGTCAGCCTGTCAAGGGCGTCGTAGTTGAACGACCTGGTGATGCCACCGGTCGTCTCACTCGTCAGGTTGCCATTGTCATCGTGCGTGTAGGTCGTCCCGATTGTGCCTTCTGTCGATTGCGTGAGCTGGTCGGCGGCGTTGTAAGCGTAGGTCGTCGTCGGGCGGTTGGTTCGCGTCCAGGTGAGGCGGTTGCCGTTATCGTCGTAGGTGAAGGTGTGCGAGGCGCCGGAGGCGTAATCGACGCTCGTTAGTTGGCCCTCGGCGTCATAATCGAATTCCGTCTCGCCAATGCCGTATTCAACCTTCGCCGTTACCTGCCCGCAAGCATCCAACGTGTATTCGATACTCGACACGGTTGACCCATCTGACCTTAGGTTATCAATCGTGCCCACGATTCTGCCAGCATCGTCGTAATAGTAATTAGTATAAGAACCGTTGCCGTAAGTCAACTTCTTCCGCCGCCCGTCCTTGTCGTATTCGAACTCATAATCGTCGCCTTGAGCGTCATTTATCGCTGTAACACGGTTCAACTCGTCATAAGAATAGGTCGTCTCGCCGCTCGAGGGATCGGCCATCTTTGTCACTTTCTGGCAACAGGAGTATTCGTACGTGATTGCCAGGTTGTGTGTTGTGTCCTTCTTCTCCTTGAGGCGGTATTTGGCGTCGTAGTCGAACGTGAAGGCGATCGTGCTGTTGGTCATCGAGGTGATGTGCCCAGTCGGGTCGTAGGCAATCGTTACGTCCTGCGTCGTGCCCGGCGTATCAATCTTCGTGACGCGATTAAACGAATCGCGGATAAAATTGGTCGTAACGTTCTTCGCGTCCGTCTTGCTGGAGAGGTTCCACGCCGCGTCATAGGCATAACTCCAAGTCTTGCCTAGCGCGTCCTCCGCCTCGACCACGCGGCCCTGATTGTCATACTCATACTCCCAGGCCGTATTGCCTCGCGCATCCCCGACCGTTGATGGACTCACTTAGCCATTCCATCAAGAAAGGGAGCTAAAGCGATTCTGGCCATGATCAGCAGCAGATTATGGCAGGTGTGGTAGAAAATGCACCATCGCAAGCGGCCAGTTTTGAGCAGCAGAAAAGCCAGCAATAGACCACCCACAGCATATAACCAAACACTCTGAAAAGTGAAATCTCTATTTCCGAAATGGCATAGAGTGAATAAAAGCGTGGTGGAAAATACTGCCCCCCATTTACCAGATAGCCTCAGGAAAATCAGGAAGAGAACGCCGCGAAATAGTAGTTCCTCGACGAGGGGGACCATGAGTACGGTAGTGGCGTACCCATATATTGTTTCCTTTCCGCCATGCGCCCAGGGGATATGTTGACTATATGCCGTTGAGTGGGCAACTTTTCCCAGAAAGGAGCAGAAGCTGCTGAAAGACGTGTTGAGTCCGATGTCAAGAATCCCGCACCCGCACCAAACAAGCAATGAAAGCAGAACAGCAAGGAGTGCTTTGGGCCAGCGCAGCGCCTGCCCCACAAATCTTATCAATAGCCGCATGTCCCTTCTGAACGCTAGCATCAAGAGAACTAACGCCGATGCGATCAACATCGAATAGCCAATTGTCATTCGAGTAAGGCGCATCAGCTGGTTTTTCTCCTCGTGGATCAGCTTTCCGGCCCTGTTATAGACCCTGTCCACCTTTATTCCATCATGTATGCTCGTGTGGGACTCACGTATCAGCTCAAGTTCCTTGTCAAAGATCGTCAAGACATAAGTCCCGTCTTTGAGAAATTTCAGCCTGCGTGTTTCGGAGCCGGATGATATCGTTTCAAGGCTAATCAAAGCGCCATACTCATCGTAGGTATGAATCACGTAGATACGGTTCATTGCGGGAATTATGCAAATGGAAAAGTCTGAATAGCTATCAGTATCTATGGAGAACAGGATGAATGAGAATATGATAGCCACGAGCACAAGGATCAGCTTAGCGCCCCTCCAGGCTACCCACAACAAGCGACGCTGAAGGCGATTGTGGTCTGCAGACCTATCGGAGCCATTTGACCGCTCAGCATCGCTCATTGTTTGAGGTTCTTGAGACATCTTTTCATTTAATCTCTACCGGAGCCCTGCGTTTCCAATCCAGCCCTATTCAGATTCTCATGCCTCTGGGATTCCTTTCGGATGATGCGTCCACATGGCAGATGAGACTTATCCATGCCTGCAATATCCTCCTTCGAACAAACCATACTGCACGTTCACCCCTCAATAGAACAAGCCCAATACACGAGGTTCCGACGCGTCGAAGAGACTTCTTAATTCGGTTTCTATTATGCCTTCGCGATTGAACGGGCATCAATCTTAATAGCTCGGAAGATTCGAATCTCCTGGATCCATGCCACCGCCCTTCGGGTTCCAGCCCCCGCCTCCCCCGCCGCCGGTTGGTTTCATATTGCCGCTACCCTTGCCTGCTTCCTCAAGTCCATCATATGCTGTCTTGAAATAACCAAACACGCTCAGCGCAGTATCGGTGATAGAATCGATCAAGCCATCAACGCGATCTCCGAGTTTATTCAGTTCGGTCGCGTCGTAATGATCCTCATGCGACCAGGAGCCATCCTCGTTTCTATTGTAGACATCTACAGAACCATCAGTGTGGTGAACTTCCCTTCTAACCTCATTGCCATCGTCGTCTTTGTATACATACTCGGTGTCGCCGTTTGCAAGTTTGTTCTTCTCGACAGTTCCACTGCAGGGCATTCCGGGCCACCAGAATCGGGAACCCCTTCCTGGGCAGACCATGCCCAATGACACTCCACCAGATACGGCAGCTTGCGCTGTTAGAGCGGAAGCTCCGAAATTGAGACCTGTTGCCGCCGTTCCCGTTGGATCAGTAAAGTTTTCTGGGCTGTTGCTGCAATAGCGATAGAGGGAGCCGAGGCCCATTATGGGATCGCGGGAGAAGAAGCGGCCGAGGGATTGATTGTAGTAGCGGGCGCGGGAGAAGT
>JAGHCW010000110.1 GCA_021160245.1 bacterium | reverse complement strand
TTCCTATCTGCGCTTAGAACCCATCATTACTGATACGCTCCCAAGATAAAGGTTACCGTTCCCATGCCTTTGGGCTAACGGATTGGCCTTTCACCAACTCGGACAATACACAGCTTTCAGGACGCACGGCCACCGCGCTCCAAAGGGCCAGAACCGCCTCCGTCAATCTGATTACTGGGAGGATGCCCGGGAAAATCGGACGGTGAGTGTTGATTTCATATATCCTCCTAATTATATTTGCGCACCCAAGTTCTAGAACTCGGAGAGGAATATGCTCAGGTTTCAAAGCGCCTACTTGATTGCGCTACTTGTTTTCGTCCCATTCTTGTGGTTCGTCATTATCCGAGCGAGGCATCGCCTCGATGGCTCTATTAGATACTCTCACGTGACAGCCTTCTTCGGCAAGGGGCACAGACCAAGTTACCCATTGAGGGTTCACATCTCGGTTGTCCTCATCATGCTTGCAGTGAGCTTATTTATTCTCGGCGCAGCCCGACCTCAGCTCGTTGAATATGAGAAGCCAGTTCAAGCTATGGGCCGAGATATCGTGCTAGCGCTGGACATCTCCGGGAGCATGAGAGCTGAGGATTTCCAGCCACACAATCGCCTCTTTGTTGCAAAGAAGGTCGTTACTGAGTTTGTCAGGAGCAGAACGAGCGATCGCATTGGCCTCGTGACCTTTGCGGGTCAGAGCTTCACTCAATGCCCCCTGACGCTGGACTACGACATGCTGGTTTTACTGCTTGAGGCCGTCGATTTTGACTTAGTCGAGGATGGCACGGCAATTGGGAACGCGATTGGAACGGCGCTCAATAGGCTGAGGGATTCGGGCGCGAAGTCCAAGATCATTATTCTGCTCACGGACGGCGAGAACAACAGAGGTGAGATTGAGCCGCGAACCGCAGCTGAGATGGCGAAAACAATGAATGTGAAGATATATTGCGTCGGCGTCGGCAAAAAGGGCGGGGCCAAAATACCGGTCATTGATCGATTTGGACGAAAGCGGTATGCCGCTGGCCGAGATGGCCGGCCGCTGCTCACGAAGCTCGATGAGAAGACACTTCAGCAGATTGCAGATATTTCAAAAGGCGAGTATTCACGCGCAACCGACGCAGAATCCCTCAAGGCCATCTACAAGAAGATAGGCGAGGCGGAGAAGTCCGAGATTCAGGCCAATCGCTTTATGGATGTGGAGGAATTGATGCCTTATTTCGTTCTGCCGGGGCTTTGTCTATTGCTCTTGGGACTTGCCATGAGGGGAACGGTCGCTCGAGTGATGCCGTAAGGCTATTGTGCCTCACAGCGCTCGATATAAGATTCGGACAGCGTTATTTGGAGACTTTGGATGAACTATGACATACGCGGCTTTGTGGAGGTATCATTCCTCGATTGGGCGGGCGAAGTATGCTCAATACTCTTTCTTCCGCACTGCAACTTCAGGTGTCCATATTGCCATAATAAGGATCTCGTTCTCACGCCGGACACCGTCCCCAGAATCCCTGAGGCGGATGTATTCCCACGCCTAAGGAAGCAGAAGAAGTGGATAAAAGGAGTCGTCGTGACCGGCGGCGAGCCAACCTTGAACCCCCGACTGCCTGAGCTATTGGAAGCGCTCCACCGGTATGGGCTTAAGGTGAAACTCGACAGCAATGGCTCGCGCCCGGAGATTCTACGAGATCTGATAAGGCTGAAACTCGTTGATTACATGGTCATGGACGTCAAAGCGCCGCTCGAGAAAGACAAAATGGATGCCGTCACCGGAATCGATGCTCCGCTCGAGGCAATGGAGGAATCCATACGACTGATAATGGAATCAGGGCTGGAGCACCAATTCCGCACGACCTTCTGTCCGAAATTCCTGACTTTTGAGGACCTCATGAGCATCGGCGAGAGCATTAGAGGCGCAAATGTCTGGACGCTGCAGAACTTCCACAATGAGCGGACATTGGACCCGTCGCTGGCCGACGTTGAGCCGATAGAGGCTGACGAACTGGAGTCGTTTGGACCGAAACTGGAGCATTTCGTCAAGAAGATTCAGATCATCGCGTAGCGGAAATGCCGCCCTCCTGGTTTCCCTCCATGGCCGTTCACCCGCCTCTGCGGACAAAAAGACAGGAGTTTTCGTATATCTTGCTGGGTGAGGGTTTGGTTGTTGGCTGTATGGCTCACATTTGGCCGACCAGGAAGTGGAATGGTGGTTGACAAGTTACATGCTTTGGCTCCCTGAAAGGGAGCGCCTACGGCTACTGTTGATTCGCCCCTTCAGGGCGAGGATGTCCATCGACTTCAACGCAACAATCCAAGCCCTTCAGCAACTCCACGAGATGAATACGAAAACTCCTCACAAAAAGGGAGTTGAATATGGCCGTTACTCTACTTTAAAGTCTATGGGCAGAACAATTTTAGATGTTGTTACATCTGAATGTAACCGGCTTATAGGACGGGGTGCCAGGCCCTATCCCCAATCGATCAAAGGAGGAAGAAAGTGAGAGCGGCCTTTCTTTGCTGTGGGATCATGCTGCACCTAATTCTTTTCACCACGTTGCACGCTGAGCCGGCCATCGTGCTTCAAACCGACCGGGGAGTTTATAGCGCGAGCGATACGATTGAGCTAAGCCTGGGCGGGGAGAATCCCGATTCCGGAATGCAAGTGGCTATTTATCTCGGCCTCTTGAGTCCGGATGGCTCGATCCACGCTTGGTCGGACATGGGCTGGGGGGAGTCCATCGTTCCGTGGTTAGCGGATGTGTTTATCACCGGAGGCTTTGTTATGCAACCAGCGCCATTTTGTTGGATGGGGCTTCCATGTACGATGCCGCCAGTCTCCGAGGCGGGTGAATACCATTTCATTTTAGTATTGACTGATGCAGAGACCTCCGAATGGGTTCACGTGGGTTCGACCGCTTGGACCTACTCGAATGGCCAGCCAGCCAGCATCACAATGGTCCCGATTCCAGAGGGCTTATTCATGATGGGCTCCCCAGAGAATGAGGCGGATAGGCGAGAAAGTGAGGGGCCTCAACGAATGGTTAGCGTCTCGGCGTTCCTGATGTCGAAGACCGAGGTGACGCAACGGCAGTGGGAGGACGTGATGGGTTGGAATGACAGCATGCACGGGACGACCGATGACTTTCCTGTAGAGCAGGTTACCTGGCTTGATTGCGTGGATTTCTGCAACAAACTCTCCAGAGCGCACGGTCTGCTGGAATGCTACACAATTACAGGTATTGGCTATGACGAAGACGACATGCACATAACTGCGGCCGATGTGAGCTGCAATTTCGAGGCAAATGGATACCGATTGCCTACCGAGGCGGAGTGGGAATATGCTTGCAGGGCGGGGACCTCCATTATATTCTATGCTGGGGAACTGGAGGTTGATTTCACCCATATCGCCTGGTATCTGGGCAATTCGGGTGGAGGGCCACATCCAGCCGGTCAGAAGATGCCCAACGTGTTTGGTTTGCATGACATGCACGGCAACGCATGGGAGTGGTGCTGGGACTGGTATGACCCGGACTATTACGGAACAAGGCCGAATCCAGATAGCGATCCGAAAGGAGCTGATGTACCTCCTGCAATGGGTGCTTACAGAACTTACAAGGGAGGCGGATTCTACAGCCCGCCTGACGTCAGCCGGGTTGCCCTTAGGGGATGTTGCTCGTCCCCTGGCACGATGTGCACAGACCTGGGCTTCCGCATTGCGAGGCGTGATTTAGGCGTTGTCCCAACTACATCCGGGATTCAAACTGATCGCTAGTGTCTTGCGCTACCGGTGTGCTCGTTCTTCAGAGAAACCATGCGCTCTGGTAAAGTCGCAGTTCTTCTGCGTCTTATGTTCGCGTTCTTTATTCTATCGATAGGCATGCGGGATACTTTGCGTTCGGGCTGGCGCCGGCTTTCGAGGGAACTTTAATAGATATGCCGGGGGGGGGAATCGAACCCCCATGGTGATTAACACCGCGGGATTTTGAGTCCCGTGCGTCTACCAGTTCCGCCACCCCGGCAGAAACCATAAACTAGCGCGAGCTGATCTGAACGTCAAGTTTTTTTTAAGGCCAAAAGATCTGATTGACGATGCAAAACGGGGCTCTATGACTTGAGCGCACTTTGCAATCGATACCTGAATCTGAAACGCCACATCATAACCATACTGCGAAGCGCTATTTTCCAGTTAAATGTCGATTGTCCGTGCGAGCGGTCATGAAAGACGATTGGGAACTCCTTTCTCTTCAGGCCATGCCGCTGTGCCAAACAGAGAATCTCCTGCACGATCTCGGGGCCTTTCGAGATCATCACCTCAAGCCCTAGTTCGCTCAGCGATGAGGTCCTAAAAAGCCTATAACCAGACGTCAGATCGTGACCGTAAATGCCAAGAACCGACATGATGTAGCAATTCGCAAGGCGTGTGATGATCTTCCTACCAATGCCCCGTCCGACCTGATCCCCGCCGGCCACACCTCTCGACCCGATCAGAATGACAGCATCACCTATCGCGACGAGCAATTGCGGGATATACTCAGGCCTGTGGGCGAAGTCGGCATCCAT
>JAGHCW010000237.1 GCA_021160245.1 bacterium | reverse complement strand
GGCATTTTCAAGGAAGAATATGGAAGATCTTGACCGGGAAGGGAAGTTGTATTACAGCAGTACCGGCCAGCCCTACATAAAGTACTTCCTGGATGAACGTCCGGGTGTTGCAGCATCTTCACTATGGCCAGATATATTATTGGCGCCCACTGCTAGAGAGCGCGTGAATTATCCCACCCAAAAACCCGAAGCTATGCTTGGCCGAATCATCAAAGCCTCCTCCAACGAGGGCGATCTGGTTGCAGACTTTTTCTGCGGTTCTGGGACGACGGCGGCGGTAGCGGAGAAGTTGGGGCGGAAGTGGATTGTCAGCGATTTAGGGAAATTCGCCATCCACACGACGCGGAAGCGGATGATCGGCGTTCAGCGGCAGTTGAAGGCGAAGGGTGAGAATTATCGCGCCTTTGAGATATTGAACTTGGGCAAGTACGAGCGGCAGTATTATATAGGAGTTGATCCACAGATTACGCAGATGAACGCAGATGAAGAAAAAGGGAATAATAATCTGCGGAAATCTGTGCAATCTGCGGACGAAATATCTGCGGATAGAGATGAACTCAAACGGCGCAATCTCGAGGAAAAGGAGGCCGCCTTCCTCGATCTCATCCTTAAGGCCTACCGCGCCGAGAAGACAGATGGTTTCAAAACCTTCAATGGCAAGAAATCTGGACGGTTAGTAGCCGTCGGTCCGGTCAACCTGCCCGTAACGCGCCTCTTTGTGGAGGAGATAATTCTCGAATGTCGAAAGAAGCACATCACGCGCGTTGACATTCTGGGCTTTGAGTTCGAGATGGGCCTCTTCCCGAACGTTTTAGACGAGGCGCGAGGCAAGGGGATTGACATTGCCGCGAAGTACATCCCCGCCGATGTCTTCGACAAGCGGGCGGTGGAAAAGAACCAAGTCGTCTTCCACGACGTCTCCTTCATCGAGGTCAAACCGCACGTTAAGGGGAACAAAGTGGCCGTCGAGCTGACAGATTTCTCGGTCTTCTATTCCCAGGATTCCATCGCGGCTGCCGAGGCCACTCTGAAGGACAAGAGGAGCAAGATCGTTGTCGAGAAGGGGCAGATTATCAAGGTGAGCAAGGACTCGCACGGGATAGTCAGCCGTGAGGTGCTCACCCAGAAGTGGACGGACTGGATCGATTACTGGGCGGTTGATTTCGACTATGAGAGCAAGCGCGAGATCATCCGCGTGAAGAGCGAGGAGACAGGCGAATGGGAGGAGCGCTGGACGGGTGATTACATATTCGAGAACGAGTGGCAGTCCTTCCGCACCAAGAAAGACCGCTCGCTCGATCTTATGAGCGTCTTCCACGAATGCCGACCGGGCCGCCGCAAGCTCGCCGTGAAGGTCGTCGATATCTTCGGCACTGACACGATGACGATCGTGGAGGTAGCAGTATGAATCCGCAGATTACACAGATTAACGCAGATTATTCTGGGGACCGAGACCCGCAAACATACGCGATTATTGGCGCGGCGATGGCGGTTCACAGCGAATTGGGGAATGGCTTCTTGGAGGCGGTCTATCAGGAAGCGCTGCAGCGGGAATTTCAGATTCGGAGTATTCCCTTTGAGCGGGAGAAACGCCTGTCTGTGTGTTATCGTGGGGATGTTCTGAATGCGTTTTATCAAGCTGATTTCATTTGCTTTGACTCGGTGATCGTGGAACTGAAAGCTCTCCAGCGAATCTCAGGAAACGAGGAGGCGCAGATTATCAACTACCTTAAGGCCTCTAGTCTGAAGCGGGGCCTACTCATCAACTTCGGCGCTAGAAGCCTTCAATACAAGAGGTTCGTCTTTAATCTGCGTGAATCTGTGACATCTGCGGATAAAACAGGAGAGGAGGGATGATGGCGAAGGAGATAACGAAGGCGACTGCAGGGCATATCTCGCCTTTCGAGCAAATCAAACGCACGAATGACAACGATATGGATTATTGGGAAAGCCGAGCTCTAGCCCAGGTGTTGGACTACACCCAATACCGCAATTTCGAGGGCGTGATCGAGAAGGCCAAGACAGCTTGCTTCAACAGCGGGCATCGCATTGAGGATCATTTTGCTGACGTCAGCAAAATGATCGAGATCGGCAAGGGCGGCCAGCAGGCAGTCAATGAATGGACGTGAATTTGAGGGTGTCGAATTCGAGACGGTTGCTAGAAAGCTCGTAGGAGGAAAGGCAATGGAGATAAGGAAGATTCTTGAGGTTCTGCGCGTTTACAAGAAGGAGGCAGCGAAGCGATACGAAATCCTCGCTATAGGTCTCTTCGGTTCAGTGGCGCGCGGAGAGGCCGGGGCCAATAGCGACGTGGACATAGTGGTACGTATATCAGAGCCGGACCTGTTCATGCTCGCGGGCATCAAGAGCGATTTGGAGGAGAGGCTTCACCAACCCGTGGACCTCGTCGCCTACACAGATGGCATGAATCGATTTCTGAAGGAGCGAATCAATGGGGAGGCAGTGTATGCTTGACAGGGAGCTTTGCCAGGAGGTCTTACGCCAAGTGGAAACGGCCGCGGCCAGGATCGTAACCCGTTTCGAGGCCATACGCCAGGTCTCCGATTTCACAGACAGCCCCGCCGGCATAGAAAAAATGGACGCAATCTGTATGATGCTGATCGTGGTCGGTGAATCGCTGAAGCATCTCGATAAAATAACCGGTGGTGAGTTGTTGTCGCGTTATCCCGATGTGGACTGGAAAAACGCAAAAGGTATGCGGGACATCATCACGCATCACTATGCCAACGTCGATGCAACAACAGTCTTCTTCACCTGCAAGAGGAAGATGCCTCGTCTCTTGGAGACCATACGCAGAATGATACGGGAGTTCGAGTAATGGCGCTGCATCCAGACTTTCCTGATTCACCTCACGCAATTTTGGCGCCAGAGATGCGTTGGTTTCCGGCAGATGAGACGCTGCGGACCAGCATGGGCAAGCTGATGCCGCCGCTTGTGGCACAATTGCGGCGTAAGGTGAAGGAGTTTCGCGATAGTGGCTATTCGGGCGCCAGCGAGACGAGCAAGAGCCTCCTCAACTGGTGGTTCAAGGCGCCTCATCTATTGCCTGGCGTGGGCAGCATCATGGGCAGTTTCACGTATTATTTTGCGCAACAAGAAGCGATCGAGACCATCGTATATCTCTATGATGTTGTGGGCGCAAAAGACAAATATGACCTTATGCGTTTCGACAGTTCCGGCGCGATCGCGACCAGCATGTTCGATGAGAACTGGCGGCGATATGTGATAAAGATGGCAACCGGGAGCGGCAAGACGAAGGTAATGAGTCTTGCTCTCGCGTGGAGTTTTTTTCATAAGCTATATGAGCCAGATTCGGAGCTGTCGCGCAACTTTCTTGTTATCACGCCGAATATCATTGTGCTGGACCGTATCTACAGAGACTTTCAAGGCCTACGGATATTCTATGAGGACCCGGTGCTGCCGGACAACGGCTTTGACGGGCACAACTGGCGGAATGACTTTCAGCTAACCTTGCATAAGCAGGATGAAGTGCGCATCACGCGCTCCACCGGCAACATCTTCTTGACCAACATTCACCGCGTCTATGCGGGCGATGATATTCCACCCTCACCGGACGACGAGAACACGATGGACTACTTCCTCGGCAAGCGTCCGACGGGGAAGACGACGGATTCTAAGGTGGACCTGGGGATGATCGTGCGGGACATCGATGAACTGATGGTTCTCAATGACGAGGCGCACCATATCCACGAGTCGAAGTTGGCGTGGTTCAAATCAATCGAGGACATCCACAACCGGTTGCTACAAAAAGGAGGGCAATTGAGCCTGCAGGTGGATTTCACGGCAACGCCGAGGCACAACAACGGGGCGATTTTCGTGCAGACGGTTGCCGATTATCCGCTTGTTGAGGCCATTTCGCAGAATGTGGTCAAGCATCCGGTGTTACCTGACGCGGCCAGCCGGGCGAAGTTGCGAGAGAGACAAAGCGCCAAGTTTACTGAGAAATACGCGGATTACCTCGACCTCGGTGTGATCGAATGGCGCAAAGCCCACGATGAGCACCAAAAGATGGGCAAGAAGGCGATTCTATTCGTCATGACGGATGACACCAGAAACTGCGACGACGTGGCGGAGTATCTGGAGAACTGCTATTCCGAACTGGCGGGGGGCGTGCTGATGATCCATACAAAGAACAATGGTGAGATATCCGAGGCGCAATCCGGCAAGAAGAAGGAGGAGCTGGAAGCGCTGCGCAAGCAGGCTAATGAGATAGACAGCTCCGACAGTCCCTACAAGGCGATTGTGTCCGTGATCATGCTGAAAGAGGGATGGGACGTGCGCAATGTAACAACGATTGTGGGTTTACGAGCGTATTCGGCCAAGAGCAACATCCTGCCAGAGCAGACGCTGGGGCGTGGCTTGCGCAAGATGTATCCCGGCAGCGAGGAGGAATATGTAAGCGTTATCGGGACCGAGGCATTCATGGAATTCGTCGAGTCGATTCAGGCCGAAGGTGTCGAACTGGAGCGCAAGGCCATGGGCGAGGGAACACGACCGAAGACACCACTGGTGGTCGAAATTGATAATGAAAACGTCAACAAGGACATCGACAAACTAGACATCGAGATTCCGGTGCTGACGCCTCGTGTCTATCGAGAATACAAAAACCTGGTGGATTTGGATACCGACAATATGGTGTTTCAGGTGGTGCCATATCAGCAGTATAGCGAGGAGGAGCAGCGGGAGATCGTCTTCAAGGACATCACCACCGGAGAAATAACCCACACGACAGTGCTGGACAGCGCCGGCTTGGCGGATTACCGGAGCGTAATCGGCTATTTCGCCCGAACGGTGATGAAGGAACTGCGACTTGTGAGTGGCTACGATATGCTATACGGCAAAGTGAAGAGCTTTGTGCGGGATGCTCTTTTCGGTAGGACCGTGGACCTTGAGTCACCAAATACTCTGCGGAATCTGTCCGAGCTTGCAGCGACCAAAACAGTGATCGAGGCTTTCAAGCGAGCGATCAACGAATTGACCGTACAGGATAAGGGCGATGCGGAGATTCGCGACACGATCAAGCTGCGTCAAACGCGACCATTTATCGTCAAGGATCAGGATTATATGATCCCGAGGAAATCGGTCTTCAACCGGTTGATCGGCGACAGCCACTTCGAGCTTGAGTTTGCGGATTTTCTGGAGCAATGCAACGACGTTGTATCCTACGCGAAGAACTTCCTGGCGATTCACTTCAAGCTGGATTATGCAAACGCGGATGGAGATATCTCCGAGTACTACCCGGATTTTATCGTCAAACTAACCGATGGACGGGTTATTATTGCCGAGACAAAGGGGCAGGAGGATTTGAACGTTCCGCTGAAAATGGCGCGGCTGAAGCAGTGGTGTGCGGATATCAACCGAGCTCAGACGAAGATGGTCTATGACTACGTCTTTGTAGATGAAGAGGGATTCAAAAGTTATACACCAAGATCATTTGCGAGCCTGCTCAGCGGATTCGGCAAATACAAGAGCTAACGTTCGACGACCTCAGAGAATACGAGACTCGCATCGAACGGCTGAACCTATCCCACAAACTCCGCTCACCAAAGCGCCTCGCCTCGTGGGCGCTAAAAGCAATCAGCCAACCCGATCGCCTCGCCGGCCGCATCCGCTCCGTCCTCAAAAAAGCGAGGCGCTAAAGTCATCTGCAAAGAGACATTAGCAGCCGCAGTGTCGAAATCACGTCGCTTGCGCCGAGGCCCTTCCTCCCGTGCTCTTGGCCTCTTCGTGGACAACTCTCTAATCAATCGGCGACGTCCGTCTCCGGATGAGCGTCCGATTCCGCGGGGAAACTACTATATTTCATCAGCTCATCAAACTCAGACTTCGTCGCGGGAAGAAGAGCAATCGCAAGCACCTCATCCATCGTCTGGACGGGAATGAACTCGATCTCCTCCTTGATCAAATCTGGTATCTCCGACAGGTCCCTCTCGTTCTCCGCCGGGATGATAACCTTCTTGATGTGTGCGCTGTGGGCCGCGATGGCCTTCTCCTTTAGCCCGCCGATGGGAAGCACGTTTCCACGAAGTGTTATCTCGCCAGTCATCGAAACATCGCATCGAACGGGTCTGCCAGAGAATGCCGAGGCAAGAGAGGTCGCCAGAGTAATGCCGGCAGAGGGGCCATCCTTGGGAATCGCGCCTTCCGGTATATGGATATGCACGTCCCGACGCTTAAAAATGTCACCGGAGATGCCGAGCTCGGCCGCTCTCGAATGCACAAAACTCAGGGCAGCCTTTGCGGATTCCTGCATGACATCGCCGAGCTGACCGGTCAATAGCAGATTGCCCTTGCCTTCCATCAAGAGCACCTCGGTAGTCAGAATCTGCCCGCCCTGTTCCGTCCAGGCAAGCCCTACGGCCGAGCCTATCTGATGCTCCTTGTCGCGCTTGGCCATTCGGTATTTTTGTATCCCGAGCAGCTCCTCAACTTTCTCGCTATCGATAACCACAGGACCGTCTAGTTTATCCTTGGCCGCTTGCTTCGCGAGCTTTCGGCAGATGCTGCCTATCTCACGCTCGAGATTCCTGACACCCGCTTCCCTTGTATAATTGCGGATTACCGTCTTGAGGCCATCCTCCGTGAACTCCAGATTGTAGTCCCCGAGACCGTTCTCAGTAATCTGCTTGCTCGTCAAGAAATTCTCCGCAATCTTGACCTTCTCAAACTCCGTGTAGCCCGGTAGCCGAATAATCTCCATCCGGTCCTGAAGCGCCGGGGGAATGGTATGCTGGACGTTGGCAGTGGTGATAAACATCACCTCGGAAAGGTCGAAATCAACGTCAAGATAATGGTCCATGAACGTGTGATTCTGCTCAGGGTCCAAGACCTCCAAAAGCGCAGACGCCGGATCTCCCCTGAAATCCGAGCTCATCTTATCGACCTCGTCCAAGAGAAAAACGGGATTCTTGCTGCCGGCCTTGCGCATCGCGTGAATCAACCTGCCGGGCAACGCCCCAATATAAGTCCGCCTATGTCCCCGAATCTCCGCCTCATCTCGAACACCCCCAAGTGAGAGGCGCACGAATTTCCGGTCCAAAGCCCGAGCCACGGACTTCGCAAAGGAAGTCTTCCCAACGCCGGGAGGCCCCACGAAGCACAAGATCGGGCCCTTTATCTTCTTGACGAGTTTGTGCACGGCCAGATACTCGACGACGCGCTCTTTGACCTGCTTAAGACCCCAATGGTCCTCCTCCAAGATCTTCTCTGCCAGCTCGACGTCGTCATTGTCATCTGTTCGCTTCGCCCAGGGCAAAGTAACTAACCATTCTAGATAAGTCCGCGAGACGGTCGCCTCAGCTGAGATAGGGGGCATCATGGACATCCGCTGGAGCTCCTGGTCGGCCTTCTTCTTCACCTCGTCAGGCATCCCAGCCTTCTCTATCTGCTCCTTCAGCTTCTGCATCTCGTTCTTGCCGTCCTCTGTCCGACCGAGCTCTTTCTGTATAGCCTTCATCTTCTCGCCCAGATAGTACTCCTTCTGGGTGGTCTCAAGCTGCCGCTTAACGTCATCCTTCAGCTTGTCATCGAGCTCCAATGTCTTGACTTCAGCATCCAGAAGGTCTAAAAGACGCATCAACTGCGCCTTCACGCTAACCATCTCCAGCAGCTTCTGCTTCATGTCGCTCGGGGTTGAGAGATGATGGGCTATGGCCCCCAAGAGCTTGTGAGGCGATTCGATACGCCCGATGGAACGCGATACCTCATTGCCCAGCCGCGGGTTGATCTGAACACAGTATGCGAACTTGTCTTTCACCTCATCCAGTAAGCGCGAGTAAAAGCTGTCAGCAAACTCCGCCTCCTCAATAGTCTCCACCTCCGCCATGAAGTAATCGTCTTCCCTGACAAAACGTCCGATGCGAACCCTATTGAGACCGACCACTAACACCTTGATGCTCTTGTCGGACATCACGATCTTCTGCTTTATCCGAGCTAGAACGCCCACATCATGAATGCCATCGGCGGCGGGGGCCTTATCATTCACGTCTTTTTGCATCGCGAAAACGAGCATTTCCTCATCGGTTGCCAGAGAATTGATGGCTCTTATGGACATTCCGCGACCGATAAAAAGCGGCACTAGGACGTCCGGGAAAATCACCATATCTCTGAGGGCAACCAGAGGGTAGGCTCGCTTCCCTTTCGGTCGCACTGCGGGTTTATTGCTGGAAAACATATATCCTCTCCATATTGAGACTAATAGACGTGTTGCCGTTTGATTCAAATATAGTCTAGCGCTCCTATTATGTCAACAAACCGGACGGTGAATCGCCGCCAGCGCGAGCAAAGCGCAGTCCGAGCATCTGCTTGACCCGGGAACGCTGATTGCATAACATCCAGCTTATGATGCAAGCTCCCGATACTATTAAGCGCCTCGTCAAGACGTTCGGCGATAATATCAACTCCCATCGATCTGGTTCTTACAACGAGACGCCAGTTCGCGTCGAGTTCACCGACCCGATGTTCAAGGCGCTGGGGTGGGATGTGAGCAACGAGGCGGGCTATGCCGAGGCGTTCAAGGACGACTTCCAGCGTTCACAATGCTTGGCTCCCCATGGCCTGGATGAAGTCAAACGGCAATTCCAGTTAAGGTGCATTATGTTGTACTTAAGGGAGGCATAATGAATGAGGATTATTTTTAGTCGCAAGGGCTTTGATGCCGCAAATGGAGGGGTGGCAAGCCCTATCTTCCCTGATGGCAGCTTCTGTTCCTTGCCCATACCCTCAGAAG
>JAGHCW010000226.1 GCA_021160245.1 bacterium | reverse complement strand
GTGATGATGTTGCCGGAGATTGTGGGCGAGCTCTGCGAAAGGCATATTCCACCGCCGTCGAGGTCAAGACCATTACCGATGCTGGCGTAGCCGCCGGTTATGGTGAATCCCTCGATTGTCAGCTCATCGACTTCGGACGCATAGATGACGTGGTTGGAATCACTCTCCGCGTCGAGAATCGTCGTCTCGGCATCCTCCCCCGATAGCGAGACCCAACTTTGCATATTGAGTGGGAATGTCTCACCATTGGTCGAGGCGGCGTATGTCCCGGCAGCAACAAAGATCGTCGCCGGGGTCACGCCGGTATCCTCGACGGAGAGAAGCGCGTGAGTGATCGTCTGCCACGGACTGCCCTCGCTTCCGTCGCTGGCGTCATCTCCGGACGCTCCATTAACATAATAATCAGCTGCGCCGCCCAAACTGACCAGACCCAACGTCAAAAACAGCGCGACGAACACCGTCAACAATTGGCTCTTTCTCATGGTTCAGCCTCCTATTTTTGGCGGGATGTGCAGAGCCGCTACGTCCCGTCGGTTTCCATATTCACATTCTCGCAAGTTATTAGTGTGACGTTAATTAAGCAGAATTGACCAGGATTGTCAATTCGCACGGAAACCGAGGGGGAGACATGAGTCGCCGGCAGAGCTCGAATGAACTTGCCGGCGCCCTCAATTATCGCTTCATGGACGTGCAAGCTTCAGCCCAGTTGTCGGACTTCTTGGTCGGGAGAACTGACCCTTATCGCATCAACGTTCGCTTAGTAACAGGTGCAGGGCTTCCAGGCGGTCGGGCCGTCGATTACGGCGCCAGCGGCATCAAGCGCGGAGACCCGGTAGTGCATCGTGCCCACTGCAACAAAGCCGTCCCAGGAGCCCTGGTCGGCAGATATCAGCCTTAGCCAAGTGTCGTGCCATTCGAGGGAACCGATGCTGCCGCCGATGTCATACTCAAAGTAGTAGCGGTCGGCCTTTTCAATCGCCGTCCAGGTCAGCAGGATCGTGTTGTAGAAGAAGTCCGGTGGCGAGGTGATGATGATATTGCATGGTGGCGTCGAGTCCGACAGAGGGAAGTGGTAGCCCATATCGACCTCGTCTAAATCGAGCGCCTCATCGGCCTGTGTTGTCATGTCAGAGAGGCCCGCGGCGACGGCAGTTTGGCTACCGGCGTCGATACATGGGCTGAGCGGATTAAGATAATAGTCACCAAGCGGGCCTGACACGAACATCGGGTCGGCGTGAATGTTGCCCTCGCCCGCGTCACCCCACCTTGCGGGAGATGTAATCGGCGATGTTCCGCTTGAAGATGCTAGTGTCGAATCGCTCGGCTGAGGCGCGGAGCGTGGCTGGATGGAACGTCATGCTCTCCGAGCGCCGGATTGCCTTGGCAAGCGATTGCGGCGTCTGTTCTGGGAAGAAGACGCCCGTCTCACCGTCCGTAATCGTCTCAAGCGCGCCTCCTCTTCCATAGGCGATGACTGGCCGTCCGGACGCCAGCGACTCAAGCGGCACAATGCCAAAATCCTCGACGCCGCAGAAGATGAGCGCCCTGCATTTCGCCAGGAGCTCCGCAACCTCCTCGTCTGAGGCCGAGCCGATGAACTCAACGTTGCTCGGGGCAATGCTCGCAAGGCACCGCGCCTCTTGTCCCTTGCCGACTATCTTCAGTCGGGCGTCAAGGCCTCTGAACGCCTCGATTGCGAGATCGATTCGCTTGTAGGGCGCAAAGGCGGAGACGATGAGGTAATAGTCTCCGACTTCATCTGGACGAGGCGCAAATCGGGAGCAGTCAACTGGGGGATAGATGACGTCCGATTCGCGGCCGTAGAATTGCTCTATCCTCTTGGCGACGAAGTTAGAAATCGCCACGTAATGGTGGACTCTGTCCGCGGTTCTTCTGTCCCACTCCCTAAGCCGGCGGATGAATGGCATTACGGCAAGTCGCTTTAAGGGCTTGTTTTTAGGGAAATAGGTGTCGGCCATGTCCCAGGCATATCTTATGGGCGTGAGGCAGATACATATCGAGCACGCGCCGGGGGCTGGGAGGGCGCCTTTTGCGACGCAGTGGCTGACGCTTATGACGAGTTCAAAGCCGGATAGGTCTAATCGCTCAATTGCCTTCGGGAAAAGCGGCAGATAGGCCCTATAATGGCTTTTCAAGAAGGGCAGATGCTGGACGAATGATGTGCGAATTCGCATCGCCTCAATGCGCTTTGAGACGGTGCCCGGAATATGCAGAAGCGTGAATATGGTTGCGGATGGGAATAGCTCGCAGAGTACCTCAAGGACGCGTTCGCCGCCTCGGGCGCCGGTCAGCCAGTCGTGTACAATTGCTACGTTCAACTTTCAGGCTCCAAGTCCAGACGGTCATTTTCTGGATTTGCTGAGCGGCAAAATAATGACCTTTCGGCCTTCCACCCTCAGCCGTCCCTCCGCAAAGAGCTTTATCGCCTCTGGATAGAGCCTATGTTCGATCCGCTGGACCCTTGACCTCAGGCTGGCGATTGTATCGTCGCGTCGGACGCGGACGGCCTCCTGAAGGACAATCGGGCCGTGGTCATATTCCTCGTCCACGAAATGAACTGTGACTCCAGTGACCTTAATGCCTTGTTCAAGAACCGCTTTGTGAACTTTGTCGCCATAGAATCCCTTGCCGCAAAATGATGGAATGAGCGCGGGGTGTATATTGATGGCCGGAATGTTGCGCAGTTTGTCCAGAAGCAGCAGGTGGCTATAACCGGCTAGGACTATCAAGTCTAGATCGAATTTCGCAAGCCTGTCATTCACTTCCTGAGCGAACTTAGTATGGTTTTTGAAGCCCTTCCGATTGACTATTACAACGGGTATGCCCGCGTCCTTTGCGCGTGTAACTCCATAAGCGTCCGGCTTGCTGGATAAGACCACAGCGATCTTGGCTGGCAGCTTGCCCGCGGCAATCCAGCCAATCAGGTTCTGCAGCGTCGAGCCTGTTCCGGAAAGCAACACGGCAGCCGATATTATTCTTGTGTTTTCCATGGTGTCTGGTGCTCCCACTCTCATCTGACCTTGGATCCCACAGGCAAATCCCTGTCCAGTGTGATGAGTGAGACCGCGTTGGTCCCCGCGGCAAGGATCATTCCCTCAGATAGTACGCCGTATATCTTCGCGGGCGCAAGATTCGCCACAAAGACGATCTTTTTACCGACCAGGTCTTCAGGGCTGTAGTGTTCTTTGATTCCAGCCACAGCGGTTCTCAGCTCGCTTCCTATGTCAACACTCACCTTGAATAGGTTCTTCGAACCGGGAACAGGCTCCGCGGACCTGACCTCGCCGACTACGAGCTGCACCTTCGCAAAGTCATCAATTGTGATGATCGGCATGCTCTCCACTTTGACTCCTTTCTGTTGTCGTTCGTCCTTCCCCTCATTCAGAACTACCTCGAGCTGCTTTTTCTCGAAGGCCGGAACGAGATCGCCTATCTTCGTGCCTGAGGGAAGCCCACCCCATTTGGCCAGCCGTTCTAGCTTCTCATCGGGACTCTCCGGCACACCTATCTGCTTAAGCATCTTGCCAGCTGCCGACGGGATTACCGGCCCCAACATGTGTAATATTATCCGCCCACACTCTATCACATTGTACAAGACAGCGGCGAGCTTCTCTATCTGACCATTCTTCTTGAGCTCCCACGGCTTGTTGAAGGCAATATAAGTGTTTGCCTTCGAGATGAGTTCCCAAACCGCCTCGATAGCGGCCCGAAAGTCTAGATCATCCATGCACCTTGAATAGACCGCGAAGGTCTCCTCAGACTTGAGCCTCAGCGAATCGTCGGCAGATGCGACCGGCGAGGGTATCTCACCGTCGAAGTATTTGATGCACATCGAAAGCGAGCGATGGACCAAGTTGCCTAAGTCGTTGGCTAGATCGCTGTTATTCCTAACGATTAGGTTCTCCTCGGAGAAGTTGCCGTCTTGACCGAACTTCACATCTCGCAAGAGGAAGTACCGGACAGCGTCCGCCCCATAATTGTCCACGAGGTAGAATGGGTCCACGACGTTGCCGACACTTTTGGACATCTTCTCCCCAGATATTCGCAGCCAGCCGTGATTGTAAAGCGACTTAGGCAGCGGCACATCCGCCGACATCAACATCGCCGGCCACAGGATACAATGGAATTTCAGGATATCCTTGCCCAAAAGGTGAAGATCGCACGGCCAGAATCGCTCGAACTTCTCGTCATCGGTCCCGAAGCCAATCCCGGTAAGGTAGTTGATAAGGGCATCTACCCAGACATAAATCGTGTAGTCCTCGGAGCCGGGGATGTGGATGCCCCATTCGACTGGCCTGCTGATACATAGGTCCTTTAATCCCTGCTCCACAAAGCGCCTCGCCTCATTCATCCGAAAGTTTGGCCGAATGAAGTTAGGATGCGCGTCGAAGTATTCGAGCAACGGCTTCTCGTATTTGGACATAGCGAAGAAGAAGGCATGTTCGGAAGACCTCTCAACCGGCCGTCCGCAATCGGGGCACTTGCCATCTACGACCTGCAGATCGGTCAGGAAGTTCTCCTCGAACCTGCAATACCAACCCTCGTACTCGCCCTCATAGACGTCGCCCTTGTTCATCATCCGCTCGAGGAGCTTCAGGACGCCCCGTTTGTGCCTCGGCTCGCTGGTTCGGATGAACTCATCGCTCGTTATGTCGTATTCGGATATTAGCCTTGCCCAGACTTTCGCAATCTCATCCACGTATTGCTGAGGCGCGATGCCTCTTGATTGAGCTGACGACTGAACCTTCTGTCCATGTTCGTCCATACCGGTAAGGAACATCACGTCATAGCCCATGGCTCTCTTGTAGCGAGCGACGACGTCAGCGACGATGGTTGTGTATGCGTTGCCGATGTGCGGCACGCTATTTGCATAGTAGATCGGAGTTGTGATGTAAAACTTACTCTTGGTCATGTCTCAAGCGTTCCTAAAAAACGTTATACAAAGCAATTGCCCCGCTTAGGAGCACCATGCCATCCCGATAGCATTCAGTCAAGTTGCAGACGAGGCCATGCGCAAGTTTGGGTTCAAAGCGGCGGATTGTCTGGCATTTCCCACCTTTCTTTGACTTTGCGTACTTGACATCCATATATGAATGTATCATAGTTATCGGTGAAGGATAGTTATTGTGTTTGAGGGAAAGTGCTGAATCCCATTCAGCCCTATGGGGCCAGTGGTGTTCATACCCTTCCTGACTAACTTAACTCTCCCGAGATGTGAGTCGTTTTGCATTAAGGGCATTTGGGCCCTGAACCAACCATTTAGAAGGAGTGGCAATGACTACAAAGACTTACGAGGCGCCTAGAGTTATCACATTGGATTCGAAGAGCATCCTCTCTGCGCTGGGACCCTCGCTCTCCTGCACGGGCTTCGGCGGCTCCTCAAGCGGCTGCTAGCGTATTGGTGGAGGCCTATGGCGTTTCTCTCTAGACCAAATTCGCCAAGCGTTATCTATGGAAGTGTGAATATCAGAGGGAGGACAAGTAATTGAACCGATTTGCATTGTTACGACTAGTGATATTGACTATTGCCGTGACTAGCTTTGCCAGCACCATTGTGTTTGGTGAAGCGTCTGAGGAAGACCTGGCTAAGGTCAGAGCAAAGCTTGAGGAGATGGGCAATCCCTGGACGGCCAATATGAGCCCGATGGTCGACTTGCCGGGCGAAGTGGTGTGCGGAGACCTGGAACCCGACGAATCGGCGATCGGACCAAACCTGAACCAGGGTGGATACCGCCCAATGGACCTTCCTGCTCACTTCGATTGGAGGGACAACGGAGGAAACTGGGTGACCCCTGTAAGGAGCCAGGGCAGCTGCGGGAGCTGTTGGGATTTCGCGGCAACCGCAGCCGTTGAATCTGGCACCATAATAAAGCACAACAGGGAGGGTTGCGACTACAATCTTTCGGAGCAACACATCCTGTCTTGTTCGGGCGCCGGCAGCTGCAGCGGTGGTTACACTTACCTTGCTCTTTCGTATTACATCGCTGCGGGCAGTCCTGATGAGGATTGCTTCCCATACGCGGCCTCGGATCTTCCTTGTGCTGATACGTGTTCGGACTGGTCCTCAAGGGCGCAGAAGATAGAATCTTGGAGTTGGGTCACCACCACAAGCGAGGACGTGAACCTCATAAAGCAGGCTGTCCATCAATACCCCGTCGCCACACATCTCGATGTGTACGAAGATTTCTACTACTACTACGATGGTGGGATTTATGAGTACGCATACGGTGATTACCTGGGTGGCCATGCTGTCGTTATCGTCGGTTGGGACGACGACGAAAAGTATTGGATAGTGAAGAACTCCTGGGGGGCAGGTTGGGCCGAAAGCGGCTACTTCAGAATCAGATGGGGACAGACATGCGTCAAGTTCGGCACATGGACTCTAGAGATCGAGCCCGGCGATACTCTGACCTACATCGACCTCAACTCATTTGACGCTGAAGCACAAGGCTCAGATATCATCCTGGCCTGGGAGACCGGCGCAGAGATAGACAACGCTGGCTTCGTTATCTACAGAACCGCCGATAGCGGTCAGAGCTACGAGATGGTGAGCGGCTTCATCCAGGCCGAGGGTACGCCGGGCTCCGGCGACTCATACACGTTTGTGGACGAAGACGCCTCCCCCGGAGTAACCTACTGCTACTACTTGGTGGATGTCGATACCGCCGGCAAGTGGGCGGCTCACGGACCAGCGTGTGCGAGAGTTGAGTTCGAGAGGCTTAACTTGAGACCTGTGAATGCTGGCGTGGTTGCGATGAGGTAGCTGCTGATAGCTTGGCAAGCGTTTAGTAAGGAAAGAACTAACCGAACATCCGCGGGGCGCTGTCATCGATCGCGACTCGTTTCTTTTTTTACCCGCGGCGCATTTGGACTAATCCGGCCAGAGCTACTGAATTGGATATTCTCCTATTCAGCTGATTTTTGAGAAAGGGCATACGAAGCGGGATTCGCCCATTTCCATCTTCTGGAAACTCCACGTACTTGACATTTGCTGGAATATGCATCATGTTACTTATGCGGGAGAACTTTCGGGAGCTAGAGGAAAGTGCTGAATCTTAATTAGCCCTATGGGGCCAGTGGGGTTCATGACCTTCCCGAGCTGCTTAACTCTCCCGAGATGCAATTCGTTTTGTTTTTGGGCAAAAGCCCTGAACCAACTATTTAGAAGGAGTGGCAATGGCTACAAAGACTTACGAGGCGCCTAGAGTTATCACATTGGATTCGAAGAGCATCCTCTCTGCGCTGGGACCCTCGCTGTCCTGCACGGGCTTCGGCGGCTCCTCAAGCGGCTGCTAGGGCGACTAATCGCGCCTGGCTAGCTTGTCGAATCACGAGCCGAAATGCGTTATCTCGTTGATATTGACCAAACAAAGAGAGGGAAGCAAGGTGAGAACTAGCATTTATTTGGGAATCGTGGCGATTCTGGCCCTTACCGGAGCAGGATTCGCCGACGAGATTATCGTCGAGTTCACGGCCTCTGAGTATGAGATCGTGGATGTCGAAAACGGTGAGATCATTGAAATGGACGGCTACGGTCTGGCGGGAACGCCCGGGTCTCCAATGCTGCCAATTAACGTCTATCACGTTGCCCTGCCGCCTGATGTGGTGTGGGACTCGATATCGATTGAAGAGCTCGAAAGAGGCGAGAGCGCTCTGCCCGGGCAGTTCGATATCGCGCCTCATCCGCCTCTTATGGTTCCTGGCCCCGACGGTGAGTTCACCGAGGACTGGCAAGGCGCAACGAACGTTATGGATGGGAAAGACGTTGACGTTTACTCATCGGACGAGTTTCTGCCCGAGGACACCATTAAGTCGAATGGCACGGGACAGATGCGCAAGTGGAAGTATGTCCGAATAGCATACGCGCCATTCAGCTACAATCCAATCAGCCGGCAACTTCTGTTCCGCGATGGCGTGCGTCTGAGGATCGAGTTTGAGCGGGATTCTGATTTGCTTGACAAGGCATCGCTGAACGACATGGTCTTCGACGACAAGGCCGCTACAAGATTCGTCAACTATCGAGAAGCTAGGGAGTGGTATAAGCTCACTAATGGCTTCCGACCGATGGGCGACTCCTACGACTATGTCATTATGACGACAGAGGCGATCAAGAACGGCAGCACGGA
This sequence comes from bacterium, assembly GCA_021160245.1. Taxonomy (GTDB): domain Bacteria; phylum B130-G9; class B130-G9; order B130-G9; family B130-G9; genus JAGHCW01. Next base: position 45,161 of record JAGHCW010000226.1, on the reverse strand, counting down.
GCTAGCCAACCTCAATACACATCTTCAGAATGTCGGGCATATCGTGCTAACAGTCACGGAAAGCCACAGTTACGAGGATGGGGACACCGCGGGCGGCTATGGCACAAAGACTGGCCAGGCTCCCGATGGCGTCGCTGACAAGATGAGAAAGTGGCTCATTGACTACTACCAGAATTATGGTGTGGTTTACGTTCTGTTCATCGGTGATCCCGATCCGGGCCACTCCTATGTCCCGATGAAGAATACGTATCCAGGTTACGGCCTGACCGTTCCGACCGATTACTACTTCGCCGACTTGACCGGCGATTGGGATTCCGACGGAGACCAGTATTTCGGTGAGTATGGGCAGGACAACGCCGATCTCGACCCAGAGATCTATCCGGCTCGCATACCGGTATATGGCACAGATTACACGAATCTGGACAACATCATCCAAAAAGAGATCAACTACGACACGGAGCACGGCGATCTCGACTGGCGCCTCTCGGTTCTGTTTCCGCTCTCTTTCCCGTGGACGAGCACTGACCCGTCCTACTATGCGCGTGACATGATCAACCAGTACTTGAGCACCCGCAACTTCACAACCTACAAGATGTATCAGAACGCTCATGATAACTGCCGTAGCGACTATGCTTGGGACGAAGTGCTTCACGGCGGCATCAGCGCCGCGGGCAGCGTTGTGGACAGGTGGGCGGCGCACGCTTATGGCTTGGTCTTTTGGTTTGGCCATGGCAACCATTCTGTTGCAGTAGTAGGACATGGCAGCCCAGCAGCCTGCTCCGAGGGCTACCTATTCAAGACAAGTTATTGCTCGAATCTGGATGACACGCATCCGGCGTTCACATTCCAGATCAGCTGCCAAAATGGCTGGCCATCAGATGCAAACAACCTGGGCTATGCTCTGCTGAAGAAGGGCGCGGTGAATACTTCTAGCGCGTCGAACAGCTCGCTGGGTTACTCTGGCAACTTCACATATACCCGTCGCTGGGGCGGCTCCCAGGACATAGGCTATTGGTATGCCCGCAACCTGACCGATTATTCCAGCGCAAACGGCGCCTGTGCAAGGGCATTCTATGAGGCAAACTACTACCTCAGCACCTACCACAGCAGCTCTGCCGCTTGGCATAACTACTTCGTTTACAACCTCTACGGCTGCCCCCACACTCGCATCATTGGCGAGCTGAACACATACATCAGGCTCTCGAGCTTCGAGGCGCACGCCAGAGCAGGCAAGATCGTGCTGACTTGGGAGACGGGCGCGGAAGTCGATAATTCCGGTTTCGTTATCTATCGTTTCGATGGTAAGGAGCGAAAGGCCATCAGCAGGTTGATTGGCGCGCAGGGCGCCCCAGGTGCTGGCGCCTCATACAGGTTCGTTGACAGCAATGTCAGGCCTGGCGTCAGATACCAGTATTGGCTGGTTGACATCGACACGAATGGCAAATGGACGGCGCACGGCCCGGTTGGCGCCGGATTGCCGAGTCCCGTCGAGAGGCATTTCAGACCAATGCGCGAGGCGCGAGTAGTTAGATAAGCTTCGACAGATAAACTAGTACTCATAACCAGAGCGAGGCGCGGTCATCGATCGCGCCTCGTTTCATTTTTACCCGCGGGCACACTTACTTGTTAGCTGCGGTTCCCCAGGCGGACATTCATTTGAATGGACTTCGCATGGGTAACCGCTGGGTGTGGTTTTGACGGACTTCATCCCTCGGGTCACATTGAAAGTTATATAGCAATGTGACCTACTGTGTATCAGTCTATTTTGCCTCAATATTTGATTGTGTTTGCTTCGGAGGCGGTTCAACGATACTATAGTGGCTCATATTTAGAGAAACCGGTTCTTGATGACTTCAAGGTTTGAGGAGACAGTTTCGATGAAAAGGTATTTTGTGCTTGCATTACTGCTGTTCCTGCTTTTTGGTCTGACTTCTCAGAGCGGGGCCCTTGAGGAGGGTGATGCCGCCAGTTCTTCAGGTGATGCGGGCTATCCGGAGCCGCTTGTTAGATGGACGGATTTTGAGAAGCCCGACCCCTATCGCGCCGAGCGCTACAATGAAATTCACCCACAAAGACCATTTCGCTTCGAGGTGATTGATGGGCCAGACAAGGCGACTCCGCCGCCGGGCGGGATGGTTCTCGTTCTCGTGAATACGACTCTCTATCCGAGTATCTTGGCCGAGCTGAACGTTTATGAGCAAGATTTGATTGACGCCGGTTACTCCGTTGCCATTGCGACGTCCGAGGGGGGCACGCAGGAGGATATAAGGGCGATACTGCAGGGCTACTACAACACCTGGGGTAGTTCGTTCGAAGGGTGTCTCCTTGTTGGGGAGCTGCCGATTCCCTGGTTTGAGCATCTCAATGATTTCAACGGTGTTGATGTCTTCCCATGCGACCAATACTACCGCGATATGGACGGCTCCTGGACCGATACCACTGGCAACGACCTCCTTGATTCCCACACCGACGGCTCGGGCGATACGATGGCCGAGATATGGATTGGGCGAGTTACTGCGAACGACATGTCCGAGGACGAGGTCGTCCTTGTGAAGCGGTTCTTCAACAACAATCATCAGTATCGCATTGAGAATCGGAGGCTGCCGCGACGGGCGCTTGAGTACATCGACGATGACTGGGCGTCACTTTGGTCATATTGGGATGACGCGTTTGACTATCTGCGCGATTCAAGGGACCACGTCACGGAGACATCGACCACGAACGCGACCGATTACGGAACGCGCCTCGATGACGAGTATGAATGGCTACTTGTCTGTGTCCACTCTTGGCCGGGTGGGCATCAATTTCATAGCCCGTCTGGGTATTCATATTTCTACACGGAAGACGTGATAGCTCATAGTCCCCGCTTCCATTTTTACATCACATTCGCCTGCTCGAACGCGGACTATTCGGCTGCTGACTACCAAAGCGGGTGGTATCTATTCGCTGGGGATTACGGTCAGCTGGTGCTGGGCAGCGCTAAGACGGGTGGGTTTTATTATGGACACAGGTTCTTCGAGTCGCTCGCGGATGGGAACAACATTGGGCAAGCATATAACGATTGGTTTTCCGAGAAATATCCCTTCGGCTCAAGCACGATAAGCTGGTTTTATGGGTTGACGCTTCTTGGTGACCCCACCATATACGGCGATCCGAACCCATTTAGCAGGTGCGAATGCGAACCTTATTCATCCGAGAGCCCCGTCGGGGTAGATTACGTCGGCGATGGCGGCCGATACACATATAGCAGAACGGGCCTCTGGTATCGCTATTCATCGGACGGCTCTGATTGGTCCTCGGGCTGGACCAACTCAGGCGCAGTAGGCTATCAGAGCCAGGGAACGCTCTCATTTCCGTTCTCTGAAGGAGAGGGTTACTACCAGTTTTATACAATTGCATACGATACGTATGGTCACTCTGAGAACCCACCGGGCACCGCCGATGCGACGACCCTTTACGATGAGACCGCCCCGGCTTCTGAGGCAAGCTCGCCGGGACAAACCAGCGTGTCACCCATACCTATAACTTTCAGCGCCTCGGATAACCTCGCCGGAATCTCCCAGACGGCGCTCTGGTATCGATTCTGGGCGGGGGACTGGACGGCCACGGGGCTGACTGAGTCCGGGGAGGCCGGGACGTTCGATTTCGAGCCAACCGACGGCCAGGGAACCTACTATTTCCAGACGGTCGCTGAGGACCAGACCGGGAACTGGGAGGCCGGGCCAACTGGAGATGGAGACACATCCACTGTCTTCGTAGAATCTCCGCCCGAGAGCGAGTGCACATCGCCTGATTTCAGCAAGACGCCCTCAATCGCGGTCAACTATAATGTAACCGACACGGGTGGGGGCCTCGATTATGTATCGCTATGGTACAAGTGTGGTCAGGCCGGAAATTGGACGGACACGGGTCAAAAGCATAGTGCCGAGTCCGGCACGTTCGATTTCACAGCGTCTGATGGTGAGGGGACCCACTATTTCCAGACGATTGCGACAAGCACCGTTGGTATCAGCGAGCCGGGGCCGTCCGGCGATGGCGACGACTCCACCCTCTATGACAAGACGGACCCCACATCGAGCTGCTCCGGCCCAGGATATTCGAGGGGCCCCCGGATGACAATCACCTTCGGGGCGGAGGATATTAACGGCAGCGGCGTTCTGCGAGTGGCTCTCTATTATAGGCGCAATTCTGGCGCGTGGACCCACTACGCCTACCGTATAGGCGATACGGGTAGCTTCGATTTCCCAATATCCGGGGCTGACGGCGTCTATTACTTCCAGAGCATAGCGGAGGACCGTGCGGGGAATATCGAGGCGGGTCCGTCCGGTGATGGCGATGCCTCGACCATTGTCGATGTGATTGGCCCTGATAGCGAATGTAGCGCGCTTGAGTTCACGAACAGCATCCCATTTGAGGTCCAGTTCACAGCGACCGACAGCGTGAGCGGGGTGGGGCAAACGAAGCTCTATTATCGTTTCGAGACCGATGATATTTGGACTGACTCGCTCTTGCTCGCGGAGGGCGATTATGGCACTTTCGACCTTGACCCAAGCAAGCTCATGCCGCTTAAAGGCGACGGCCTCTATGAGATGATGACGATTTCGATGGACAATGCGGGTAACCATGAGACCCCGCCGGCGATGCCGGACGCCTCAGTAACGCTCGACAGAGTCTTGCCCGCATCGACTGTTGGGTGCGATTCGATGACGATGAACTCGCCAGTGGAAATTGAATACGACGCCTCGGACGCCCTATCAGGCGTGGACCGTGTCAGACTTCTATATCGCTTCAACGGCGGCGATTGGATGGACTCAGGTCTCTGCGATACGTTCTCTGATAGCTCAGCAGGCGATTGGAGCAGCTCGGAATCGGGCAATTTAGATTTCCCCTTTCCCCTTGGGGACGGCATCTATGATTTTGTGAGCGAGGCAACTGATCGGGCGGGTAATGTCGAGGCATGGGACAGCGAGGATGCGTGTTGTATATACGACACTCACTCTCCGGTAACGGTTGCCAGCGGCCCAAGCGCCGTGAATGACCCGGCGATGGCCCTCATCTTCTCCTCCGTCGATGAGCTGACGGATATCGCGCTGGTTCACCTCTATTATCGTTATACAGATCTTGAGGGTGTTTCTGATGAGACCCTCCGCGACACGGGGCTGGAGGAAGCGACCCCAGACGGGACATTTGGCTGGGTGGCCGACATGGGCCCCGGTTACTACAGATTCTTCCTTGCTGGCACGGATGGCGCGGGCAATGTGGAGGGAACGGACGGTGAGGCGGACGTTCTATGCCTTTTCAATCCGATGCTTGCGCTCTCTGAGATAGATTGCCCGGAGTGGGTCACTGGGGCGACCGTGGAGGTTAGCTTCACAGTTGACATAGGCGATGAGGGATACGACTACGTAACGCTTTACAATCGCTTTGGCCAGTCTCTGGTTGACGCTGAAGGGGCAACGTGGGCCACGACCAGCTTGACTTCATTTGCATCGGACGGGACGCTTTTGTTCGACTGCTTGGAGGGGGATGGGTATTATCAGTTCTATACACGCGCGGTAACCCTCGGGGGGCTGTGGGAACCAACCTCAGGGGAGCCAGACGGGACGACCATCGCGGATAGCACGAGACCCTCAACGACCCTGACCGCGCCTGGCATCTCCCTCACGTCCGAGTTTGGCATTACATACAGCACAATCGAGCCATTCGGGATCGAGAAGATCGACATGAGCGTCTTTCTTGGGGGGACTTGGCAGCCCTTCACAACGGTCTTTGAGAGCGAGGGCTTCGTACTCTTCGACGCGAACGGGAACGAGGGGGAGTACATATTCCGCGCTATCGGGACTGACATGGCTGGGAACGTCGAGCAGCCACTGGATAGCGTTTATGGGTGCTCGACTCTCGTGGATCTCACCCCTCCTAATTCGGAGGCGGCTACCGCAGATTATGCGAGTAGTTTCCCGATTGAGATTACGTTTGTCGCCTCGGATTCGGTGACCAACATTGCGGAGGTCGCGCTCTGGGCGAGTTTCGAAGATGAGCCCTGGGCTGCAACAGGACTTTTGTCCTCGGGTGTTTCGGGGGAGTTTAGCTATACACCGTCAGATGAGTTGGAGGGCACATACAAGTTTTACACGCGCGCCGTTGATGAGGCGTGTCGTCTCGAGTGTGCACCGCCGTCGGCGGACGCCGAGATGACGATCGACTGGACGGCGCCAGTGACGGAGTGCTTTGCTCCTGCATACGCGAGCTTCGCCACGATCGCGCTGACATATACTGCCGCGGACGGGGTCTCCGGCGTTGAGAGAGTATCCGCGTGGGTTATGGTTGGCGACGACGAATGGCTGGATACAGGTGATTCCGGTCTGGGCGATGGGAGCATTATGTTTCTGAATCTCGCAGCGTGGGGTGAGGGAGCTCTGGCAATCTGCACGCGGGGGGTTGACCGTGCCGGAAACGTCGAGGAACTACCGGAGAGCGCCGGGGCGCCGACGGTCTTCGACGCAAGCGCCCCAGTTTCGGAGTCGCTGATACCGACAGCGGGGATAGTGACGAGCGACTCGCCAATTGAGGTGTTATACAGTGCGAATGACTCAGTCAGCGGTGTTGCCAGCGTTACTCTGTGGTTCAGATACGATGGGGGCAACTGGGAGGATACGGGCCTTGTAGAGAGCCTGAATGGTGTCGCAATACGGGAGAATGGGAGCTTCACGTTCGTTCCGCAGCACGGTGATGGAAGATATGAATTCGCAACAGTGGCCATCGATCTTGCTGGCAACCGGGAGGTTCTGCCGAAGACGCCCGACGGGGGTGCTGTGCTCTTCGACGGGACGAAGCCGGTTTCTTCGGTGACGTCCGAGTCGGCCTATGCCCTGCAATTCCCGATCAGCTTATCATACGCAGCTTTGGATGTGACCTCCGGAATCGGGGATGTGGCCCTTTGGGTCTCGATAGGCGATGGCCCGTTTGAGGATACGGGTATCTCAGCTGTTAGCACCGAGGGCACGCTTGAGTTCACCCCAGAGACGGTCTCAGACGGGCATTATCGATTCTACACGATTGCATCGGATGGGGCAGGGAATGTGGAGACCGCCCCGAGTGTGCCTGACGTTTCTGTGACTGTGGATGGATTGGCGCCGGTCTCCAAGGCGTCGGCGTCCGCATTCACCAATACTATTCCGCTTCAGGTCTCATACATCGCGAGCGACGGAACATCGGAACTTGCCGAGGTTGCCCTTTGGGCGAGCTATAGTGGCGGCGCCTTCAGGGATACGGGGCTAACCTCTGATGCAGGGGATGGCGCCTTCGATTACGTCCCGGCACTAATTCAGGATGGTCAGTATGCCTTTTATACTGTCGCAACTGACCTTGCCGGCAATCTGGAGGTGGCGCCAGTTGAGGCTCAGGCGTTGATTTATTTGGATAGAGTAACTCCTATATCTTCATGCTCAATTGGCGAGTCGCGGACGAATTCCTACCCCATCTTGGTGGAGTACACGAGTTCGGACGTAGGTTGCGGCATCAAGAGCATATCTCTTCATTACAGGCACAATAGCGGCGCCTGGGTCAAGGGAGATAGCGTCCTCGAAGCCACTGGGACCTTCGAGTTCACGCCGAAGCCCGCGCTAGATGGCTTCTATGACTTTTATACTGAGGCGCAAGATTGGGCATCGAATGTTGAGGCAGCCGGCAGCGTGGACGACTATGTGGAGGTTGACACAACCCCGCCCGCCTCGGCCGCGACGGCGCCCAGCAGCTCGGACGAGTCGCCGTTGGACGTTTCATTTACGGCACGGGACGACGGCTCCGGAGTCGCCAGCACCGCCCTTTGGTATCGTGAGGCTGATGGAGAATGGGTCGATTCGGGGCTTGTTGAGGTCGGAACCGTCGGGCAGTTTTCGTTTGCGAGCCCAGATGGTGAGGGCAGATATGATTTCTACACGATCAGCACTGATTATGCGGGTAACGAGGAGGCGGCGCCGGAATCTCCCGATGCAACCACGCGTTTTCATGTTCCCAAGCCTGAGATATTCGTAAATGCGCAAGTGCTTGATTTCGGGGAAGTAGCGGTCTCAGAGCGGCGGGACTCGGTGCTCACGATAAAAAACGTTGGCGATGCGCCCCTGACGGTTGGCGGTCTTACGACGGACGACGCGGCATTCACAGCTGAGCCGGACCATTCGCTGCCGACAGAAATCGCCCCAGATGCAGAGCTATGGCTAACAGTGACCTTCTCTCCGGATAGAGACGGCGCGATTGAGGCGGAGCTGGACATATCGTCCAATGACCCCGAGAGACCCCGTGTGGGTATTCCGCTCCTAGGTGTGGGCGTGGCGATTCCGGGGGAGCTGACCGTAGGGGTCAGATCAAATTCGCCCACGTTCAAGTTCGGTGATGAACTCAATGTCTCTATCAGCATTGCGAATGCGGGTGATTCGGTCGCGGCGGATGTCTATCTGGTCTTGACATTCGATCTCTATGGACCTGAGGAGAGGCACTGGTCTGCCTCTCAGGACGGCGCATGGATAGATGGCATATCACCTGTCGCTGCTAGCTGGCTGATATCCAATGGGTATGAGGTCTCGACCCGCTGGTGGTCATCACAGCTGCCCTGTATGTTGCCGCTCATCTCGAGGTCGGGCCAATATACAATACGGATGGCGGCCGTTTCGCCAGGCTCCTTCATTCCTGTATGCGATATTTCAACGGTTGAGTTTACCCTATCCGGGGAGCCATTTGTAAGCCTGACCCCGGACAAACAGAACTATACCCTCGCGGGGGATTCCATATCCCTGACGCTTGACGCGAAACTGCCGGAGACCTACGCGGTGACTGGGGATTTCTACGCGGTTCTTGAGGCGCCGAATGGTCAGTTATTTGCGCCGGCGGCATTTGGGGAGGACGTTGGATGGTCGGCCTCGGTGTTGCCGATGCAGGAGGCGGTTACTCTTCCCGCGGGATTCGAGTCGTCATTCATATCGTTTGTGGTTAATCTGCCAGGAGCAAAGCCGTTTGATGTTGTGGGCCAATTTACACTGCGCACGGCGCTTGTGGAACCGGGAACGCTCAGACCGCTTTCTGACATCGGGACGGCATCATTCTTGCTGGAATAGAGCTTGGGGCCTTGCTTGAGGGAACCTGGGAGTCGCAGTTGGGCAATGCGGGTGTCTAGGCTGACACTGGGCCTTCGTGCCGGAGCCTATACAATTGGCGCCTCGTCGCTTTGTTTTGCTCTTTACAGCTCGCAGCTTGTGTGGTTACCCGGGCCGACGACTGAGACCTTAGCGCGGGCGCTTTTTCCTCTCGCCTTTCTCAGCATCACGGGCCTGAATGCTTTTATGACGAGGCTTGGACTGCTTCGGCCAAATGGGCCGGCTCTATGGCTTGACACCGCAAGCTACGCGATTCTCATCGCAGTCCTGGCTCGCTCTCTTTCCGCTTCCGAGTCCGAGGGGCTGCCTTTTGAGCTTGGAATCGTATTCATTCTATCTGTCATGGCGAAGATGAGCGTTCTTTTCGGAGCAATCGGGATGAGATGCAGACCTTGTGTCCGCCCTGCAGCATCGAATCGCCCCTCCACGAGTGATGGCGCTAATCCCAAGTTCGGGAGAAGGCAGCTTATGATTGCGGCATTATTGAACGGATTTGTGTTCTGTATATTTATGGGGCTATATGCCGGCACGGAGCTCAACATCCAACCGGACGAGCCATTTTACCTTCTGATAGCGCAGAGTGTGGTTCAAGATGGTGATTATGATCTCAACAACAACCTGGCGAATGGGGACTACCGGGCGTATTACCCCAAGACGCTCTTGCCTCAGCGCGATGGCAATCGGCGAGGGGAGTACGTCTCCAGACATGGCTTTCTCTTTCCGCTCGTAATTGCGCCCTTCTACCTTCTGTTGGGCAAATTCGGGGTCATGGCCTTTTCTTGTCTATGCTATTCGGCATTCGGGATGCTCATTTTCGATCTGGTTGAGCGAGAGAGCGGCAGCTTATGCGCGGGTTTCTGGACTTGGATTGTCTCTTTAGTGTCGATTCCGGGTGTCATTTACTCGACGCAGATATATCCGGAGGCCCTCGCTTGTCTATTGGTGTTGGTGCTTCTAAGAGGCCTTTTATTGCCTCAAACACGCTATTCGCTCGTCGCGTTCATTATCGCCGCCGTGTCGTTGCCGTGGCTAAAGCCTCGATATGCGCTGCTTAGTCTCCCACTAGTTGCGATGTTTCTGCTCTTTGCCTTGGCCCGTCGCGATCGAGGGGGGAAAGAAGGGCTGATGAGCCGCCTCAAGATGACGCCTGTGCTTGTTATGCTTGGGAGCTTCGTGTCTCTTGCTGTCGTTCTTCTTTTATACAAGAGCATATTATTCAGGTTCTTTGGAGCCATGAATGTGGAGGATATCCTGCATCTTGACTGGTCCAATTGCTTGTGGCGGCTATTTGCCGTCTTCCTCGATGCGCGACATGGGCTTTTATTTTACTCGCCGGTTTTTCTCTTCTCGATTCTCGGACTTCTCTTACTTCTCGCGTCGCGACACAAGGCCGGGAATATAGGAGTTTGTTGTGCGGCGCCGTATCTATTCGCTCTTGGCGCGGTTGGCTGGTGGTTTGGAGGTGGATGCCCGCCCGGGCGGTATCTAGTCTGTCTTCTGCCGTTTTTTCTACTATGGATGGGTATCGGTTTGGCGATGGCAAGAGGTCTAATCTATCGGGCCTCATTCTTGATGCTATTGGTCTGGACAATTGCCGCGTCCGTCGTCATGACTCTATTCCCGAGCTATAGATACGTCAGCCTGCAGAGGGAGTCTTCTATGGCAGCCGACTTGTTTCGCTTGCCTGAGGGAGTTATTGGGCTCTTGCCCTCGTTCGTAACGCGCAATGCGGCAAGCTACGTGTCAATAGTCTTGGCAGCGATTGTTGTTGCATTCTTATTCTTGGCGAATCGAAAACCGCGCCCTTCGGCCAGCTCTTCTCATCAGTTATCGCGCATTTCGACTTCAGTTTTAGAGGCTGGATACGATAAGAAGTAAAGAACTGCCTGGTTACAGGCGAACTAATCGTAAATTGGTTTGGTGGGGAATCGGCAATTGCTAAAGACAAGCGTTCGAGGCGATGTAGTTGTCCTGCAGCTCGGTGGCATAGTCAATGTCAAAAACACCCGAGACATCTGGCGTCGGATCGAGGACCTGCTTTCAGACGCGTCTGTGCGCGCCGTCGCGTTGGATATGTCCGGCGTGCTCATGCTCGATAGCTCCGGGCTAGGACTTCTTGTCCGAATGGAAAAAACGCTTCACCAACGAGGCGCAGAGCTATGTCTAGCTGGGGTCAGCAGCCCGGTTGCGGAGCTCCTTGAATTGACTAGACTCGACGGATTCTTTGACATTACGGCCAGCACCGATGAGGCGGTAGAGCTATTGCAGGAGACTCTGAGCGAGCGGAATGCCCCAGCTACAGAAAGCGAGATGGCAGCTCAAAATGGCAATGGGGACCGAGGCACCTTGGTTGCGGAGTTCAGGACCTTTATGAGATCAATAAATCCCTCAGTCTCTGAAGAGGAGGTTACAAAGCTAACGGGCGCGCTCGAGCAGCTTGAGGATTTCGAGCAGATGATGGCGCTTCTTGTAGATGCATACGATAGGGACCTTCATGCGAAGGCTGAGGAGATAGCCTCGAAGCGAATATCAGTGATTCGCGAGGTGGCGATAGGTCTTAATCACGAGATAAATAACCCGCTGACTGTTATTCTCGCCAGCAGCGAGCTTCTCGAGAGACGTCTCACAGGGATCGTCGAAGACAAGGTCATTGAACGGTTGAGGGCTATTCAGCTTCAATGCGATCGGATCAAGGATATTGTGTCGAAGGTGGCCGCAATCGTGAAGCCTGTCTCCTCCGAGTACTACTGCGGCATGAAGATGATCGACGTCCACAAGTCCAATTGACGGTTACGGGGTAAATGCTCCGAAACAAGCGCATGAGCCGCCTCGTAATGGACCCCTAATCGCCATTACTTCCCGATGCAAAAGCGAGAGAACACCTCATCGAGTATGTCGAATCCGACCTCGATTCCGAGTAGTTCGTGAAGAGCATCGATCGCATCGCTCAGGTCTTGGCTTGCAAATTCCGGCCAGGGCTTAGCCGAGATAGCAAGAATCGCTCGCCCAACAGCATCGCTCGCTTTTGCAAGAAGAGCCCTGTTCCTAACTGTCCCGGCAACTAGTGACTCACTCGGCTTGGTCGGCAACAGCTCGGCCAGACAATCGTCCAATGCCGTCCTCAAATCGTCGATTCCCAAGCCTGAGACCGCGCACGTTTTGATGAGTCGTTCCGATTGATGCCCCGCGTCGCGAACAAGTTGCAGGCTCTCGCTGTCCCAACGCTGCCCCAGGTCGGTCTTGTTAAGCGCGATGACGGAAGCGCGTTTGCCAAACCGAGTGAGAATCTCCCTGTCCGCCTGCTCAAGAGGCCTAGAAACGTCGAAAACGATGAGAAGCGCGTCGGCATCCTCGACACCCTCCTCCATCTTGCGCCTCGCCTTAGCATCCAGCTCATTCCGCTCGGGCGACAGGCCGGCAGAGTCGCTCAATGTTGATCGCCGCCCAGAGGGAAGACTCAATTCGACATCAACCCTGTCTCGCGTTGTGCCAGGCGTCTCGCTCGTTATCATGCGGTCCTGACCTATTAGCGAGTTCAGAACGGTTGATTTGCCGACGTTTGCTTTCCCGACAATCGCCACTCTAGACGCCCTCTGCAGCCGTTGGCTCTTGTCGAAGGCAGCTATCATCCGTTCCAGCTCGCCTTTGACCAGCAGAAGAGAGGGCCGAGCGGAACGAGTGTTGGATGAATCGCTGGCCGCCGCCCCCTCGCATTCTATCTCCGCCTCGTCTGCGAGATCACCGGGGAAGTCGATGGAAGCGTCCAGTATCGCCTTGGCCTCGATCAACCGCCTGTTTAGACGCGTGATGCTCTCAGACATTGCCCCCTTCATCTGGGCGAATGCAACGCGCCTCGCCTCATCCGTCTCCGCGGAAAGAAGCTTCATCACAGCCTCCGCTTGGCAGAGGTCCATCTTGCCATTGATGAACGCTCGCCGCGTGAACTCGCCGCCTGTCGCCAACCTTGCGCCTGACGCGATGGCGACTCGGAGCACATCCCTTAGAATCAGCGGATTGCCGTGGCAACTTATCTCTACCATATCCTCGCCGGTGAATGACCGAGGCGCACGCATGACGCTGAGCACGACTTCGTCGATGACATTGCCGTCCGACAGCACCTTGCCGAACTGAAGCGTCGAGTGCTTCATCTGACTCGGCCTTTCCCTGCCGGAAAATAGGGCGTCGGCCACAGCAATCGCGTCCGGGCCAGAGATGCGCACAATCCCTATCGCCCCGACCCCATCCGCGGTTGAGATAGCCGCTATTGTGTCCATATCCTCAGGTAGCAGCACAAGAACTTCCCTCTTGGAATGATCGCTTTGACAATGAGGAGTCTCCATGAATGACGCCCATGTTTCAAGTTCCACTTCACCTTTTGCGATAGTCGAATCTGTGGTCGTGAAAAAGCGTGGCTTGCCTGCGTCTATCCATATATGGGCAGACACGAGGCCTGCGCCCCACATCTTGCGTCTGCCAGAATTGGGATCGAAGAGCTTTGACATCGTTCCGCTCTGATATAGAATGAGGCTTGTTGGTGCTTGAATGGATACAGGAGGGCAGAGAGTGACCTGGGAGCCGAGGAATGACTAAGCGAACGGGTCTCATAATCCTAATTCTAATTGTGGCGATAGTGGTTCCGCTTGCGGGCCTTGCCGAGGAGCGCTACGCACTGCTCGTTGGCATTAACAAGTACAACTCCAGCCGCATAAGCGAGCTCAAAGGAGCCGTTAATGACGTCGTTGGCGTTGGTGCCGCCCTCACGCAATTCTGTGGCTTTGACCAGACAAACGTCTATTACCTATCCAGCGACCGCGACGCCGACCATCAACCCTACAAGACGAACATCGCCTCAGTGCTCGAGCACCTTGCGAAGATGATCAATTCGGAGGATGCGTTTTTCTTCTACTTCTCAGGTCATGGGGTTACGCAGAATAATGAGCAATACCTTCTGACGCAGGAGGCGAACGTCAATTCAGCGAACAATATCCAGATGAGCTGCCTCGCGCTCGGCGACCTCCACTCGATGCTCGATCGCATTCGCGCCTCAAAGAAGGTGATCATCGTTGACGCTTGCCGGAACAAGCCGGTGCTTGCGGCAAAAGGCGACGGAGTGGGAACGAAACTCTCAGCGGCGTTCAGCAAGGGCTTGACGATGACGCCCAAGCCCGGTCGCGGCGGCATCAGTTTCTCCGCCGTCCTCTATGCGTGCAAGCCCGATCACGTTGCTTACGAGTATCCCGGCGAGAACCGGGGCTTTTTCTCATATTTTCTTACTCAAGCCTTAAGCGGCGCCGCTGAGGCGCTAAATAGGAATGGGGACCTGACCCTAGGGGGCATTGACGCTTATCTTAAATCGACCGTGAACGCGGCGGTCATAAAAGAGCTGCGTGGGCAAGCCGAACAAATCCCCTGGATCGACAACAAAGGCTCAGGCTTCAACACATGGCGCCTCGCCCGCTTCAAGCCCGGTGTAGGACGGCCTTTCCAGGCTGTCCCTGGGGTTGTCCCCGGGCAGCAAGGTTGGCTCAAAACAAACGCAGTCGCATTGGGTCTGGGCGCCGGCTCGCTCCTGATTGTCCTCATTCTGCTTGTTACTCGCAGATTCGTGCGTCCCGCGAGAGCGACAGTCACAAGTCAAGCAAGCACGATCTCAGCGGTCGAGGAGCCGAAACCTGCCGTCAAACAAGCAGCTGAGCGAATCGCAGCTGTTGACACAGAGTCTCCGGCTCCGGTGATTCCTCCGCCTCCACCGAAGCCCGGCCGTATTGGCGACGTGGACAAGCTGATTGAGGCCAAAAAGCACTGGGCCTTGTGGCAGGCGAAGATGGCCGATGAATTCCAACGGCTTCTGGATTACGAGCAGAACGAGCATCTCGGTCCCAAGGACAGGGCTGAGCTGTGGGAGAATTTTCTGGACGGCTTTTCCGCGTCGAATCCCTATTCGGACCAGGACAAAGAGCTCCGCAAGGTTGCGGGCGAGAGGGTTGATTTCTGGGCCAAGCGGGCGCAAGCCGTGAAGAAAAAGGCGACAATTGCCGTCCCTCCACCTCCGCCACGAGTGGAAGTATCGAGGTAATACGACGACGTACTGAAGCAGAGGGAGAAGGCGAAGGAGCAATGGACTGAATGGCAGCGCAAGATGCAAGCCGCGTTCAACCGCGCCATGCAGTACGATGAGAATGATCTTATGGAGGCGGCCGAGAAACTCGAGGTCTGGCGCTCCTTTCTGAAAGCGTTCCCAGAGAGCAATCCATACAGTAAGGATGACGACCAGCTCAGACGGCAGGCAGAGGAGCGGTTGGAACACTGGCAGGTCCCCGAGTCATTCAAAGTGGTCCAGGGCTCCAAGCCCGGCGAGGAGCGGACATTTGACGGGATTAAGTTCGTTTGGATTCCGCCCGGCGAGTTTTGGATGGGCTCGCCGAAGTCTGAAAAAAAACGATTTAACAACGAGGGGCCGCTTCATACGGTTCGGATCGCCAAGGGCTTCTGGCTTGGGAAGTTCGAGGTGACGCAGGCCGAGTATGAGCGGGTGATGGGGAAGAATCCGTCGCATTTCAAGGGCAGCAGTCATCCTGTCGAGAGTTTAAGTTGGAATGACGCGGTTGAGTTCTGCGGGAAGTTGTCTGGTCAGAGCGGCGCGATTTATCGCCTGCCTACCGAGGCGGAATGGGAGTATGCGTGTCGAGCAGGGACGACGACTCGGTTCAATACAGGCGATTCGGATTCTGAACTTGGCCGAGCCGGTTGGTATGCTGGGAATTCACGGCGCAAGACGCATGATGTTGGTCAGAAGGCGCCGAACGCGTGGGGCCTGTTCGACATGCACGGAAATGTATGGGAGTGGTGTTCGGATTGGTACGGTGAGGACTATTATGGTAGCAGTCCCGGTGTTGATCCAACGGGGCCTGGTAGTGGCTCGCGCCGGGTCATACGCGGCGGCAGCTGGTACAACCTCGCCCGGTACTGCCGTTCCGCCGCCCGCTACAGGTACGACCCGAGGTACCGGTACTTCAACATCGGTCTCCGCGTGGCCAGGTCTTCTAATTGATCACTTGCCCACCTTGCTACTTTGCCACCCGCCGAATCGTTCAGCGAAGGGTCAAGAAGGGCGCTAGCCCAAGAAGACCCTTCGCCTCGGCTGTAATTAGTAGAATGTTCTTAGATAGAATACGAGACTATCTAAAGGAGCAAGGACTGATAAGATCTGCCGAGGCGGACTGAGAGAGCCCTCCGTGGTTTGTCGTGTATCGATCTTTCTCCTCATTTCCCGCGACTGATGCCGGGTGATGAGGTCGTCGAGCTCGGACAGCTCCTTCCGCATGAAAAGTATTCTCGCGGTTGACAGCGCGCCTGCAAATTGCGAATCTATCCTCATCTCTCTAGGCGATGAATATGGATTAGGGATGGAGTGATCCTAGGATGACAAGTAACAAAGGTTTTTACACGATAAGATGGCTGGATGAGGGAGTTAGCATGCTCGATCAGCGGCTTCTCCCGGAAAAGGAGGTTTACAACGTCTATGATAACTACCAGGGCGTTGCCGAGGCGATCAGATCGATGGTCATTCGAGGCGCCCCGGCGATAGGCGTTGCGGCTGCAATGGGCGCCGCGCTCTCTGCGGAAGCGATAAGGACTTCGAGCTACGATGAGTTTTCAGCGCAGATGCAGGTGGCGTTCGAGGCGCTTGCCTCAACAAGGCCTACGGCGGTCAATCTCTTCTGGGCGATTGAGCGGATGCGTGGGCTTTTGTCGGAGCTTGAGGGCGGAGAGATCGACGATATTCGCGCGGCTTTGGTGGCCGAGGCGCTTGCTATTTATGCCGAGGACATCGAGATCAACCGCAAGATGGGGAATTTTGGCGCCTCGTTGCTCAACGACGGAGACACGGTTCTGACGCACTGCAACGCCGGGGCTCTTGCGACGGCGGGCTATGGAACAGCGCTTGGCGTCATCCGCGCGGCCTTTGAGTCGGGCAAACGGATTTCTGTCTTGGCGGATGAGACGAGGCCCTTTCTTCAAGGCGCGAGGTTGACGGCGTGGGAGCTGCACAAGGACGGGATACCCGTAACGGTCATCACGGACAACATGGCTGGAAGCATCATGGCAAAGGGCGAGATTCAGAAGATCGTGGTCGGGGCGGACAGAATCGCTGCAAATGGAGACGTGGCCAACAAGATCGGGACATTCTCGGTTGCGGTTTTGGCGTGGCGCCACGATATTCCATTTTATGTGGCCGCGCCTCTTAGCACCATCGACCTTAGTCTCTCCGATGGGACGATGATACCGATAGAGGAACGTTCAGCGGATGAGGTGACTCATATTGGCGACAGACGGATCGTGCCAGATGGTGTGCCTGTTCGCAATCCGGCGTTTGACGTAACGCCCAATTCTTTGGTGACCGCGATAATAACCGAGAAAGGGATAGCTAAGGCTCCATATTCTAAGAGTCTGTCGAGGTTGTTTGGAGATTGATAACTAGAGCATCTGTGCAGGATGGGTCGGTCGAGTGAGAATAGGGATTGTTGCTGACACGCATGATTTTCTGCCGAACATCGTCAAGGCGGTCGATTTTTTCAACAAAGAGAAAGTCTCTCAGGTCATTCACGCAGGGGACTTCATTTCACCTTTTACCGCGCGGCCATTTTCGGCCCTAAAGTGTCCTATGAAGGGCGTTTTTGGCAATAACGACGGCGATCATCCGGCCCTCACTGAGGCCTTTGACGGCATTGCCGAACTTCATGAGCGTTATCTTGAACTTGATCTTGATGAGCGGCGGATACTTGTATTTCATCATCAGGATTTCATCGAGTCGGTTTCTCGGTCCAGAGACTACGATGTCGTAATCCACGGGCATACGCATAGGATGAGAGTGGACAACAGGGAGGCCTTGCTTATCAATCCCGGGGAGTGCTGTGGCTATCTCACAAAACGAGCGACGGTGGTCATTCTTGACCTGAAAACAATGAATGTTCAGGTTGCGGAGCTATAGCCGACGCAAGCCACTTAGATTCATTGGCTGTGGACGCTTGACACGGGAGTTTAATGAGGCAGGATACTTGCCGGGCTTGTTCTAGAGCTTGAGATTATGTCAATTTAGAATCAAGAGCAGAGGGAGAGAGATGATTAAGAAGCGAGTCCTGATAATGGGCGCAGCTGGCAGAGATTTTCACGATTTCAACGTCCACTTCAGGGGCAATGACGAGTATGATGTTGTCTGCTTTACGGCGACCCAGATACCGAATATCGATGGCCGGAAATACCCCAAAGAGCTGGCGGGAAGCCCCTATAATGACGGGATTCCGATCTATGCTGAGGACGAGCTTGAGCGTTTGATTGCCGACGAAAAGATCGATGTTGTCGTTTTTTCATATAGCGATGTGACGCACGAGCGCGTGATGCACGCCGGGTCACGGGCGATGGCTGCTGGGGCCGATTTCATGTTTCTTGGCACGAATAAGAGCATGTTGAAGACAAAAAAGCCGGTGGTTGCTGTCTGCGCAGTTCGGACTGGCTGCGGCAAGAGCCAGACTACCCGAAGGGTGAGCGCTATTTTGCGCAAGCATGGAAAGAAAATTGCGGCCATCAGGCATCCCATGCCTTATGGCGATCTTGCGAAGCAGGCCGTTCAGCGTTTCGGCTCTCTTGATGACCTAGTCAAGCACAAATGCACGATTGAGGAGCGAGAGGAATACGAGCCGCACATCAAGAACGACACGGTTGTCTTTGCCGGAGTTGATTACGAGAAGATATTCGAGGCGGCTGAGAAGGAGGCGGACATAATCCTTTGGGACGGCGGCAACAACGACATCCCATTCGCGAAGCCGGACCTTCACATCGTGGTCCTTGATCCCCACCGGCCCGGACACGAGATGCGGTATCATCCCGGGGAAACAAACCTTCGAATGGCGGACGTTCTAGTCGTCAACAAGGTCGTTACTGCCCAGCCTGAGGGCATTGAGTCCGTTCTGCGGACTGCTGCTGAGATCAACCCGAAGGCGCAGATTGTCATGGCGGCGTCGCCTCTCTTTGTTGATAATCCCGAGATGATACGAGGCAAGCGAGTCCTCTGCGTTGAGGATGGCCCGACGCTGACTCATGGCGAGATGAAATACGGCGCGGCGGTCATGGCGGCCAAGCATCATGGCGCGAGCGAGATCGTTGACCCCAGGCCGTTCTGCGTTGGGACAATCCGCGAGACGTTTAAGAAGTATCCGGAAGTCGGCACGCTTCTTCCGGCGATGGGCTATTCTCCCGAGCAGATCAAGGACCTCGAGGAGACGGTGAACAAGACGCCTTGCGACCTCGTCTTGATAGGCACGCCGATTGATCTGGGCAAGTTGATCAAGATAGACAAGCCGGCGATGCGGGTTGGCTACGAGCTTCAGGAGATTGGGAGTCCCACGCTGGACGACATACTGGAGAAGTTCTTGGCATAAGAAGTCGCGACATTTTGGATGGGGGGCGATTCAGCAAATCGCCCCTAGTATGTCCGATTCAATTTGAATAGACGTTCATGATTCCTGTTGTGAGATGAGCGATCAAATCATAGCCATAACAATGGGCGATCCTGCCGGGATCGGGCCCGAGGTTGTACTAAAGGCGCATGCCGAGCTGCTTGCGCGAGGAGTATCACTTCGGCTATTCGTAGTTGGCGATCTGGCGTTGCTTCAGGCCGTATCGTCGGATATGGGCTTGAATATTGATCTCAAAGCGATAGGCAGGGATGAGGTGGCACAGGTTCTAAGACTTGTCCATGACAGTCCTAAGAGCCTTTGCGTGCTCGATCTTGCGAACGTTGAGCGAGATGCCCTGGTTTATGGAAAGCCGGATATGTTCACCGGCAAAGCGGCGATTGAGTACATTCTTGCCGCGATTGAGCTCTGCAAGGATGGCTCGGTTTCTGCTCTGGCAACGGCGCCGGTCTCCAAGAAGGCGATTTGTGACGCCGGCTTCAAATTCTCAGGTCACACCGGTCTCATCGCGAGCGCAATGGGCGTTCGCGATTACGCCATGATGTTTGTCAGCGGCAGTTTGCGTATCTTCCTGCTCACAACGCACATCGCCCTTGCCGACGTCGCTCCAAAAGTTACGACGGAGAACGTCTTGCGCCTCATACTTCTCGCTGAGCGCACCTTGACGAGGTTGTTTGGCGTCGCAAGGCCGAAGATCGCTGTCTGTGGGCTGAATCCCCACGCCGGAGAGGAGGGCGTTTTCGGAAGCGAGGAGCTCGAGGCGATAATGCCGGCCATCAAAAGGGCGAGAGCGGAGGGTATTGACGTTCAGGGCCCATTTCCCGCGGACACCGTCTTTGTCCCGTCCACGGCGGCGAAGTTCGATGCGATACTCGCAATGTACCATGATCAGGGCTTGATTCCTGTGAAAATGGCCGACTTCAAGCACGCTGTCAACGTAACCGTTGGACTGCCGGTCGTTCGGGTGTCAGTCTCGCATGGGACAGCCAATGATATTGCCGGAAAGTGGTTTGCCGACGCGACGAGTATGGTGGAATCGCTGCTGCTTGCCGACCGGATGCTGCGTGCGCTCCAGCGGAAATAGCGCCGCCGTTGGCATGTAGGGCTAGAAGGTCCTCTTCAGCTCTTTCTTGTTGCCTGCTTTGTCGGTTGCGATGATCGAGATGACATGCTTTCCCTCAAGTCGCCGCAGGTTAAACCACCCCTTCAGCGTTAGGCGATCCGGATCATATTCCACGTCGATTGGCACGCCATCTATCGTGGCGGTCGTCTTGCGGTAGTCTATCCCAGAGCCGACGTCCGATATCTTGACAACGAGGCGATTGGAACCGCCTTTGAGGGAGTCGCGGTCTTTGGGCCTTTGCAGTTTTATGCGAGGGGTCACCTTGTCCACCAATAGGCCGAAGACAGATAGGTAGCGCACGTCGGCCGCAACCGTCCTTGGGCCGGCAGATTGGTTGTCCTTGTAACTCCATGTTCTCTTCTTCGGGTTGTATTCATAGACGCCGCAACGGGCCATATCCCTGTCCGGAAGGTCATCGGGACAGATGAATGAGACGGTTACTTTCCGCTCGAGCGGTATCCCCTCGGGAGCGAACTTGTTCACAACTCCATAGACAATGGGCAAGCCGGGCGTTTGTTTGGCGTTCATCTTGTGAATGGCAAATACCTGGTCTTTATACAACGAGCCCGATGGAAATTCGATCTTCATGTCGTTTGTCTCAAGCACCCCTCCTCTCTTGGGAACGGCGAAAACCAAGCGATTTGGGTGGTGCGAGCTCTTGGCGCCCGATTCTCCAGATGTGATTTGTAGGTCGATCTGACCTTCAACCTTCTCACGACTGGGCAATAAGAACGAAAGCCATTCACGCGATGTACTTGCTGGCAAAAGCGAGAGCCGTTCTCCATCAGACCATTTGGCGACAATCTTGGCGCTCGCCGGCACAGAATATCTATTTGGCCCTGGTTTGGGCACTTGGCTCCATATCCTGACGAAGTCGTCGAATGCCTCAACCAGAAGCGGCTGGGGGCGTAGGGCATTGAGCTCAATAAGCCACTCCGGTGGCCGTGTCTCTTCATCGCGCTGGGCCTCTGATTTAATCTCAATCCTTGCGCTGGACATATTTCCCGCATCGTCCCAAACCTTGACCATAAGCATGTGAAGGCCCCGACGCTCCGAGAAGTCGAGTATCCCCTTGTCTTGGCAAGAAACCTCGCCTGGTTTTTGAGCATCGTATCTATTGTGCAGGTTATAGACGTAGCTCATTGGGCGGAAATGAGCATACTGGTGATCATATACGAGGCCTGCGCGGTGATTGTCCTTGCCGTATTCGAGCTCATCGAGGCGCATAGAATAGATGAGCTTCCTGTCCAAACGGAGCTCGATCCTGTGAACGCCGCATTGGTTGCCCGCAGAAATCGTGTCAAAGGTGTTCAGCAAGACCAGAAATCGGCCAGAAACCACTGGGACAGACTTTGAGCGGTTCTCGTCGCGGGCGCCGTCCTTCAGCCAAACGTTGACGTCATTGTGAGTCCCGTCAACGAGCGAATCCGGCCCCAACGGGCTAAGGATGAACCTCTTGATGACAGGCGCCGAACGGTCGCGCTGCCGAAGCACCGACATCGGGTTAATAGGCCGCGCCTCACCTCGCCTGATTTCAAGATGAAGATGGGGAAAGCCAAGTCCACTCTCGCCAGAATAGGCTATTAGTTGCCCTTTCTTGACGGGAATCTCGATGAATATATTGCCGGGATAGCGCTCTCCAGTATCCTTTCGCCGCTTTGCGACAATATCCTCAAGGCCCAGCGTCTTGTTCTCAAAGCTCTTGAGGTGGGCATATACGGATATTAGGCCGTCCGGATGGCGGATATAGAGAGTATTGCCAAAGCCGCGATACTTCACCGACAGCCGATAGATGACGCCATCGCCGATAGCAAGCACTTTCAGGCCCGTAACACCACCAGTCTTCAGGTCAATGCCCGAATGAAGCCAGCTTCCCCGATACTCGCCAAAAGTCCCGCTGAAACCGAACCTCTTCTCAAGCGGCCAGACGTATCCATCACTCGCATGGAGACAGCCGGATAGGACGCCGAATAATATGCAACCCAGAAAGATGAAGAATAAGCAGCGCCTCATGCAGTGTCCTTATTCGATTGGAATCTCGAGCAATACATCAGATATGGATAACACGTGCATATTGCTGAGGCAAGAAAAAGGATGCCGTCACATTCGTGGATTGCCACGGAGCCGCGGAGAGAGTTGGCGGTCTGATATGATCAAGCTGCTAGCTGTTCACGGCGAGCCAAATTCCGCCTCATCTCTGTGGAACTCTTTGTCTCTGTGGTGAATCATCTTATCGGTCGGTCTTCAACGAAGCTGTCACAAAAGGATGAAATGGGGACACTACCGCCTGAAAACTCCCCCGCAACCATTCAGCTAGAGGCTTTTGTGAAGGTCCTCAAGGGCCATGAAAGCCGAGGCCTCAATTGCGCGCAGCGATTCGATCTCTTGGACAACCTTCTGCCGCGAATCGCTGTCTGCCATCGCCTCATGCGAGAGATCAACTGACATCAGGACGTCAACCGTCTCTTGGAAGCAGTTCTCGATGGATTTCACTGCCGGCGTGTGCTTCGCGTTCTGCTGAAGTCCTACCCACCTGAGGAATCGCTTAAGCGAGATACGAGCGTCCAGTAACGTCTTAAGCACCCTCTGGTGACCCAATATGGCTCTAGCTGTCGGTTTGTCGGCAAGTCGCTTGGCCCATAACGCAAAGGCGTCGGGACCCATAATCGACAAGCCCGCGGCATCTGCCCGCGACTCATTGTTAGAAATGCGCCTAGAGCTTAGAGTCATATCGATCGCTTTTTTAATCGCTCTGGCAATAGCCTCAAGGTCGTTCAGACGCTCCCTTATGTCACCGATAGTGATCATCATAACCGGCCATGACGTGTTTACCTCATAGGGTTGGATATGGTCAGCAAGGCCGCTTCCGGACTGGGGATTGCGCATACTCCGGCAGAGGAGGCGACCGTTTTCCAGGCCGGCGATTATCTCCCATTCTGGGTTCCCGAGGCATCCGAAGGCTAGAATGGGGCGCCCTATCTTGAGGCTCTTCGCAACTTCTGCGCCGAATATTCTGTAAAAATGGCCTTCCGGGTCCATGTCGAAAAGCGATTTGTCGCAGCAGATCGTGTGCGTGTCAAAGCCCACAGCGTCGCCCACATGAGCGATTTGGGCGTGCCGTTGGGCCTCGCACCAGAGGCTAGTCTCGCTATTCTCATCGGCGTAAAACATGAAGCCCGCGCCGGACATGCCCATTAAGTAATCATAGTCTAGGGGAATGCCTAGGTATTTCAGGGCTGCCTGGAGTGAGAGGATCAGCGAGCAACATCCCTGGTCCTCGAGGACCATGGGTATATTCTCGAGTATGAACGTGTCGTGCTGTGATCTCATCGGATTGACCCTATAAAATCTTGTGTGATGGGCAAAGCCGACCAATCGGGCAGACAAGACATTTGGCCTTTGGCGCCTTGCATATCTCGCGTCCGAATTCCGCGAAGAGGTGCCCGAGGCGCGTCCACCTCTCCTTCGGCAGCAGTCTCATCAGATCTTGCTCGACTTTGTCCCTGTCGCTCTCTTGCGAAAGCCCGAGTCGATTGGCAATCCGAAGAACATGGGTGTCAACGATGATGGCAGGTATGCCGAACGCGTTGCCCAAGACCATGTTTGCCGTCTTGCGACCAATCCCCTTGACAGCTGTCAGGGCGTTTAAGTCCGACGGGACCTCGCCTCCGTGGTCTTCGATTAGCGTCTGGCAGCAGCTCCTTATTGTGGCAGCTTTGCGCCTAAAGAGCGGAATGCTGGCGATATCCTCCTGCAGGCGTTCCATTTCGGCATTGGCAAAATCCGCGACCGTCCGATATTTACTGAAGAGCTCAAGCGTTACCTCATTGACACGCTCATCACGACATTGCGCGGCGAGTATAGATGCTATGAGCAGCTGAAGGGGGCTTTCAAACCTGAGCTTCAGCCTGGCGTTTGGGTAGTTCTCAGACAGCGTCGTGCAAGCCGTGTCAAGTCGCTCCGCGCGCTCAGTTATGCTCTCTTTATCAAAGTCTTTCATCATCATACCCCAATTATGGTTGCCTCACGACTCGAAAGCCAACGCTGCCAAACCGCTGGCCCGGAGTAACGCTGTTGCGGTAGGCTGAGCGGCAGTATCGAGGGAGGCAGTTCCAGCCGCCGCCTCGAATGACGCGGGTGGCGCCGGCGCCGGGCCCTGTCGGATTGAGGCCGGGGTCCGGCGCTGTCCCATAATAGGCCGAATCATACCAATCCCAGCACCACTCCCAGAGATTACCGTGCATGTCATAAAGGCCCCAAGCACTTGGCGCCTTCTCGCCGACCGGGTGATGCACAGACCCAGAGCTCCCATAATGCCACGCGGCCGGATAAAGCGAGGCGTCAGAATCACCTGTATAATATCGTGTCGTTGTCCCCGCTCGGCATGCGAACTCCCATTCGCCCTCGGTGGGTAGCCTGTAGCCATCCGCAGTGAAATCGCACGTAACGTCCGCGAATTCAATATGTTCTCCGCTTTGTGAGATGTTCTCGATAATGTAGCATGCCTCATAATCATGGGCCTCAGAGAGCCTGTTGCAGAATAGCAGACAATCAAACCACGTAACTGACCTGACCGGATAATCATCGCCTTTAGAAAAGCCTTCCTCATTCCAGCCCATTACATCTTCCCATTGTCTCTCTGTAACCTCAACTTCGGACATCATGAACTCCGAGATAGCCACTGTTCGCTGTGGGCCCTCGTTTTCTTGACGATACTGCTCATCCACAGGCGAACCCATCAGGAATGAGCCGGCCAGGGCATAGACCATATCGATGTCGGTTCCGGGGCAAGAGCCATTGATGCGAAATGGGGCATAGCTTATGGGATTCACAAAATCGAATGTCCCCGCATACGTCAGCAACGCGGCGAAATTGTAGTCGCCAACATCTTCAATGGGCGGCATTTGACATGGCAGCTCAAGCCACCATAGGGGCGTTGGATTCATGTTGAATGGGCATGGGATGTAGATATCCGCGATCCACGGCTCTAAATTGCCACTCCAGCCGCCAGGGCCCAACGTGTAAATCCATCCCTTAGGCGTCAAAAGGGCAATGTAAACGGATACAGATACGCCAGCATCGAAGTTCTGGGCCGCGAGAGCGACCTCAATTGTGTCAATGTAGCAATAGGCCTCGGCGTCAGTGTAGATTGTGATTGTGGGCGCACCCGTCGCTATCATTGACAGAATGGCGGTCAACGAGGCGATGATCGCCATTAGGACAATCATCTTCATATCAAGCTCGATCCACCCATGGGGATTTGCCATATTGCTCGTATTCTAGCTGGACAAGGGCATTTACATCTTGTAGGGGCGGGGCTTGTTCTCCTCCCATTCGTATATTCGGGCAGCTTCTAAGGCCTGCCCCTACAGGTTGTCCGCCGAGTTCCAACTTCTTGCCTAACCTATCTCTTTGAGAATCCGAAGTCGCCGAGCTTCTCCCCAATGCTAAAGTAGTTGTGGTTCCAGAACATCATCAGAGGGATTGCGTCACTTGCCAACACGTTTCCTTCCGTAACGATCGCCTCGTCCGCGTGGACGGCAAGGACTTCACCAATGAAGAGATGATGTGTGGGAAGCTCAAGACAGTCCATCACCTTGCACTCGATGTTTATCGGGAACTCCTTTATTAGCGGCGCCTTGATAATGCTCGCATCGGCTCTTGTCAGCTTCAAGAGGTCAAATTTGTCCACGTTTTTTCCGGAGATCACGCCGGCTAAGTCCACCTCCCTCGCCTGCTCCGCAAAAGGGACGTTCACTGCGAATTCTCTCTCATTCTTGATGAGAGCGTATGAGTATCTGCTTGGTCTGACCGAAATAGCTATCAATGGCGGGTCAGCATTCACCGGAGCGCAATATGCGAGTGTGATCATGTTTCCGCCGCGCTTAGGCTCATAAGAGGTTACGACCACACAGCTCATCGGCATGCCCATGGCCGTGGCTTTGATCTTAAGTTTTGCCATTGCCCTTAACCCTCCTGCTAAAATGTTTTTTGATGCGTGAATCGTCAAGCCGTTGGTCTATTCGACTTCTTCTGGGAAGAGTTTGGAGAATATCTCCCTAAGTCCCCCGGGGGTTCTTGGTCCCGGACGGGTCGTTAGGTCAGGATCGAGAAGATGAACTCGGCCATTCTTGACGGCCGGGATGCTCCTCCATCTCTTTGATTCACGAAGTTCCTTCAGCAGCGTTTTCTGACTGCCGTGTCCTGTGAGCAAGATGACGTCAGGAGCTGCCGCTGCAATTGCCTCAAGGCTGACCTTGGGATAGCGTAGTGGTGAGTCTCCGATGATGTTGGTTCCCCCGGCAATTGCCACAAGCTGGCCCAGAAAGGTCTGCCCACTTGCGCTTATGATCGGCTTGTAGTCAAGCGCCACCAGGACCTTCGGCGACCTGCCGGCCTTGACGAGTGTCTCCGCCTTCCGCTTCAAAAGAGCGATATAGGATTGGATATTGTCGCTCAGCTCGCGCGCCGCGTCCCCACAGCTTAGGACCTGCCCCAGCAGGTCTATCGACTTGATCAACCCCGAAATATCATTCGGAAATATGCAGAAGACCTGTATCCCAAGCGCTCTGAGCTTCTCAACCTCGCGCTTAGGATTCCCATCCATCGTAGCGATTACGATGTCCGGCGAGAGGCTGACGATTGCCTCCAAGTTCGGACTCGAAAAGCCTCCGACATTCGGAAGAGCATTCGCAGCCGGTGGATAATTGCTGAAGCTGCTAACTCCAACAACGCGCTCGCCCAGACCGAGCGCAAAGAGAATCTCGGTGATATTTGGCGCCAAGGACACAATCCTCTTGGCATCCAATAGCACCCTAACCCGCTTTCCCGAGGCGTCAGTTATCGAGCTGCGGCCGGAGCCTTTGACTAGACTTGCCGCGCAACACGATGCAAAAACGAACAGAATGATTGCGCAAGCTGCGGTCTTGAGCGTTCGCATCGAGCGCTTGTGCGTCATTGTCATGGCGCCACAGTTGCGGCAGAGCCTGGAGATGATGTGGAATCCCCCTCAAACTGCCCCATTTCGTCTTCAATAGGTGGAGGCATCTCCTCGTCCATGAACTCCTCGTCACCGAAATCCGGGACCAAGTATTCATTGATGATCGTCGAGAGCGAGCCGGTGAAGATCATTACGCCAACGAGGATCAAGAGGATGCCGGCGCAGATGTTTATCGTGCGCATGTGCTTTTTGATCTTGGTGAAATAGCCGAGCGCGGAGTCGACTGCAAGCGACGTGAGAAGGAAGGGGATGCCCATGCCGAGTGAGTAAAAGATAAGGAGGTAGATGCCCTCTGACATCCGGCCTGACTGACTGGCGTATAGGAGGATCGCCCCCAGTATCGGCCCGACGCACGGTGTCCAGCCAAAGGCGAAGGCCAGCCCAACGAGGAATGCTCCGATATAACCGGTGGGTTTGCTGGAGACCTCCATCTGCTTGTGCTTGCTCAAAAAGTTCAGCTTCAAGATACCCATGACATAGAGACCAAAGATGACGACGATGACGCCGGCTACCTTGCCGATAATGTCCATGTGCGTCAGCAGCAGCTCGCCGATCTTGCTTGCTCCGGCGCCCAGCGCGACGAATACCGTGCTGAAGCCAAGTATGAAGCAAAGCGTGTTTATGAGCGTTGTTCTTCTGATCCTGAATGACTTCTTCTCATCTTTCAGCTCAGTAAGTGAAAGACCCGTGATAAAAGCTAGATACGATGGGACAAGGGGCAGAACGCAAGGCGAGAAGAAGCTAGCCAGCCCCGCCAAGAAGGCTACTCCCCAAGATACAGTCTGTTCTACTTCCATTTACACTACCTTTCGTTACGAAACCGTTTGCATTTCCGAGATATTAGTCTCTGCCTCGATTATGAGCGCGATCGTTGCCTGACCCGGTGTAGCGACCCTCGCCCCTCCCCGAGTAATAGCCCTTCTTCGATGGAGAGCTTCGCCTTCTATTAGGCGCCCGGTATTTCTTCGCGGGTCTGCTGGTAAGAAGCACCTTTTCCGGCCGGAGCACCATCGGAAGACTAGGTCGTCGAGAGAGATCATCTGGCGATGGCCTCTTCGCCCTGAAAACACCGATGAGGGTTCCGCGCCAAGTCCTGAGCACAACCGGATCGCCGATTTCAAGATCAGTTGTGCATCTCATCTGGTCCATGTCGATTGAGAGACCATTGAGAGCGTAGCGCTCGGCAAGAGGTGAGACCTCGCCTTGCGCAAAGCTGGGCAGTATCTTCTCGATAGGCTCAAGCATGTTGGTTACCTGCTCTCGACCAAGCGCAAACACCTTGCTGTATGGAATTGCGTCCTCGACATCCCATTGGCCGATGCTGGTTCTTCGCAAACTGAAAACATGGGCTCCGCAGCCAAGTCTCTCGCCTATGTCAGCGCAGAGCGATCTCACGTATGTTCCTTTCGAGCAGTGGATGCTTAGCTTCAACGTTGATCTTGATTGGGAGAGCAATTCGAGATCGTGCAAAGTCACCGGGCGCGGCTCAATGTCTATCTGTTCGCCCTGTCGGGCCAGGACATATAGTTTCTTGCCGTCACGCTTTATTGCGGAAAACATCGGAGGCGTTTGCATTATTTTCCCTCGAAACTCGTCGAGAACTGCCTCTAATTCATCCGGCTCGAATTCAGGGATATCCCGGACCTCAAGGACCTTCCCCGTAGAATCAAGCGTATCGGTCGTTACTCCGAGCTTCACCCACGCCACGTATGACTTCGGCAGGTCCATTAGGTAATCAAGCAAGCGGGTAGCTCTGCCAACGCAGACCAGAAGAACGCCGCTGGCTATCGGGTCCAAAGTGCCCGAGTGCCCTACTTTTTTTATCCTGAGCACTTTCCTCATCTGGCCAATTATCTCAAATGAGGTCTTGCCCCTAGGCTTCGATATGTTAAGCAAGCCAAATGGCTCGCCTGGGTTCCTATCCGTTGAGTTTGTCTTCAAATCATCTCTCCTTGTGTCTGGACCAAAGATGGCCTCATCAGATAGCAGTAATTCGCGAGCAGAGTCTGAATCCTCACTTGCCCTCGATACTAACTTCGATCTGCTAAAACTGGCCCATTTGAGCCAGCCGCCTCCTCAAGCCCGAGCTCTATCGTCCGAACCATCCCCGAGAGGACCTCATCAAAGCTCCCGTTAATCCTGCAACCGGCCGCCTTAGCATGGCCTCCACCACCATACCCAGCTGCCAATTGACCGGCGTCGATCAACCCCCTCGAACGGATGCTGACCTTATATTTGCCGCTCTCCTCCTCAAGAAATAACATGCCAACTTGCGCCTCACGAATCCTCATCGCATGATTCGCAAATTGCTCTGTAGATCCCCAAAAACCCGTCTCGCGCCTCATCGCTTCGGTGCCAAGAAGCCAGACAATCGAATTGTCCTCGTTTGATTGAACTGTCGATAAAACTCTGCCCAGAAATGCAAGACGCTTCATTGTAAAATCGCTACGGAGGTTGCGTGCCAAGTATGAGACGTCAACCCCAGCCTCGACCAGCCTCGCCGCAATCCGAAGTGATTCAGGTGTCGTGTTCGAATACGAAAATGACCCGGTGTCGGTGAACATTGCGGTGTAGATATTTGCCCCTATGGAAGCATCGTCCCCAAGGTCCATGGCATCAATTATGCCATAGAGAATCTCTGCCGCAGACGAGGCGCTCCCATCGACGAGATTTATACGCCCAAAATAGCTGTTGTCTTTGTGGTGATCGATGTTGATCAATGTCCCGGCTGATTTATATGAGTCGCCGCGGCTCCAGGATGCTCTTTCGAGACTTGGACAATCAAGGACTAGAGTGCAGTCAAGGTCGTCCTGTTCTGAGAACGCAGAAGACGGGAGTTCCGTCTTAAGCAATGAGAAACCGGGCAAGAATTCGTACATCTTGGGAATAGCCTGCTCCTGAAGTAAAATGACCTCCTTGTCGAGCGCTTTTAGCAGAAGCAATGACGCTATTATGCAACCGGTGGAATCACCGTCAGGATCGACGTGTGAGACGACGCCGATTCTTCTGCAGTTACGCACGGCCGCAACGGCTCTCTCAAGAGCATTCTCCTCTTTGCTTTCGCGCTCCCGCTTCTCTTGCTTCTCTCGCTCAATCATCGCAATGGTGTCCGAGACCTTGAGTGCTTGCTCATACTGCACATCTAGCTTGAACTCTATCTCAGGGACCCGCCTCATGCTGAGCCGCTTCCCAAGGGAGCTTCTTATGAAACCCGCTGCGCTCTCTAGCCCCTCCAGCACATCCTTGTCCATGTCCTCGGACATCCGAGGTGTGCTGAAAAATACCCTAGCCTGTCGAAGGTCTGGCGAGGTGAGGACCCTCGTGATCGTAACGAACTGGACCCTGGGGTCTTTGACCTTTCTAAGAAGGAGCTCCGAGACCTCCCGCTGAATCTGATGTGCAACGCGGTCCGAGCGATTATATGACTGCATGAACCCCCACCTAGTCCTGAGAGAAATGCTCTTTAAGAGCAGAAAGCACACATGGAGTCACGAGATTGCTCACGTCTCCACCCAGACCCGCAATCTCCTTGACGAGGCTCGAGCTGACATAAGAGTACTGCTCGCTAGGCATTAGAAAAACTGTCTCTATCCGATTCTTCAGATTACGATTCATCAGCGTCATTTGGAACTCCGCCTCAAAATCCGCAATGGCCCTTATACCCCTGACAATGGCCGACGCCTCGATTCCAGCTGCGAACTCAACTGTCAGTCCATCGAACACATCTACCTTCGTGAACGGCGTTAGTCCCGTCTCTGCCAGAGAGTTGTTCAACATCACGAGCCGCTGCCCAACCGAAAAGGTCGTGCTCTTACTCGTATTCCGAGCGATACCGATGACGATTTCGTCGAAAATACAAAGCGTTCGACGCACTAGGTCAAGATGCCCAAGCGTTATAGGATCGAATGTCCCGGGATACAGGGCGAGTTTCCTGCTTTCAACCAATTCACTTGCCCCTTGCGGCCGGCCGGGTTCTCCTTTTCTCTTTAACCCTCGCGGCCTTGCCTCGCAATTTTCTAATGAAATATAGCTTGGCTCTTCTGACTTCGCCTTTTCGCTTGACGGCAATCTTGGCGATGTTCGGGCTGTGCAATGGGAAGATTCTCTCCACCCCAACACCGTGCGTAGTTCTTCGGACTGTAATAGTCTCTCTAGCGCCGTCGCCACTCCGCCCAATTAGAAGACCTTCAAACGGTTGTAACCGCTCTTTGTCGCCCTCTCTGACCTTCACATAGACACGAATTGTGTCGCCGATTGCGATTTCGGCCATCTCCTCTTTCAAGTACTCCTGCTCTACGAAGTTAATCCGGTTCAACCTGTATCACCCCCGTGTCAAATTATGTTCTTTAATTAAACGTCTAATTATCGCCCAGCGCAAGCGTAAGCCTAATTCTCATCTCCTCTCGAAACCCGTCTTTCTGAACACCACAAAGAAGGTCAGGACGCCTTAAAAAAGTCCGCAGAAGCGATTGGCGCGCGCGCCAACGCCGAACGCCCTCATGGTCCCCGGAAACGAGCACCTTTGGAACCTTCCAGGACCGAAACTTAGCTGGCCTCGTATATTGAGGATATTCAAGCATAGCAAAGCTATGTGATTCGTCAAATGTCGATTCTTCACACCCGACAACGCCCGGCACCAGCCTAGATATCGCCTCCAAAAAGACCATTGCGGGCAACTCGCCACCTGCAAGAACGTAATCCCCGATCGAGACCTCATCCGTTACGAGGTACTCCCTCACTCGCTCATCCACGCCCTCATAGCGCCCGCATATTACAATGATACGCTTCTTCTGGGCAAACTCGGCCGCTCTATCCTGCGTCAAGAGCGCGCCCTGTGGCGTCATCAGAACAACGCTCTCCACATCCGGCGATTCGCTGATGCTTTCTGCGGCCTCGAAAATGGGTCCCGGCATCAAGACCATACCCGGGCCACCACCGAAGGGCTCGTCATCGACGCTGTTGTGCTTGTCATGGGTAAAATCCCGAAGATTATGGAGAATAACGGACATGGCCTGCTTCTTCTGTGCTCTCTCAACGAATGAGCACGAGAGGAATGACTCAAACATATCAGGAAATAGAGTGATGACGTGCGCCTCAAGCATTGTAGATCTCCTCGGGCAATCGGACTCGCATAGTTCCTCGCTCGAGGTCCACATCCAGCACCACGTCGTCAATCATCGGAATGAGTCGCTCCACAGAATCGCCTATCACAACCAGCACATCGTTCCCACTCTCGCCCGCCCGGAAAACCCGCTCTACCTTTCCTAACGCGCCATATTCATCGTCAATCACGTCAAGCCCCGTGAGGTCATGCCAGTAATACTGGCCCTTCTCAAGAGGCCTAAGCTTTTCAACCGGAATGCGGATATATTTCTTGACCAGAGGCTCTGCCGCCGAGATAGAATCTATGCCCTCAAACCGCACGATGAAGGCGTTCTTGTGCTGCCAGACGTTCTGTATCACCTTGCGAATAGGCTCGTCAGGTGGCTCAAGGAAGACCTCGCGAAGAGATATGAATCGCTCCGGGAAATCCGTCAGCGGCATGACCTTGAGCTCGCCCTTGATTCCCCTCGGGCGAACGATTATTCCTATTGTGCAGAAATCGGGATTCATTCGATTGTCAGAAATGCCAGGTAGTTGGGTAGCGGTCAGGCGTCTGCCCAATATCGACTCTTGCGCAAGCGGCCCACACGCCTGCTGCTTTAGCGAGCATGTTGGGCAGTTTCTTATCTTACAGACCAAAGTCGCCGGAAATCTTACTCCACGATCTCCAGAACTGCTCTCTTCCCAACTTTCTTCGACGCGGCATCCAGTACGGTCCGCATCGCCTTAGCAGTTCGTCCCTCCCGGCCAATTACTTTGCCCAAGTCCTGCTGCGCAACGTGAAGCTCAAGAACTAACGTCTTCTCTCCAGAGATCTCAGTAACCTCTACCTGCTCCGGATCATCAACCAAAGCCCTAGCAATCTGCTCGATTAATTCTCTCATCAGACTCCCTCCGACCTAGAGTTCGCGCTCAATGTCAATCTTGCAGGTAACAATGAAAGGCCTTTTTAAGAACCCTAACCAGAAATATTCTGCTCTGCCTTGTCTGATTTCCCATCATCTTGCCTGTAAAAGCCAGTTACTCTCAGTAACCGCTTGACGGTATCAGACGGCTGAACCCCTTTACTGAACCAATAGCGAGCCTTTTCATGGTCTATCTTTATCGCCGATGGCTCCTGCAAGGGATCGTAAGTCCCCAGTAAATCAACATAACGGCCCTGCCGAGGCGCCCGCGAATCGCAGACCACTATCCTGTAAAACGGCTTCTTTTTCTTTCCCATACGGGATAGCCGCATCCTAGCTGCCATTCAATCCCTCCGAAATCGAAAGTTGCAAACAGATTGCGCCAATCGAGACAAACTGTGCCTAATGTAACTCCTCTAATGCCAAAAGATAATATACGAAGATTTGCAGAAATCAACCATTCAGAAAGCCAGGTGGAATGCCCATCCCACCGAGTTTGCCGCCTCTACTTTTCATCTGCTTCATCATTTTCCTGACTTGGGCAAACTGTTTCATCAGCGCATTCACTTCCTGAACAGATGTGCCACTACCTCCGGCAACTCTTCTTCGCCGACTGCCGTTTAAGATTGCATGGTTGACTCGCTCCTGCTTCGTCATCGAACTGATGATGGCCTCCACACGGCCAACCTCACTCTCGTCAAACTCAAAGTTCTTCAACGCCTTGAGCTTACCCATGCCGGGAATCATCTCAAGCAACTGCTCAAGAGGTCCCATGTTCCTCAATTGCTTTATCGTGTTGAGAAAATCATCAAGCGTGAACTCATCGCGCCTCAGCTTCTTCTCAAGTTCTTCCGCCTCCTTCTTGCTCATCGCCTTCTCGGCCTTCTCAATGAGCGTTAGAACGTCACCCATGCCCAGTATCCGCGAGGCCATCCTATCCGGGTGAAACTGCTCAATCATCTCGAGCTTCTCGCCGGTTCCGATGAGTTTTATCGGCTTGCCGGTGACCGCGCGTATGGAGAGCGCAGCCCCGCCCCTCGAGTCGCCGTCCATTTTTGTCAAGATCACGCCATCAATGCCCAATTTCTCGTCGAAGCTTGAGGCGATGTTCACGGCGTCTTGTCCCGTCATTGCATCCGACACGAGGAGAATTTCGGTGGGATTGACCTTTTTCTTTATCGACCGAAGCTCCTGCATTAGAACATCGTCAATATGCAAACGGCCCGCTGTGTCGATGAGCACAGTGTCCCAGCCCTTCTTCTTCGCATACTTAACTGCCTGGTCGCATGTGGCAACCGGGTCCTTTTTACCACGGGAGAAGACCTCTATCTCGAGCGTTCGCCCTAGCTTCTCAAGCTGGTCTATTGCGGCCGGTCTGTAGATATCGCCGGCAACCATAATCGGATACTTATGGGCCATTTTGACAAGCCTTGCGAGTTTTGCGCAGGCTGTTGTCTTGCCCGATCCTTGTAGGCCAACGAGCATGATGATCGTCGGTGGATTGCTCGCGACCTTCAGCTTGGCAACCTTCTCCCCGAGAAGGCGCACGAGGTCATCATGAACAACCTTGACGACCTGCTGTCCCGGGTTCAACCCAGAGAGTATGCCAGAGCCAATCGCGCGCTCCTGCGCCCCTGCCACAAAATCTTTCACTACTTTGTAGTTGACGTCCGCCTCAAGGAGCGCGCGGCGCACCTCGCGCATTGCGACGGAGACGTCTTTTGAGGAGAGAGTTCCTTTGCTCTTCAGTTTCCTGAAGACGGATTGAAGTCTGAGCGAAAGGCTATCGAACATTAGAGCTCCACGCCCAGAGATGTCTCGAGTTGCTGAACAGCCGACTTCGCCGCGTGTTGCTCAGCATCCCGCTTCGTTCGGCCTGAGCCCGAACCCCAGACCTTGTCGTCAATAAGCAGCTCTACCTCAAACACCCGATCGTGCGGCGGGCCGATCTCGGCCGTTACCCGATAAGATGGGCTCACGCCAAACTTGTGAACACAAAACTCCTGAACGAGGGATTTGTAATTGAGCCTGTCCTTGTGCGCAACCGCAAACTCAATCTGGTTTTTGAGCTTCGCAATGATGAACCTTCCGGCCTCAGGCAATCCCTGGTCCAAGTAAATCGCCGCGATTATCGACTCAAATGAAGCTGCGAGAATCGAGACCTTCTTTCTGCCGCCTGTCATTTCCTCGCCCTTCCCAAGCAGCAGAGCTTCGTTCAGAAACTCACTTTTCGCATGTTCCGCCAAAACGACATCGCTCACAACGTATGAGAGGACCTTGGTCAAATCACCCTCCCTAACATTTGGGTACCGACGGTAAAGATAGTCGCACATGACCAGCTTTAGTACGGCGTCGCCAACAAACTCCATTCTCTCGTTATTGGCACAAGGCGGGGCATTTATCTCATTGCTGTACGATGTGTGGGTCAAGGCGCGCTCAAGAAGAGTCGGGTCGTTGAACTTCATGCCCAACTTCTTCTGCATAGCAAACACCTTTGCGTCAATAATATCGCGAGGTGCAACCATCAGTCCTTCGCCACCCGAAGTTCAAGCAAGAATGCTGGGCGTAATATCCGCAATGGCTCGCTTAATCCTCAAACTTCTTGAAGACTACAGAGGCGTTGGTGCCTCCGAAGCCGAACGAATTGCTCAAGATTATGCGCACGTCTTGCTTCCTTGCAGTATTCGGCACATAGTCCAAATCGCACTCCGGGTCTGGATTCTCCGAATTGATTGTCGGTGGAATAATGCCGTTATTTAACGTCAATATGCACGCCACCGTTTCTACACCGCCTGCGCCTCCTAGTAGATGCCCGACCATGGACTTAATCGCCGTTATCGGAACCTTGTAGGCATGTTCTCCCAGTGCAGACTTAATCGCCATTGTCTCCATCTTGTCGTTCAACGGTGTCGATGTGCCGTGCGCATTCACATGCTCTATTTCTTCGGGAATCAGCCCGGCGTTCTTGATCGCGACCGTCATGGCTCTCCTTGCGCCATCACCACTCGGCTCAGGCGCCGTCACATGATAAGCGTCGGAAGTCATCCCAATGCCAAGTAGTTCGGCATAGATTCTGGCCCCGCGGGCTACAGCACTCTCGAGGTTTTCGAGCACGACAACTCCGGCGCCCTCCGCGATTACAAAGCCATCCCGGTCTCTGTCAAATGGCCTGCTCGCCTTCTCCGGCTCACCGTTGCGCGTTGAAAGAGCCTTCATTGAAGAGAAGCCTCCAACTGCAAGTGGAGTGATGACCGATTCGGCTCCGCCGCTAAACATCGCGTCCGCATCTCCACAGCGAATCATGTAGTAGGCCTCACAAATTGAGTGCAGCCCAGTCGCGCATGCGGAGACCGCAGCAGAATTTGGGCCCTTTGCCCCGAATAGAATGGAGACATATCCCGACGCCATGTTTATGATTAGCTTCGGAATAAAGAACGGTGAAACGCGACTCGGCCCCCGATCAAGCATCCTCTTGTGTTGCAGCTCAAACGTCGGCATACAGCCGATGCCGGCGCCTATGTGGACACCAACACGCTCATTGTTAGTCGAGTCAATCGTGAGCCCCGCGTCCTCTTTCGCCTCTCTGGCAGCAGCCACAGCATAGTGAATGAAGGCTCCGAGCTTCGAAACCTCTTTCGGCTTCAGATAGTTGAGTGGGTCAAAATCCTTAACCTCTCCTGCAACCTGCGAGGCGCACTCTGACGGATCGAATCTCGTGATTCTGCCGATGCCGCTCCGCCCAGAAGTGAGAGAATCCCAAAAGTTTTCGACACCTATCCCCACGGGCGAAACAACGCCCACTCCGGTTATTACAACCCGTCTTTCTAAATCCAAAACATCACCCTAAGCTCTTTTTCCAACGTTGAATGCGCTAGATCCCGGGAACCCATATCGACTACGGCTCCATACTCAACTAGCCGATGTTCGCAGCGATCACCCATGGAGATGAACCAAGCAGCAAGGGTGGAGGAGCCGGCCTAGGCAGGCGCCTCAACCCAAGAAATCGCTAAAACTCCCGATTTACTATATCCTAGCCGGCAGCCTCTACGCTACCCTTAATATAGTTAACCGCCTCTCCGACGGTTGTGAGCTTCTCACCATCCTCTTCGGAGATCTTGATGTCGAAACTGTCCTCAAACTCCATAATCAGGTCGGCCAGTTCCAGAGAATCTGCGCCGAGATCGTCCTTAAACGACGCGTCCATGCCCAGACGCTCCCTCTTAACATTCAGTTTGTTTGCTATCGTATTGAGAACCTCGTCCTCATTGAATGCCATGCTGATCTACCTCCTGATGACCCAAAAAAACCATAAAGAATAAAAGTATGCCAATACACGCTACATATATATGCCACCATTGACATTTATGACCTGCCCGGTGATATATGCCGCCTCGTCTGAGGCCAAGTATGACACCGCGCTTGCTACATCCTCTGGTGTCCCGAGCTTCCGCATCGGGACCATATCAAACAGCTGTTGCTTCGCCTTTTCTGGCAAGGCTTGCGTCATGGGCGTATCAATATAACCCGGCGCAACTACATTTACAGCTATCCCTCGTGCCGCTACCTCTCTTGCCACACTCTTACTAAAACCGATAATAGCAGCTTTTGTTGCCGCATAATTTGCCTGTCCGGCATTGCCCATTAACCCTATAACAGAGCTAATGCTAATTATTCGACCATATCTACGTGACAACATACCACGTATAACACTCCTGGTGCAATTGAAAACACTAGTCAAATTCACGGCCAGCACTTTTCCCCAATCATCGTCGGTCATGCGCATCAAGAGCCTGTCCGAAGTGATGCCCGCGTTGTTGACCAAGATGTCGAGGCCATCATAGTGGCTCTCAACACTTTTGACCATAGCCGCGACCTTCTCAGAATCCGTTACGTCGCAGTTAAAGGTCATTGTCTCTGAGCCAAGCGCCTCGAGCTCGCTCTTGGTCTCGCTCATAACGTCATCTAACAAGTCGCATATCACGACGTTTACCCCGCTACTCGCGAACCGCATGGCTATGGCCTTGCCGATACCTCTTGCCGCTCCGGTGATTAGGGCTGTTTTCTTATCCTTGCCCATCTCCGATCCTCCTTTCATATATAGCCTATCATATCAGGTGATACTGCTCCAACATTCTGCAGATGAGTTTTGCCCAGCGTGACTTGTCGCGTCGGGCACAGAGGCCTCCTCGATGATGTCAAACTCCTGCCCTACATTCTCGCCGAAAGCGCTTTCAAGCCGACGCCTTGTGAGCCCTACGGCAAGATGCGAGATGTCGATGCCAAGCCATCTGCGCCCCAGCCGCTGCGCCACAATGACCGTCGTTCCGCAGCCGCAGAAAGGATCGAGCACAACATCGCCCTCGTTACTGCTGGCTCTGATAATCCGCTCTAGCAGCGACTCGGGCTTCTGCGTCGGGTAGCCAAGCCGCTCCTTTGCCTGGGCGGAGACGGGATTGATGTCAATCCAGTTGTCCGTTAAGGAAGCTCCTTTGAGCTCATCGAGGAACCATTTCAATCGAGGCGTGCCCCCTAGCTTCTGGGGCCAGTAGATCATGCCGGCTTCATCCAGATTATCTAGCTTCCTCTGGACGGATAGGCTTTCATCAATGCCACATTGACGGAGCACGGCGCCTGGCAACGCCCAGTGTCTGCCGACTATCGTCGGGTCTATTCC
This sequence comes from bacterium, assembly GCA_021160245.1. Lineage (GTDB taxonomy): Bacteria > B130-G9 > B130-G9 > B130-G9 > B130-G9 > JAGHCW01. Next base: position 5,732 of record JAGHCW010000226.1, on the reverse strand, counting down.
TCTCCACGGCTTGCCGCTCTCACCACGCGTCGTTCCCGGCCCGGTCAATGAGATGGGCTGAAATCGGCGCCGGGAGTCGATGTCGGCGAGAGTGAAGTGCTTTGCCATGTAATCGGGATCGTGGGCAGCCCCAATTCCTGTCCAGGTGTAATCATTGCCCTTTGTGTAAAAAAGAATGACGTCGTGAACAGGGCCATACCGCCGTGCAGAGCCGTGAGCGTAAGTCCGTTTCCAGACTATTTCATTCCTAAACATCTTCACACCGAAGACGGAATCCATGAGGAGCTTCAAAAAATGGCTCGCGGTGGGATCGCAGTGCAGGTAGATGCTTCCAGTAACCTTCAGCACGCGATTAAGCTCCTTGAGGCGCGGAGCCATCATGGCCAAGTAAGCCAGCATGTCATTCTCGCCCAGAAACTTCATAAACGCTTGCATCGCCTCCGAAACGGGGCCTCCGACCTCGACTGTCTGCTGATACGCCGAGGCGGCCTCCTGATCCCAGCGCCAAGTGTCCTTGAACGCCTCGACCCGCGCCGTGCCTCCTGTCCCATTCCGGTCATCAAGGACAACACTGAAGTCCTGGTCGCTCTTGAATGGCGGATCAAGATAGACAAGATCAACCGACTCATCCTTGACGTATCGCCTCAAGACCTCGAGATTGTCGCCGTAATAGAGGGCATTCTTATCCATCATTGAGGCGGCAGGTTCCGCGACTCTGTTAATCTCACGATGAGTATGCGTCCTTGAATCGCTCAAAACTCTCCGGCCCATCGACGTTTGAAATGCTCGCATCCCGCGATATTCGCTTGATAAACGATGATATGATCTTCTGCGGGCCAACTTCAACGAAATCCGTAACGCCTATTTCTACCATCTTCTTGACACCGTCCTCCCACAAGACCGGCGAGGTCATCTGCCTCTTTAGCGCAGAAATGACGTCTTCCTTCGCCTCGATGGGCGAGGCGCTTGCGTTTGCGATTATGGGCATAGTCGCGTCTCTGAATGGTAGATTGTCGAGTTCTTGACCGAATTTATCCGCGGCCGGCGCCATCAGTTTTGAGTGAAACGGCGCAGAGAGCGGAAGCTTCACGAGGCGCCTCGCGCCTTTTTTCTTGAGCATGACCATCGCCCTGTCCAAGAGAGACATCTCGCCGGATATGACTATTTGTCCGGGGCAATTTATGTTGGCGGCGCGTATCTCGCCCTCGCTTAGAAGCGCATTGCAGACGCCCTCGATGGTCGTCCTGTCGGAGCCGATAACAGCCACCATTCCGCCCTTGCCGACGGGAACCGCATCCTGCATAAACTGCGCCCTTCGTCGCACCAGCAGAAGCCCATCCTCAAAGCTCAGGCAGCCCGCGCAAACGGCCGCAGTGTATTCGCCCAGACTGTGCCCGGCGACGACAGCGGGCTCAATGGCGGTCTGCTCTCTTATTACAGACAGGATCGCAAACGACGTCGCCAGCACGGCCGGCTGGGTGTTTTCGGTCAGGTCCAGCTGCTCCTTTGGTCCTTCGAAACAGAGTCTCGCGAGGTTATAGCCAAGCACTTCGTTCGCGGTCTCAAACGCCCCTCTCGCCGTCTCGAACGCATCCGACATCGCCTTGCCCATGCCGACGCACTGCGCCGCCTGGCCTGGGAATACAAACGCTAGCATCTTATCGCTCACAATTGTCTCCTTCTTGGTCATATTCTCGCTGCAAACGAGAGGGCGGAAGATGAGACCGCCAATCTTTCATCGCCATCTCGACCCGAGTCCTTTCAGAAAGCTGTCTCGCGGGATTTCCGCGTCCTTGAGTATCTTACTCACAATGCCACGACCCAAATCCTCGCCAGCGTGAAGGGGCACCACAGCCGTCCGCCCATCCGGATGCCGAAAGAACACATGACTACCGCGCCGGCGCTTCTGCTCGAAACCGTTTGCCTTCAGCACGCCAATTACGGCTTCGGCGCTGACTGTCGGCAGGCGACTCAAACCTCGACCTCGACCTGCTCAATCGCCTCAAATGCCATAGGGACAGGCTCCTCCTCCTCGAGACAAAGCTGGATTACCTCCATAACGCGCGGCATCAGTTCATCCATTGTCCGCGCTTGTGTATAACAGCTTCTTAGCGCCGGAACGGTCGCAACAAGATAGCCGTCCTCATCGCGCTCGACCAGCACAGTAAATTGGTATTTCATTGGCTTATACCCTTACCTCCACAAGTTTCGTCGTATCGGCACCGGAAACTTCACTCTTAGGAAGGCGCCTTAATCCGCGTTCCGCGCGTCGCTCGATATGAAGCTCATGCACCCGGACTATACTCCTTCAGGAAGTCGTCCAGCATCCTGAAGCGAAGCGGCAGTATCGTTCTGTCAACCTTGCGCAGCTCGCCGTTCTCGTCGTACTTGCCCTTCCAGACAAGCTCAGTTTTAGTTATTCCCTTCGTCGTCCGTCCTCTATCATTGATGGACAGGCTGGAAAGCTCGTCCTACACATGAGTCAATCCGCAATCCACAATCCCAAATCCGCAATTATCAGAGTTTTCCGGCTTCTTTGATCACTTTGAGGCCGATGATCTCGCGCTGTATTTGGTTTGTGCCCTCGTAAATCTGAGTTATTTTGGCGTCGCGCATCATCTTCTCAACGGGATACTCCTTCATGTAGCCGTAGCCGCCCAAGACCTGAACCGCATCGACCGTAACCTGCATGGCAGTATCTGAGGCGAAGACCTTGCACATCGCCGATTCTTTCGAGACATCCTTAGCTCCAGCGTCGATCATCCGTGCGGCAGCATAGACCAGCGCCCGCGACGCCTCGATCTTGACCGCCATATCGGCCAGCATGTGGCGTATCGCCTGAAACGAGGCGATTGTCTTGCCGAACTGGACCCTTTCGGTCGCGTATTTGGACGCCTCCTCGAACGCTCCCTGCGCAACGCCGACGGCCTGCGCGCCGATGCCGGGCCGCGTCTTGTCGAACGTCTTCATCGTGATGATGAACCCAAAGCCCTCTCGCTTCAGGATGTTGTCTTTGTGGACGCGGCAATCCGTAAAAACGAGCTCGCGCGTCGTGGATGCACGGATACCCATCTTGTTCTCTTTCTTGCCAAAATCGAAGCCCTCTGTGCCCTTCTCGATTATGAACGCGGTCAACCCGCGCGCGCCCCTGCTGGGGTCGGTGTTGGCTATCACGGTGTAGATTTCCGCCTCGCCACCATTCGTTATCCACTGCTTTGTCCCGTTGAGGACATAGTAATCGCCGTCGCGGACGGCCCTCGTCCGAACCGCCGCCGCATCGCTCCCGGCGTCCGCTTCGGTCAGAGCAAACGCGGTCAGCCGCTTGCCCTCAGCGACGTCCGGCAGGTATTTCTTCTTTTGCTCTTCACTGCCGAACATGATTATCGGATACGCGCCAAGCCCCGTCGCAGCATAGGACAGCGCGATGCCGCTGCAAACACGACTCAGCTCCTCGGTAACGAGGCAGAAGTCGGTAACGCCGCCGCCGAGGCCATCGTATTCTTCTGGGATTAGCAGCGAAAAGAGGCCCGCCTGAGCCAGCGTCTTGACCACGCCCCAGGGGAACTCCCCCGATTCGTCCAGCTCCTCGCGGATGGGCTTCAATTGCTCCTCGGCGATGCGCCTCGCCAGCTTCCTCGTCTCCTCTTGCTCCTCAGTAAAGAAGTAGTCCATGTTTGCTCCTGTTAGATTTTAGTATTCAATTTCAAATCAGCTGCGCTGAAAACTCTCGCCGAATATAATACACCGCCCGAAGGGAGGCAATCGCCTTGATTGATCGGGGAATAAGAAATGGAGGAGGTTCGCATTGGCGACCTATCGAAGGCCGCCCTAAACCAGTCGATGGACTTCCAGTTACATACGAGGCAAATACGAAAGGCTTTATTTCAAGGGCACTTACGATTCCACCGGTCTTTCGAAAAGCGCCGTCAGTTACATGGCGCTACATACAATCTAGGCCCAGAATGGCACATAGCTAGCGTCAGGTTTGGAGCCGCTTCTTTGTTCATGGGATTTGATCTGTCCGGCTCCCAATGTGCGGATTCGCTTCAGTCTTTGTTCTTCAATTGCGATTCTTCGTATTCCTTTCGCAACTGAGAGAATTCATCGTCGCTGATCTCTGCATCCGGATATTCGTAATCGTCGAGGATCCGGGTGGAGCCATCCTTGGCGCTCACGACATTATGTTTATAGCCGACGAGCTCACAATATCCTGGACGGATTATGAATTCCCTTACAAAGGGGTCTTTCTCCATGGATTTCCTGACACAGAATATGCCCTGAAAGCAATTGAAAATGTCAGGTCTCTTTCCAACATCGAAGAGACTGAAGACGATCTTACCGAAGGCATTGAGGGCTGTCTTGGCCAGTTTAGGCGCATCCCGCCATTCCTTTCGATAATGAACCAGCTTTCTTATCTCATGGAGCTCGCCGAACTTTTTGACTGTTGTTTGATTTATCACCTCCCAGGCCTTCAGATGATCGCACATGAACTTCCAATTGGTGAAGCTCTCGCCCGTCCAGATATCAGCCTGTGGTTCAAGGATCGGGCGAATTTGCTGGAAATCCCTCTTGCTGATCTTCTTTTGGGCCCTCAGTGATTCTAGATTACTGAAGGCTCTCGCCCTGTCACTCTTGTCTTCGGGGGGCGCAACATCTGTACGTTCTCTCATATAGTCTCGCAATCTCAGTACCAAATCGTTGAGAAGCCTTTCAGCGAGGCAAACTGCGGCAACGGCTGCCGAATAGTATCTCCCCGATATGAAACTATCGCGGGTCTCTTCGACCAATAGCATATACTCCAAAGGGGAGCTGAAATAAGACCAGTTCAGATCTTTGTACCTTGCTAACTTCCCCCGCCGTCCATCGTTCCCGAACCTATGGTCAATCCAGTCAAGTAATGTCTTATCATCTATTGCGGGTGAACGGAGTATGGTGTCTAACTGAAATGCTCTCAGTCTCCACCGTTTTTGTGGATGACTTCCGATTGTCAAAGCTTCGTCCTTTCCGTCTCGTACTTGACTTCGCTCTCCTCTTGGGGGCGTTCTTGAACGTCACGTTCGTTTGTCTCAATGACCGGTATTCGATACCATTTCTGCTCAGGAGGTCGTTTCCTTGTCATATCGGCTCCGTGCCCTCGCTCAGAATGCTGATGTATTGGAGGTAGCCGAAGCGGCGGGAGCGCTCCCTTCCTGTTAGCTCGCCGACAATCCCAAGCTCTTGCAGTCTCTTGAGTGCTGCATCTACGGTTGACACTGTCAGACCTGTGAGGCGTCGAATCTTGCCGATTGTGGCTATCGGGCTTTCCTGAAGGGCATCGTGGACTCGTAGCGTCGAGCCAAGTGCCTTGCCCATCAATTTGATTTTTTCGTGATCATCCTTAAACAGCCCCAGCAATCTCTGCACCGTGTTAACAGCCTGTTCAGAGGTCTCCTTGACTCCCTCGACGAAGAAACGCAGCCACGCCTCCCAATCACCTTCGAGGCGAACTCTCTGCAGGAGGTCATAGTATTCCTGACGACGGTTCTTGAAATAAAGGCTCAGATAGAGCATGGGCTCTTTGAGCGCGCCTTCCGCGCACAAAAGAAAGGTGATAAGCAGCCTGCCGAGGCGCCCATTGCCGTCCAAGAAGGGATGGATAGTCTCAAACTGCATGTGCGCCAGAGCGGCTTTGATAAGCAGCGGCGTTCTCACCGGCTGGCCGTGAAGGAACTTCTCAAGCGCGCCCGTACAGT
>JAGHCW010000112.1 GCA_021160245.1 bacterium | reverse complement strand
TGTCCTCGGCGGCAGTTTCCGCCTGCTCTCCAGTTTCGACCTTGCGTCGTTTGGGCAGCCTTGGCAGATCGTTCGGAAAAAGAGTCGTCTCTAGATACATCTGCCGTTCTGCAACTGACTGCGCGAATGCCTCGATCTCGCCCCTCTGACGTTTGCCCAGTCGCGACTGGCAGCGATAGCCCGCCCATTCTATCGACACCTGTGGCTCAGCCATGAAGTAGGCGGCCTTTACCCTAAACGCCCTCGCCAACAGAATCAGAACTGAGGGGAGCGGTGTTCGCTTGTCCTTCTCATAGTTAGAAAGGCACTGCTTCGATACTGACTTGCCCATCCGCTTAAACCGCTCGACTACGTCATCGAGCGAGAGTCGCGCCGCAAGCCGAGCCTGCCGTATGCGTTTGCCAATCATACTACTCCTCCCATCTGACAAGGTTTGTCAATCTTAGTGGCCTCTCCGCCGTTTACAAATATGTCGCACGACCACCTGTTTGTCAACAGGAAACAGGAGCACGCGATGCCGCTCAATCACCTGTAACAATCGGGGACATGGCTTCAGAACAGGATAAGAGTGGACCTTCAAGACGGATTCGATACTGGGCTCGCTTTTGACTCTCAACACTCGCCTGAGTCTGCACCTTTCGACGTGCTAGTCGCGGACGAGGTGATTGTGTGGTTGGTTTGATGGATTGCGCGAGCAGGGGTCGGCCTATGTCTCGCGTTCTTCAGCCCGCGTCAGTCTTCAAGGTAGCGCTTGCTGCCGCCCATTCAGGTACCATTGACGGCTCAAATGCCCGAGTCAGTCTCTCAGTATTATCTGAAGATCATGCTCGGAATAACCAAATACGCCTATGACTTGGTGGCACTTACGAACCGTCTCCTTCGCACTCCAGCTCGTCTCTACGAATATGCTGAATACTGTTATCATAAACTGTCATCCATAAGAAAGCGACTATATCCGATTACCGATAGGATTATACCCCAGAAGACTATCGAATATCCACCAGCGGCATAGCTCCCCGTCCACCCATCGGCATAGGCCATGTATAGCCCGACCACAAGAGATCCGAGCGCGGTCAAGTAGGCGGCGCCTAACCCTGGCTTTTCGTCTGCACAACACAAATAAACACACATGAATATACCTGGGCCGAGCAAAATCATCAGGTTCGCCGCTACACCGAATCCGGCCCAGTCCGAATCATATCCCAGCCCAATTCCCAAGACAAACAATGCGGGACCGCACAACCATAGAAGGCTTCGTGCCAATTGTCTCAGTGATCGCCTTCGTTGAGACTCTCTACGCCAGACTTCGTGGAGGCCTTCCATAACCTTTTCGACATGCAGGGACGCTTCTTCCACAAGTCTGGAGGCACGAACGTAGTCTCCATGTGCGGGCGACTCACTTGAGACAATCTCTTCAATCTGCTGGAACACTGAGAGGGCTTCTGCGTAATCAGATGGGCGCTTCTCTCGCGCCGTGCGGGCCGTTCTGCTGCCGAACCTTGCGCTGCCGTTCTTCCTCTCGCCGGGGAAATCTTCCTCCAGACGTCGTAATCGTCCACTAAGACGTTCCTTAAGTTGTTGCTGGCGTAGCGATACGGCGATGGTGGTTAGTTTCTGGGCTTTCCTGACCTTCTCGCTGGCAATGTTCGAGGCTACTACCGACGCCAGATATCCGAAGAAGCTTGAGGTCACGAAATCTGAATGTGCGTCGCGAAGCGACTCCTCTGCCCCCCGAAGCAATTCAGTTACTTCTATTATTGCCTCCTTTATTGCTTTACTTCTCACACTCCGGTACTTTCCTTCGTCAAAGCGATCGACAGCCACATCCCAATCCTCCGCAAGCTTCAGACGCTTCCGGCCGTTTGCTACCGCCCTCTCAGCCTCTCTCAAGATCTCCTCTGCTTTTCTCTTCGCACCCTCGGAGAGCTCCGCCAGCAGCTTGTCAACAGACCCTCTGACATCGTCAAAAACATCATCGACCTGTGCCTTGACGAAGAAGCTTCTATGCCCCCGGATAGCTTGCTCTAGGAAGCGGATCATTTGAGTGACGTCCGTTTCAGCGCCCTCAAGTGCTTTGGCAGCCAGGCATCTTGCTGCTTGGTAATACGCTTCCCAATATCGGGGAGATGCTTTGATTGCCTTCTGCAAAAGCGCGGCAGCCTTGTCGAAGTTCCTCATACAGAACTGCGCCCGGCCCATCAAGAGAACCGAGTAGCACTTGTAGTAATCTGTTTGGGCATTCTTCAGAGCCAGGACGAAGTTGTCGTAAGCTTGGTCGAACTTCTCCTGTCGAGAGTAGGTTAGGCCCAAACTGATATATGCTCTGAAGTCCAGCGGGTTCTTTTCAATGGCCTCGCACAGCAGGCCGATAGCCTGTCCGGGCATTCCCCTGACCATAGCCTTTTCGCCCATCCTGAAGAGCTCATCGCCCTGGGTCCCTCTTGGGTTCTTAGTCATATCGTGGATGCCCGTCAAGAGCTCGATCATCTTCTCGCGCTGCCAGGTTGCCTGGGCGTGAGCCTCGAGGAAGACCTCTTGTAGATCGTAGATTGCGCAGCTGATCTCAGTGGACATCGCGTCAATTGACGTCTCAATGCCCGCCATGGCCGATTCCATGGCCTCGCTGCTCTCTCGAAGCGCCTCCGTAACACTACCCGAGTAGCTCTGAACCTGCGCGCGAACCTGATCCATCGTCTGATGGCCCAGCTTGTCAATGGCGCCTCTAACCTGTTGAGGGGGCGGCGCCGGGAGATCAATGCTCCCCCATGGGATCATGGCGCCCGTTTGTCGGATGTAAGCCTTGTCCATTCTCCGATCCTTTCATTGAAAAGCTAACGCACGAGAATGACCCCGCTCAAGTTGAGCTTGAAGGCATAGAC
>JAGHCW010000219.1 GCA_021160245.1 bacterium | reverse complement strand
GATGTATATCGACATTCAACGCAACAATCCAAGCCCTTCAGCAATCCACGAAATGAATACAAAAACTCCTCTTAAGATGATATAGACCTTATGATATGCCAAACAGGATAAAGGTACTCTCTGAACTCGTCGCAAACAAGATCGCCGCCGGTGAAGTAGTTGAGCGCCCCGCCTCGGTCGTCAAGGAGCTCCTAGAGAACTCGCTCGACGCCTCGGCAACTGATATCTCCATCGATATAAAGGCTGGTGGTAAGCGATACATAAGACTTCAGGATAATGGCCTCGGCATGTCAAGGGACGACAGTCTGCTGGCCTTTGAGCGGTTTGGCACGAGCAAAATAGAGAAGCCGTCCGACCTGGACGCCATAAGCTCTCTCGGGTTCCGTGGCGAGGCGCTTGCCAGCATCGCCTCGGTGAGTCAGGTGAAGCTGCGCACTCGGCAACGAGACGATGATGTGGGGACGCTGGTAGTTATTGAGGGCGGCATCCTGAAGACGGTAGAGGACGTCGGCTGCCCTGTGGGGACGATAATGGAGGTTGCCAATCTCTTCTTTAATACCCCGGCGCGACGAGCTTTTATGGCAAGTACAGAGACAGAGTTCTTTTGGATAGCTCAGACTGTTATGCAATATGCGCTCTGCCGGCGCGACGTGAGGTTCGCTCTTGTGCATAATGGTCGTAAGACGATCGATGTAGCCATAGGGCGCGATCTTAGGGACCGAATAGCAGCGGTCTTGGGTCCGGAATTGCTGAAGCAGCTCGTCAGCATCTCGGCTAAGTCGGACCTGCTCTCGCTTGAGGGCTATCTGGGCTTGCCAACGAGGGCGACAACCGGTGGGCGGCGGCTCCAATCGATATTCGTCAATGGCAGGGCGGCGAGCTCAATGCGGCTCGTGAAAGCCATTTACGACGGTTACTCGCCCTATCTGATGCGAGGTCGGCATCCGGCGCTTGTTCTATTTCTCGTTCTTGATCCCGGCAGGGTCAATGTAAATGTTCATCCGACGAAGCGACAGGTTCGTTTCATGGACGAGTCGCGGGTCACGAGGTTTGCAAAGGATGCGATATCCGAGTCGCTTGGCAAGGCGCTTAGGGGACCTGTTGTGGAGGTTTCGAGTAGGCTTCGGTCCGCTGCTGGGGCGCCCCTTGACGAGGGCGTTTTTGTTGACGTTGATGAGACTGAAGACACAGAGATGGACGGCGAGGTTGTTGAGCATTCTGAAGAGCCTCTTGCCTCACGCGCCTCGCACGCGGCATCTTCCTCTGGGGCACATCGGCATCCGGCTTCTCAACAACATGAGCAACGTGGAGCGCAGAGGATTAGAAGGCCTATCGCTGGAGGTGATTCTCCCGGCGAGGCCCGAGGCGCGGCAAATATGCCCCAGAAGTCTGGGCAGCAGGACATCGGAGACCGGACGCAGGATATAATGAGTCGCGCGACTCCGCCGGGCCAGCCGGGGCTCTTCGCAGAGAGGCTGGTTCCGGTAGGGCAGATCGATAATTCATTCATCATCGCCCAAGGAGGGGGAGCGGTCGTCATTCTCGATCAGCACGCCGCCCATGAACGCATTATGTTCGAGAAGTTCATGGAACACTATCGCCTCGGGAATATCCCGGTGCAGCGTCTTCTGATGCCAATCATTTTGGACGTCCCTCCGGCGATGCACAGCTTGCTGCTCTCCGGTCGGAGCACGCTTCAGAAATTGGGCGTGGAGGTGGATGATTTTGGCGGCGGATCGGTTGCTGTTAAGTCCAAGCCCGCTCTACTCTCGGATGAGCAGGTTACTGAGATCATAATGGATATAGGCGAGATTCTGGCTAGTTCAAAGGACACTCGGGACGCCTCGTTCCGTCCGGTGGAGGAGGTCTGTGCTCTCTTTGCCTGCAAGGCGGCAGTGAAGGCTGGGCAAGCTCTCTCGTTCGCTGAGATGCGCGAGCTGCTTGATCAACTCGCAAAAACCGACCGGCCAATGGCCTGTCCCCACGGTCGTCCCACGACGGTCGAGCTCGATCTCGATGATCTGAAGAGATCGTTTCTCAGGACGCTATGACTCTTCCTCAGTCTCTTCTTCGCCTTGCAAAGCTTGCCGCAGTCAGCTATTATCCTTCTTAAGTACGCTTGACTTCACACTATAGGTATTTGGAGAATAGACTGAAGCTCTTTGTTTTCCTAATAACCTACTCAACTAGAGGGCTTGACATGAGATACGCGATGTTGGCAATGACGATATTCTGCCTCATATACTCGATGGCCGTTGCGGCCGAGATGGAACCAATTCAGCCTTTCAGCATTCCACCGGAGACGATGCGTGGTCCGACAGCCGTGCATCAGGCGCCTGAGGAGTTGTCGCTCCCAGCTGGCGCCGACGGAGGCGCTCTTAAGCTTCAGCAACAGAGCGACTTGATACGTGAGCTCACCCTGCGAGCTATGTTGTCCCCTGTGGCGGAGCAGGCGCTTGCCATCTGCCCGGACTGGCTTAAAATGGACCTTCTCGACATATTCATGCGAATGAATGCGTCAACAAAAGATGAGTATAGCCAGCTGCTTCTGGACATTGAGGACCCTCGGCTGATTGACGAGGTGGCGTTTACTATCGCCCACTCGTCTCCAAGCGTTCTTTCGCGGAGTGATCCCGCTCTTTATGTTAAGAACGCGGAGCTGATTTATGAGATCGCTCCCTATCTGCCCTATGCCGAGATAGTTGACCACGGCGAGCCGGGCGTTGATCCAGATTTCTATTCCACCGTCCTCTATACAACGCTTGCAAGCGGCGCCACGGTTCAGTTCGAGCTTCCAATGGATGTGTATTACTGGTATCTGGTTCACCCGAAGCACGGCGACGAGGAGCCTTCAATGGACCCGACGCTGACCGAGCGGACAAGCACTTACGGTTACCTCTATCGTGAGTACTATTTCTTCAATCCCTCGGAAGAATATGATTACTCGCTCTATTATATGACAAAGGCGCCGAACATGCTTACCGACGAGGATGTCACCGGCTGGGGCCCGACCGCTCCTTCTTATCTCAGCACAAGCGCGGACGGGATAATTGTCGGCGGCCCAGAGATTGAGAGACCGCTTCTGATCGAATACCACAGGAGTTACGGTCGAGTTATAGCCACAACGATGGAGGTTGAGGCCGCTTACAACGCCGGGCATCCCGAGGCTCTTGAGAACCTAGTAATGCGTTCGAGCGGCCATCAGGGCGAGCTGCTGATTTCTCGATCTGCCGGGGGCACTTATTGGGACCAGTGCGCGATCGTTGACGAGACTGGCGATTCCGACATTTTGAACCCGATTCTGGACGTATTGAATAATCACGAGATCGGTTACATGGTGAAGACGGTCGATGAGATGCTGGACATGGAGTGGGAGCGGTATTTCACGAAAGTGATCGTCCCCTCACACCAGAGCAGGGAGACGTACGAGGCGCTCGCGGGCGATGATTTCAAGAGCAAATACGGCGCATGGATGGGCACAGTTGGTGGGACGCTGGAGTTCCACGGCGCGTGCGACCCCGATGATGACTATTCCGACCTCGCCCCCTTTGGTGTGAGGTGCATCTTCGAGGAGGTGAATACTGGCATCATAAATCGGTATCCGGTGTTGGGCGATGTGATTGCGAACGCAACGTACGTTTGGGACGACACCTTCAGCGGTTCCAAGCCGCGCTACAGGCCTTTTGAACCTGGCTCGATGGCAGTGGATGTCATCACGAACTGGGCAAGTAGGATGCTGATGTTTCAGGCTAGGGGCAATCGCCCGATTCAGGCCAACCAAATATGCTTTGAGCACAATGGCAACTGCGGCGAGATACAGGATATCATCACCGCCGCGGGCCGCACGTGTCTCATACCCTCCGCGGGCGCAAGCAACCACACTTGGGACCACGTCGTCTCTCAGTTCTGGGACCGGGGTTGGCACGGGTGGCAAGTTGGCTGGAACGTCGGCGGCGCAGACATAGCAAAGCAAGGCATTCTAGCGGATGACGATTTCGGCGGCGGCAAGAAGCTATCGGCCATCCTACAAGACCGCGGCGATACGTATCCCGTGAACGTCACTGAGCGATTCAGCAAGGTCTGCACGTTCCGGGCGAGGGTCGAGGACATAAAGGGCGCCCCGGTTGATTGTGCCGAGATCAAGCCCTGGGTCCGTTACTTCAACAAACCAACCGAGCGGTTAGTGAGTCCGCTTTCGGACTACACCGATTCATCCGGCGAGGTGGTAATGAATTTGGGCAATGGGCGGGACTTTTGGTTTGAGGTGAAAAGTGCAGTTGGCAACGCTCGCCGGGAGCAGATACTGACCGAGACGGTGGCGGATGAGGAGTACTCTCATACGTGGGTAATTGAGGGTCGGACGGCGCCTCAACTGCCGGAGATAGAGAGCATTGAGTTCCCACCCGTAGTTCAGGGAAGATACAAGCTGCTCATCTCATTCGATGTTGATTACGAGACGCTTTACAGCCTGAGCAAGATGAGCTTCGCAGAGAAGAGGGAGGCGTCCGCCAACGTGGACTTTTTCATCACGAAGTCCGCGGATTTCGACAAGTATAGTGATGACGAGGCATTTGCGGCTTACGAATGGCGAGAGGACACGAAGTCCGCCGAGTTTGAGGTCGAGATACCGGATGATGAGGCCTATTACCTAGTCTTCTCAAACGAGGATACTCTGATAGCCAAGGAATTCGTAAGCATCTCGATAGATGTTTTCAAGAAGGAAGCGGAAGCGTGGATACAGGCGGAGAGCTACACGAATTTCGTCGGCATTCCGGCCGGGACCTCCTATGTTCTTATGTTCAACAACAGGCGGCCCCCAAGCGTCCATGCGGCCGGTTATTTCAATGCCTACGTTAGCTCCTCGACCAGCAGCGAGCTTGGAGTGCAGGCATTCATTCTCGATCCTGACGGTCCGCGCGATGTGAATCAGGTTGAGCTCTGTTATGGGGGCATTGGATTGGGCAAATATCTTACGGACAATGGCAGCGGCGATGACGCGGCGGCTGGCGATGGCATCTTCACCTTTTCTGAGAGGTTCCCGGCGGGCTCACTATTGTCTGGCCTTTACAAGCTCGAGCTTAGGGCGACCGACATGGCGGGCAATCACAGTCCATCTTGGCCCTATCTAAATGTGCTTTCTGCGCCGATGGCGCTTGCATCGCCGCTTTCGAGTATGAATACGCGCATCTGGCAGCCGGCGGCTACTGCCGAGAGCGCGCCTGTGATAATCGGTGGTGGCTACTTTGGTGACGAGACAGTTCAGCCCGGAGAGCTTTTCCGCCTGATGATACTCGTGGCTGATCCGGACGGGCCGGATGACATCGATCGGGTCGAGCTCTTCCTGGAAGGCGGCGTCGAGACGGGATATTTCCTTAGCGACGATGGCCTCGACGGTGATGACCACGCGGGGGACGGCATATTCACGTTCCAGACGTTCGTTCCGCCGGACCTCTCGGCGGGCTCTGTGCTGCTTGAGGTCGTGGCGTTTGATAAGTCGGGCAACTCAAGTGCGACATATCCATATTTCAAAGTGGATTGACATATGTTTAAGGTTTGCGCCAGGACGATAGTATCTTAGCGAGGCGATTCAGGCCCACAGCTTGGGTCTTCAATATCAATGGACGGAGAGCAGATGCAGCCCGTTTTGGACAACGAAGTTCTGAGAAATCCTAATTTCAGACGGTGGTTCATGCTGGGCCTCGTCGCCCTGCCCCTGCTCCTCTCCGCCTCAGGACTTCGAAGCTATTACATGTCAGAGGCGTTCATGTACTTGAAGCCGGCGACCTGGTCCGACATCGAGAGGCATATAGTGAAGGAGGACTGGTGCCCAGCATTTTACAGGCCGATGGCAAGAATAATACCGGCACTCTATCTCAGACTCTTTGGCGCCAACCCCATCGTGCCTCGGGCAATCCAGTTGGTAACTTACGCAGCCACGTGCCTCTTGGCGTTCTTGATACTCGAGGCGCTCTCGCAGAGCTTCCGCGTGGCAGCGGCCGGCTCGCTCATCTTCGCCGTCATGCCCAGGCATGTCGAATCGCTCTTCCAGCTCATCCAGCTGATAACGCTTAACGCGGTGTTCTGTTCCCTTTTGATCCTATGGCTGCTGGGTCCCGGCTACGACAGGAGGCCACAAAAGGCCAAGATCATCATCTCGTGCCTCGCTTATGTTTTTGGGCTTCTTTCGTATCCGAACGTCCTGCTGACTCCGGTTTTTCTGCTTTTTTACGAGGCGCTTTGGGGGACGAGGCTGGGGTTCGCCGCGGTCAAGAGGAGAGTGCTGAGCCGGCATCTGCCGCTCTGGGTGATCACGGGCCTTTTCCTGATGCTCCGGGTCTATCAGCTCAGCCAAATAGGCGATCAGGCGGACTGGTACCTCGATGCGGCCACGGGACTAACCGTGCTTACTCTAGTTAAGAGAATGGTGCCCGTTTTCTACGCGATGATATGTCCTTTACAGCTGTCCCCAACCTTGGTTCTGGTCGCGATCGCTTTGCTCTATTCCGGCGTGCGGAAGAACCTTAGATTCACGATATTCCTCGTCCTTTATACGCTTATAGCGCCGATAATGAGCTATCCCCAGACGGACATCTTGTCACGCCGCGTCTATCTGGCCTCGTTTGGGGTGGCGGGTCTTATCGGCTTCTTGCTCGTCAGCTGCTTAGAGAGCTTGCTGGATATGAAGAGGCGCTCGCGCCTCGTCTCATTGCTGGATTGGGTGTTTGTGGTCTCGATCTGGTATTGGGTATTCGAGCTGCTGAGAATTGGATGGGCTGATTTCTTCTGCCAGGAACCATTGGCCCACCACTTTCGTTTCTACGCCTCTATAGTCGCCGGCGCCTCGTTGGTAGCCCGCTGGATAGTATCAAGAAGCCGACGGCCGCTGCTTTCCCGGGTGCCACTTACAGGCTTGTCAGTTGGGCTGTTTGGCCTCATTTTGGCTTTTTATGGAGTCGCATTTTTGAGGGTGCTTGATATCTCGAAGGCTGAGTGCGCCGAGGTGGCAGAGATTCCCAGGGCGATCGTTAGGGCGCAGCCGGAGATGCCCGACAACTCGATGATCCTGCTGGTCATGGATGAGGACGTGCCAGTTCCAGAGGAGATGGCGCAAAGCTGCAATATCAGGGGGCCGCTTCGCGCAGAATACGGGAAGGATCTTGGCCTGCTTGGCTTCAAAACATGGGCCCAGAAGGCTCAGTACAAGACTGTGCCCCCGGACGTAACGCTGGTGGCTTTGCGGCTTGCGGGCAATAAGATCGCTCTCGATCAGGAACTCACGGCTCGCATTCTCGCCCGGCAGCGTTCCTATTCTGAGCTCTCTGCCGACAGGGTGCATCTCAGTAAGGTTGTGGACGAGGCTAGCGCGGAACCGATGCAGCATGATCTTGGTGTGGATAGCATGCTAGTCGATAGGGTGGATTTCACATTCAGGGGAGAGCTTCTGCCAACAACTGCGCGCGTCGAGTTTTTTCATAAAGGGCGTCCGGTAATCCTTGAAGTCCCGATTCTTGTGCAAGGCACATCAGCGGTTGTTCGGCTTGATAGGGAGCCGAAGTGGCTGCTGGCTGGGAAGCTGGGGCCCGTTCGCACGTCGCTCTTGGCCCTAGACCAAGACCATGCTGCAAGGAGCGTCCCGGTCAAGGAGGCGGTTTTCGTCCAGACGAAGGGCCTGATAGGTGAAACGCATCTTGTGCCCTTGCCCGAATGGCCCTGGATGTCGATGCGACCTATCGACACGCCACTGGCGAAGGTGCGCATCATACTGACCATGAACGACTTGCAGCGCTGCATAGCCCTGCCCTGAACGACCTCGAACTTGTGCAGTCCGTGAATGTTGATATGAGTATGAGGTTCGCACATAGTATAGAGGTGTCTAATAAGCCGGCTTTCAGCGAAAATGCCATGGAAGGACACGATGGACATACTACATGTAGGGGAAGGCTTTGTGTCTGCCCAAATATATAGATGGGCGGAGACAAGTCCCGCCTCTACGCGACCCGGATTTAACTTATTGGACAGCCTCCATATTCCAAGAATCGGCAGCGGGTAGGAGATCGGAGCGAGCGAAACGATCAGATTGAGGGTGGACGAGTATGCTCAACGCCATACTGAAGCGATTTATCGGTAGTAGAAACGAGCGGGTCCTAAAACAGCTCTCTCGCACAGTTGATGCGATTAACGCATTGGAGCCTGAGATGCAGAAGCTCTCTGATGAGGGACTCACCGCGAAGACGGAGGCCTTTCGGGAGCGCCTATCCGAAGGTGAGGAGTTGAGCTCGATCCTGCCTGAGGCCTTTGCAGTAGTTCGCGAGGCGGGGCGACGGGCGGTGAACATGCGCATCTTCGACGTTCAGCTGATCGGTGGTCTGGTTCTGCACGACGGCAAGATAGCGGAGATGGCGACAGGAGAGGGCAAGACCCTTGTCGCGGTGCTTCCTGCGTACCTCAATTCTCTAAGTGACAAGGGTGTGCATGTTGTTACTGTGAACGATTATCTGGCCAAAAGAGACGCAGAATGGATGGGACCTCTATATGAGATGCTAGGTCTGTCCGTAGCGTCGCTACAGAACGATATGAGCTACGAGGACCGTTTCCTGGCATATCGATGCGACGTGACCTACGGGACCAATAGCGAGTTCGGCTTCGACTATCTGCGGGATAACATGCGGCTGGACATTGAGCAGTATGTTCAGCGAGGGCACCACTTCGCGGTTGTCGATGAGGTTGACAGCATACTCATAGATGAGGCCCGGACTCCTCTTATCATCTCAGGTCCGTCGGAGGACAGCACAACCGAGTATTATACGGCGGATAAGGTCGTTCGTCATCTAAGAAGAGACCACGAGTTCGAGATAGACGAAAAGGCCCGGACGGTAACGCTGACTGAGACGGGCATTAAGGCCCTTGAGGCTCGCATGGAGATTAGCAATCTCTATGCGCCCGAGCATATCGAGTTTCTCTCGTTCATAACCCAAGCGTTGAAGGCTCGCTTCTTGTTCAAGCGCGACGTGGATTACATGGTAATGGAGGGCAAGGTAGTTATTGTTGACGAGTTTACCGGCCGAGCTATGCCAGGCCGGCGATACTCTGACGGCTTGCACCAGGCGCTTGAGGCGAAGGAGGGCGTGAAGGTCGAGAATGAGAATCAGACACTCGCCAGCGTTACGCTCCAGAACTATTTTAGGATGTACGACAAGCTGGCCGGCATGACCGGCACCGCGGATACCGAGGCGGAGGAGTTCCACAAGATATACAATCTAGAGGTCGTCGTGATTCCGACGAATCGACCACTTCTCAGAGACAATCAGCCTGACGCCATTTACATGACCGAAAAAGAGAAGTTTGGCGCAATTGTGGACTCGATAATTCAGCTTCACGAGCAGGGCCGTCCGGTGCTTGTGGGAACGACATCAGTTGAGAAGTCGGAGCATGTGAGCCGCTTGCTCAAGAAGAGGGGGATAAAGCACTCCGTACTCAACGCGAAGCATCACGAGAAGGAGGCGGAGATCGTTGCGAAGGCCGGTCAGGCGGGCGCGGTTACGATAGCGACGAACATGGCCGGACGAGGCACAGACATCGTGCTGGGCGAGGGCGTGGAAGCACTAGGTGGCCTTCACGTACTTGGCACCGAGAGGCACGAGGCCAGGCGTGTTGATAACCAGCTGCGCGGCAGAGTCGGGCGCCAAGGAGACAGAGGTTCATCGAAGTTCTTTCTCTCACTTGAGGATGATCTTCTGAGAATATTCGGAGCGGACCGCATGAAATCGCTCCTCACACGTCTGAAGGTCGAGCCGGGCGAGCGACTAGAGCATCCGCTTTTAACCAAGGCGATTGCGACAGCACAGAAACGCGTCGAGGGGCACAATTTCGACATCCGAAAGCACTTGCTCGAATACGATGACGTGATGAACAAGCAGAGGGAGATAGTTTACACTTTGCGGCATAGGATATTGTCGGGAAAGGCGAGCGATGAGTTCATGGTCTTTTCACAGAGCGCCATTGACGACATTCTCTCTCGGTTTGCGAAGCACCCGAAGGACCCGGATACTTGGGACGTTGAGAGCATATTCTCGACGATGAAGGCCGAGATTGGGATAGAGATACGGGGTAGCATTGAGGCGGCGGACTACACGTACGAAGAGTTCAGAGAGAAGCTACTATCCACAATAGAGTTCGGATTCAAGCAAAAAGAGAATTTGATCGGCATGGATGAGTTGGAGATGATCTGCCGGCTCATTATGCTCAGGGTGATTGACCGCGACTTCAAGGCTCATCTCTTAACCATCGATCATATTAGAGAGGGAATCGGCCTGCGCGGCTACGCTCAGGTCAATCCTCTGATTGAATACAAGCGCGAGAGCTTCGCGGCATTCGAGTCGCTGATGGCAAATATCGCAAAGAGCATCGTCTTTTACGTTATGACGTTCAGTCCGGCGCCCACGCCTCGCGCCTCGCGTCCGGCCATGACAGCTCAAAGGCGGCCCAAGGCAGCAGCACCGAGTCGGGGGCCCAAAGTGAAGAAGATTGCCCCAGGCCTCAAGAAACACTCCAAGGTGGGTCGAAATGATCCCTGTCCATGCGGCAGTGGAAAGAAGTACAAGAAGTGCTGTGGCAAGTCGGAGGCTCCGACGGAGAGCAGTTAGGGATAGTTGAAGGCCTAATGGGGGACGGGCCGCAGATTCCAATCCCTTAACAACATTGTGACAAATCGGCTTGACCTCAGGTTGCAGGTAATCTCCGACCAAGATCCGTAATTTGCGGGAATTGTGCATTATCTCACTCGCCGCCCTGAAATTGGGGCAGACACAAGGCCTGCCATCTGCGTCAATCTAATTCTTCCATCTCGCACGCTGATCTTGATAACCTTCGCGTAATCAGGTATCACTGTCGCACAACAATATGGATAGTATTCTGTCATTGAGCCCATTTCGCGGTAGGTAATGGGGCGCGATTATCACGAGGATGAAGTCATCATGCAACGGCTCCGAGAGTCTTGTCTTGGCGAACTTGGCTGGGATATTCGGCGCACATGAGGCATTATTGCGTCGGCGTTCTGCTCTTGGTCGTTCTAGTTATTCTCTCATGTCAGACGCAACCGGAGCAGGAGGTTATCACTCCATCGTTCAATGCCGAGAGGGCTTTTTCTTATCTTGAGGCGCAGGTGAAGTTTGGCCCGAGAGTGCCCGGCAGCCCTGAGCATGGTCTCTGCCGCGATTACATCACGCGCCATATATCCAAAGGGGCAAAGGTCCTTCAGACGCAGGAGTTCCCCATCGATTGCTTTGACGAGCCCGCCCGGGGCACGAACATCGTGGCCGGCTTTGGAAATGAAATCGCCCCCGCAATCGTCCTTGCTTGCCACTGGGACACGAGGCCGATAGCAAATCTCGATCCCGATCTTGAGAATAGAGACAAGCCCATCCCCGGAGCGAACGATGGCGCCTCAGGCGTTGCGGTTCTTTTGGAGCTCGCAAACCAATTCGCCGAAAAGCCCCCTCCGAGGCGCGTCTATTTGGTCTTTTTCGACGCGGAGGATGCGGGCGATTATCGCGATTGTGACTGGTGCCTCGGCTCTCAGTATTTTGCGATGAACATCGACACCGTTTT
The DNA here is from genome assembly GCA_021160245.1 of bacterium. Lineage (GTDB taxonomy): Bacteria > B130-G9 > B130-G9 > B130-G9 > B130-G9 > JAGHCW01. The sequence goes on along the minus strand of JAGHCW010000219.1, from coordinate 6,968 downwards.
TTCGAGCTTGCCGGCTTTCGGTGTAGTAATCGACATGATTGGCGATAAGGATCTCTCGTTGCCGAAGGAGGTAAATTCTCAGGCCGCGGCGCCCGATGTCTTGAGGCACGTCTGGGGCGTCGCTGAGCGGCTTGGCTATAAGCAGTTCGAGAGCAAGATGGGGCCGTCGATATTCGACGATCATATATGGCTGAACAGAGCGGGCATTCCCACGATTGACATAATAGACTTTGACTATTTGCCCTGGCATACAATGGGTGATGACGTCGATAAATGCAGCAAGGAATCGCTGAAGGCTGTGGGTGACGTTCTCTATGCGCTTGTTTATGAGAAACACAACTTATGAGAATTCGCACGGCGGATTTGGCTAAGGAGGCTTTTATGTTTGCACCAAAAGACCTGTTTGAGCTGGCTGATTTTGAGCATCGAGCGCTCTTTGATGGGCTGGAGTACGTTTGGGAGGCGCTTCCGAGGATTGAGGGCTATATACGGTCAGCCATAAGGCCCGGCATTCACGTCGAGCTTCCGAATAACGTCACAATCATCGGCGATGTCTTCATAGGAGAGGGAACCGTTGTTGAGCCGGGCGCCTTCATAAAGGGGCCGACGATAATCGGCAAAAACTGTGAGATAAGGCAAAACGCATATATTCGCGGCTCAGTTCTGATTGGCGACAAGTCCATAGTGGGTCATTCAACGGAGATCAAAAATGCAGCCCTATTGATTGAGGCTCACGCGCCTCATTTCAATTACGTCGGCGACAGCATCCTCGGTAGCAAGGCGAACCTGGGCGCCGGGACGAAGCTCTCCAATTTCAAGATAACGGTGGACAAGACGATAAAGCTCACGGCCGGCGATAAGGTTTTTGACACAGGTCTGATCAAGTTCGGGGCTATATTGGGCGATGGCGTTCAGACCGGCTGCAATGCCGTGCTGAATCCTGGGACGATTATCGGGAGGCGATCGCAGATATACGCTTGTTCATTAGTTAGGGGCTACATAGGGCCGGATACAATTGTGAAGCTGAGGCAGAAATTGGAGCCCGCGCAGCTTCTTGATAATGGGTGATTTTGCCCCGGTTGTTCTGAGGAGCATTTGCATGTTTATGGTTGGTCTTACGGGTGGTTTTGGCAGCGGTAAGAGTACCGTGGCGCAGACGTTGCAGGATCTGGGAGCAACGGTTATCGGCGCCGATACACTTGCCCGTGAGGTCTGCGCTCCGGGAACGGATGGGCTTGCGGAGATCATAAGCACATTTGGCCGTGACGTGCTTTTCGATGACGGCAGTCTGGACAGGAAGCGGCTTGGTGACGTTGTCTTTTCCGACCCCGCCTCGCTTAGTAAGCTAAACTCCATCGTTCATCCTCGCATTATCGCCAGAGAGGGCGAGCTGATTCAGGAGATGGAGAGAGCTCAAAAAGACACACTCGTAGTTTTAGATGTTCCCCTTCTAATCGAAGTCGAGAGGCATCATCAAGTCGATTACTTGGTTGTTGTGGATGCCCCGATGATGCAGCGCTTTGAGAGGCTGAAGGCGAAGTTTGGGGACCTTGACCGGGTGGCCCTTGAGGCGCGGATGAAGAATCAACTGCCGCTTGAGGAGAAGGTCAAACTCGCGGATTTTGTTGTGGACAACTCCGGCAGCCTTGAGGACACGAGGCTTCAGGTCGAGCGTCTTTTTGAGCAGCTAAAACAAATGGCTGCCGACCACATGCCCTCAGACAGTTGATACAATTCGGCTGAAGAGGCGACAAAGCAATGAAGATTATCTCCGACCCGGCTGCGATTGAGCCATATCTCGCCGATGAGAGCAACGCCTTCAAGGCGCCCTTAGAGTGCGTTTCAAAGGTCTATCTTCCCGAAGGCGTTCAAGACTTGCAATCAGTCTTACGAGACGCAAGCACAGGCGACATCAAATGCACCACATCCGGGGCGGGAACCGGCGTCACGGGCTCAAGGGCGCCAATGTGCGGCGGATGTGTCATCTCAATGGAACGGATGCTGAAGACGGAGATTCCCGAAAACTGGGAGATGATTGAGCGAGAGTTCCCGGTCGGCGCCATCAGAATCGCCGTCTCACCCGATAGAACTCGGGCAAGAATCTCTCCCGGATTGACGCTCGATATGCTCAATGAGGTGCTTCCCAAAGGTCTCTTTTATCCACCAGACCCGACCGAATCATCTGCTCAGATCGGAAGCACCGTTGCAACCAACGCATCCGGTTCTAGGACTTTCTACTTTGGCCCGACCAGAGATTGGATCGAGGCGCTGACGGTTATTTTGGCCAGCGGCGAGGTCCTGCGAGTTAGGCGCGGCGAGATTCTTGCCGGCAGCGATGGCTTCCTTCGATTCAAGACTGAGGCCGGCGGAGAGTATCAGGTCCCGGTCCCGACGTACACGATGCCTCCGGTGAAGAACGCGGCGGGCCTTTTTGCCAAGCCCAACATGGACTTGATTGATCTCTTCATAGGCAGCGAGGGGATATTGGGCGTTTTCGCGGAGATCGAGATTCGGCTTGAGAAGGAGCTGTCCGACCCGATTGCCGACGTGGCGTTCTTCGGAAGCGGAAGAGACTCGCTGGAATACGTTAACGGCCTGAGGCGCCTCGAGAATGGCGGCATTGTCGCGATTGAGTATTTCGACGGCCACTCACTGGCGTTTATGCGCGAGAACGAGGCGCGTTTGAGGGAAGAGTACAAAGCGGCGATTCTCATCGAGGTACTCGGCGATCACGATGCAACGCTCGATGCCGTTGCCGAGCTCTCTGATAAATACAACGTGCTGGACGACTGGTCGGGACCGCCTGAGCAGTTCAAGGAGTTTCGCCATTCGCTCCCCGAATCCGTCAACAGCTACCTCAAGCGGCACGATAGCCACAAGCTTGGCACCGACTTTGCAGTTCCGCTCGCGCGTTTTGATGAGATGATGAAGGCCTACGTTGCGGTTGGCGAGGAGTTTCAGAAACGCTTCCCGAGGGCGGGCATGCACTATGTCCTATTTGGGCACATTGGCGATTGTCACCTCCACTTCAACTTTATTGCAGAGAATCCCGATGAGATGGCTTTTGCGAAGTCGCTCTATTTGAAACTCGCCCAAAAGGCGGTCGAGCTCGGAGGCACCATATCCGCAGAGCACGGCGTCGGCAAGAAGACGATTGAGCTCGAAGGTCGCGTCGTGCCCTATCTTGCGCTCATGTTCGGCGAGGTGGGCCTGATGCAGATAGCGGCCGCAAAACGCGCGCTGGATCCCAAATTGATCTTGAACGTTGGGAATATGCTGCCGGAGGCTTTGAACTAGCCCCAGCTGCGCTCCAGCGCTGTTGTGAACACGGCGCTAATGACTTGCCGTGAATGCCATTCATTTCAGGATTTGCCGCACATGCCGATCTTGTCGATCGTATAGTCTGGGGGTGATCGCGAGGGCGAGGGTGATGCCCCGACATCAACAGAAGCACTTTCCAGCTACATACACTGCATAAATGGAAATCCTTGTTCTATCGGCAGTTACGACAATGTGCGGCGGTCATCTATCGTCTTCAATTACATGGCGCTACATACATTTCAAGCCCTCCCGAATAGCTTAAGAGCTCGTCTTTCCCCTTTCTCCCGTCTCTGGTCTTCGAATCTCCTCCTGTCACGCCCGGCTTTATCCGCCTCGCGAACTCTGGCATAGTGTTTGTCTTGAGTTTGAGGGATTGGTCGTTGGGATCGCAGATTTCGTGAGAGAGTATGAAAGAATATCAGATATTACGCAATTACTTACAGCAGATATGGCTTCAAGGGATCGACATCGCCAGCACGGAGATATGCTTCCTATCCGATTTCAGGATCGATCTGAATGAGCATCCGATCCCCGAATCAATGGCGGAGAAGCTCAGGAATATAGATAAATCGGAGCACCTCAAGGAGTACGGGAACACGTCTGGAGACATTTACGTCCGCGAGGCGATTGTGAGGCTCGAGAACTCGAGAATTGATAGCGGGCTTTACTCGGTGGACGACATCATGGTCACATTCGGGGCGACAGGTTCCGCTTCGATGATCTACAAGGGCTTTCTTTGGCCTGGCGCGAGAATACTCATGACGCCGCCGATCTACTACGTATTCGCGGGCGCGGCCGAGCAGCTGGGGATGAGTGTTGACTTTGTCAAGACGAGCCGGGAGAACTTCTTCTCGCCGACGCTGGAGGAATTCGATGCGGCTCTGAACGCCCAGGAGTACGATCTCGTCTTGATTACTAATCCGACGTATCCAATCGGCAAGATCTTCAGCCCGGACCTTTTGTTTGGACTGTTGGATATCGTCGAGCGATACAACAAGAAGCGTCCTTGCCTCGCGATTCTCGATGAGGTTTACGCACAGTTGGCGTTCAACTTTGAGGACGTCAGGTACGGGTCGAAGCTGGGTGAATACGAGTTCTTATTCCGCATGAACAGCCTGTCAAAATCGCTCGGAACCGCCGGCCTTAGGCTGGGCTATTTCTGCGCGCATCCCGCTATCTCAAAGCGGATTCACAAGAAGACCGGCTGGCCCATAATGGAGTTTTTGAACGATCTGGGCGATCTTGAGTACGGCACTCCGCCGCCCGTTTTTGGGCCATACATCGTCTCGGCGTGCGAGTTCTTTCGCAGTGTTGAGGGCAATTCAGACGGTCCTGAGGCGGCTTTTTGGAAACGCAATCTCGCGAGGCATAAGGAGAAGTATCGCATTGTGGAGTCGATGCTGGCCGGTACTGGGCTGGACTACATCGCTCCCGACTGCGCCTTCAGCGTTATGGTCGAGCTGAAAGGCGCGAGAACGCCGCAGGATCAATTCAGCATGTTTCGCGATCTTCTGGGGGCGAAAAAGGTCTATGCGCTGCCCGGCGCGCTGTATCGTCTGCCAGACGAGGCTGCGCCGATGGTTCGGGTATCTTACGGGCAGTCCGAGGAGAGATTGAGGGAGGGGCTGACGCGATCTCTTGACTTCTGGCTGGCGAGATAGATGCAGGATGTGACGGAGCGCGATAGATCGCTCCAGTGCTTACGCGACCCCATGGAGCGAATAACGATCGAGGCTAGGACGAAGAATCTTGGAAATTGGCCACCGACTTAATCTCGCAGTCGAGGCAGCCAGATCGCCCTTCTGGTTCACGAGGATCTATAGCAATCCCAAACGGCTCGAGCGCTTTCGCGAAAAGCGGCTACGCGAGGTGGTTCGATTCGCCTATCGGAATGTGCTTGCCTATCGCGAGCTCTTTGACGAGGCGGGGATTGACGCCTCGCGAGTGTGGGATTTCGATGATCTTACGAGATTACCGATAATCGACAAGAGTTTCTTCCGGTCGCGTCCGCTTGAGGAGCTGTGCTCGGAGCGGGGCTTTGGTCAGCTCACATCGCGCAGAACCAGCGGCTCGACCGGGGTGTCGCTGCTCTTTGCCCATTCCCAAAGAAACAGGCTAAAACGGATACTCGTGGACCTCAGGGCCAACATGCGTCTCGGCCTGAAACCGCATCAGACGCACATGGTCGTTGCCAGTCCCGAGGCGATGCTGCGTGGTCGAAATCCGCTTCAGAAGATCGGTCTCTTCCGGCGGGAGTATGTCTCCGCGGATATTGACCCGGATGAGATCGCCCGCGCGGTGCAGCGTGTCAACCCTCACCTTCTGCAATGCTATCCCAGCCATCTCGGGCTTCTTTGTGATGTGGTCAACAGGGACCGACTGCCGAATCTCTCGCGGATCATCTCCGCTGGCGAGGTCCTGACGGTCGCGGCAAGAGAGAAGATCGAGCGGGCGTTCGGCGTCCCGGTGAGCAACTATTATGGCCTGAAGGAGTTGGGCATGATCGCTTGGGAATGCGATGAGCACGATGGGATGCACATCAACTGGGACCTCTATCACGTTGAGCAGATGGCCGAATCATATCAACTTGTTGTAACGCTCCTTGACGCCGACGCGATGCCGTTTGTCCGATACAACACCCTCGACCGCGGGCGCCTCGACTTCTCGCCATGCCCATGCGGTTGTCCCTTCCCCCGGATAGCCGAGGTGGAAGGTCGCTCGGACGACTGCATTGTGATGTCCGATGGCCGGCTGATTCCGCCTCTTCGGGTGAACTTCGTTGATTTCACGGGCCACACCCAGGCTGAGGCCTATCAAATTAGGCAGATTCGACCCGGCCACATCGAAATACTCCTCGTCCCGACCGCGTCATTTGAGATGAGCTCATGTCTGTCCCGCATACGACGGGACATTGATATGTACCTCTCGCCTGACCTCGCGTTCGACATCAAACTGGTCGATAGCATCCCGCGCGACCCGTCCGGCAAGCTGCGCTCGGTCGTCTCGCTCCTTTAGGCCGACGAGGGGAAGGCGATCTTACGTTGAGGAGGGTATCCGATCCCAGGAGTTTTCGTATATCTTGCTGGGTGAGGGTTTGGTTGTTGGCTGTATGGCTTACATTTGGCCGACCAGGAAGTGGAATGGTAGTTGACAAGTTACATGCTTTGGCTCCCTGAAAGGGAGCGCCAACGGCTACTGTTGTTTCGCCCCTTCAGGGCGAGGATGTCAATCAACTTCAACGCAACAATCCAAGCCCTTCAGCAACTCCACGAGATGAATACGAGAACTCCTCCTCCACAATCCGCTTGAATAGCATCATAGTATTCGGCTAAACTGCTGCCAAAGTTATTCTATGTGGCCTGAGGGCTAACCGAGAGAATGGAGCCGACTATCTTGGATGTGAAGACCCCGCTACCCGACCATGATAAGTTCGTTGAAAAGTCGGTGCGGCGTTTCAGAACGTTCCTCGCCGTGACGCTCGCGCGGCTTCTGGGGGCGCGTGACGAGAAAGTCGTCCGAACGGTCTATTACCACGACAATCCCCTGATCATCCTGCCCACGGTCTTTGACCCTATGAGGCACTGGTCGGGCGAGCTCTTGGCTGACAACCTCGCGGTCGAGCAGGATGACGTTGTCTTGGACATGGG
>JAGHCW010000173.1 GCA_021160245.1 bacterium | reverse complement strand
TTCGGCGAAGGGCAAGAAAGTAATCTATAGTAGTGGTGTCAAGCCACCACCAATGAAGGCGGCGCCTGGTCGCCGCACACCAAGAGGCCAGCCCAACCTGCGTCAGACGGATTATTCGGGAGGAGTTTGGGCCAACCTCAAACGGTTGCCGCATAGTGGGTCGTCATCTGGTGGGAAGGCGCTTTCATACCTCCTTGCACTCGCAGGAATCGACGTCTCCAGTCATTCCTTACGCCTCGTGGGAACAATGTATCTCATCACTCCGTTACTTGTTCCGGTTTGATGTATGAAAGCTCGCCGGTCTCGTCATATCGCCACGCCCGCCACGTTCCTGGGCCGCGATTGCGCACGCCGATGTGGACGAAGTCTTGGTTCATATAGACACCTATGCGCTTGATTGTCTCAGAGAGCCTCGCCGCGATTTCGCCGACCTCGTCCGCCGTCAATCCAGGGACATGAATATCCGCCGCGAATCCGTGAATGTGATCACTACCTTCACTGCCGCCTATCTCCGCGTTGTGAGGGGGACATCGATAGGCTGAGTTGATTATCACGGGTCGCATCGCCGTGTTGCGTATCAGCTGAATGGCTTGCCAAAGATCACTTAGGATCATTACTTTGCCGCAGCATTTGCACGCGAACTCCTCTGGATAGAAGTTTCCTATTTTGACGTCTCGCGTCTTAACGCCGATGATTCTCGTATCTAACAGGCCCATAATCTCACTTGTGGTTTGTGGGCAATACATGCCTAAGCGGTGTTAATCTTGCGGTTTTGCCAACAACATCCGAGCCGAAGTATCCAACAACGCCTGCTGTGATCGGCTCAGGGTCCAACATCCCTGCCATTCCGCCCTCGATCATGCTCTCGATGAGCCTACCCCAATTGAACGATGGTTTCTCAACTTGCTTGTCTTTTGCCTCCTTACGATTTCGCAAGTAACCCAAAAGGCTTCGCACTCCTGCTCCGATTGCTCCTGTGCATACTGATACTGGATTCATAGTATTTCCTTATTAATGTTTGGTTGTTTCTGTGTAATCACCTGCACTGGTCGTGACAACCACGGAACATCTGTCTGCTCCTGCTACATCATCGAAATCAATCTGAATGGAGTTCTGATTCAATCCTGAATTCGTGGTTGCCGACAGCTCTGCTGTTCATGGGCTATCCATCCGGTCGCCTGTTGAATATGCAAACGCCCGAACATAGTATGTGGTCGCATCTGGCAAAGAACCGCCCACAGCTGCAACTACAGCGAAGTTTGCTGGAGCAGGAAGTGAACTAACTGTTATCGCCATCTGTTTTCCCTTATTCATCATGCAAAACGGTTTCGGGGCCATCGGAGGCAATCCGCAGATGCTCGCTATGAGCAAAGACGCCCTTGCATCTATAGTTGTCGGGTTCGGGAACTTCTCCCTTGACTATGTTCTTCGCGGGTCGCGGGCGATTCTGAGTTTGGTACTGGGGATTTCTTGGCGAATCGTGTGGGGTCGCATTCTCTATTGCGCAGACCTATCCTGCAATATAGCTCAAGTGATGGAACGCGCTTGAAGCCGTCTTCAGGCTCTGATCTGTCGCGTCAGAGTCGGCTCGAATTGGTGGGCAATCCTTGGGCAGAAAGCCCGTAACCTCAAATGACTCGGGCTCGCAGGCAAGCGCGAGAGTTCTGGCCTTGCGGAATTCAGCCTGAATCGTGTACTTAACGCTTTCTGAGCCCGGCCCTATTATTTTGGGAATATCGGTTATCAGAATGGGGCGGAGCTATTTGCCCGGCTCAAGTTGCAGGCCAGTAACCATCGGGACAGGTCCATCAACCCATGTCTCTTCTGAACAAGGATCGAGACCTTCCTTGTAACAGCGGCCTGAGTCCTTGGTCGCTATGCAACATTCTCAAGCGAGGGGCAATCACGACATGATGACTTGAAGGGCAATTGAAAGACCAATCACAATGTCGCGGGTTAGTCCGCGGTCTTAATCGCCTCGAGCATTGCGATGTATTCCGGGCTGAGTCCATGGTATTTGGCGCCGGAAATAAGATGTCCTATGTAAGCCGTTGAGGGTGCGAACTCGCCCTGCTCTATAGCTTTATACGCGAAGGCCTCTATGATCTCTCCAGCAGGAAGCGTTAATCTCAGCTGCTTGCGCTCGTAGCACTCTTCCGCCACGCCCTCGAATTCGTCCAGCCGAAATGCGTCGTCATCGCCGATCTCGTAGATGACGCCCTCAACTCGGTCGCCTTCCGAGGGAGGAATGTCCGCCACACCACCTCCGCGACTCGGCGCAAACCTCGTGAAAGCAAGCTTGTGGTTTAGCAGTGAAGCCGTTGTGATAGTAACGGCGCTTGAGCATCTTGACCTCATCTGCCGAAAGTCCAAATTTGATCCAAAGGCGAAATACAACACCATCGAAGTCCTTGCTTCTGTCGCTGAAACTACCAAATTAAGCGCTTCGCAATGACCGAGAACATCCCTGTCGGTTGACTTTTCTCGAAGAGCATCCATTATATATAATCTCTGAGTCCATTTGTTTTGTCAACCGCGAATGGTTGCCTCAATAAGCGTTATCCTACTAAGAGCAGCTAATTCTGCTTGTCACGTTATTCATAGGAGAAAGAGTATAGATGATAGCAAATGACATTGGCGCCTCGATCAGCGAGGCGATTATGAATGGCCATTTCGATGATCTTCGAGCGTCGCTCTCATCTGACGTCATAATCGCCGGGGCCGGGCCTTCTGGCCTTGCGGCCGCGATTGTACTGGCTTCGGCTGGCCGCTCGGTTACGATAGTCGAAAAGCGACTCTCCCCGGGAGGAGGGATATGGGGCGGCGGCATGACGATGAGCAAAATAGTCGTTCAGGAGTCGGCTGTCGGCTTGCTCTCTGAAATAGGCGTGCGATATCAGAAGGTCGAGGGCGGGCTTTACGTGGCAGACGCAATCGAGTTCGCCTGTATGTTGTGCGCCAGAGCGCTTCAGGCGGGCGCAAGGATGCTGAACTTACACGTTGTTGAGGATGTTTGCCTTCAAGATGGTCGAGTAACCGGCGCGGTCGTCAACAAGAGTATTCTCGGTGAGCAGTTCCCGGTCGATCCGTTAGTCTTCAGGGCCAAAGCGATAATCGACGCCACAGGTCATGAGGCCTCGGTTGTGCAAACTCTGAAGGAGCGAGGTTTGATACAAAGTCCGGAAGGGTCTCAGTTCGGCGAGGGCCCCATGGACGTCGAGGCGGGCGAGAAGTTCGTTGTTGATGAAGCCGGGGTCATCTTCCCGGGGCTTTATGTTGCCGGTATGTCCGTTTGCGCTTGCTTTGGCGGACCGAGAATGGGCCCGATCTTCGGCGGAATGCTGCTCTCCGGCACGAAGATTGGCGAGTTGTTGCTGAGCGAACTTCGCTAGCTATAGATAATCGCAAGAGGCCTTTTTTGATTCAAGCGTCAACATCTGGACCCATAGACCTCTCAATAATAACGGTCATAACGACCCCGTCGGAGATCGAGGACCTAGACCGTCTGCTCGTCTCGATTTCGGATTCCGATCCATGCGGACAGATGGAGACGCTCGTCGTCTCGAACGGGCTTTCCGAGTCGCTGCTGGAGCCGCTGCGCATTCGCCATGGCTGGGCACAATTCCTCCCTGCGGACCGCAACCTGGGCTTCGCCGGCGCGAACAACTGGGCGATGCTCAAGTCGAAGGGGCGCCTCGTGCTCCTATTGAATCCCGATATCCGCGCAAGGCACGATGCGCTCAGCAAACTTGTCGAGTTCATTGACGCTAATCCAGAGATCGGAGGCGCCACTGGAAAGCTAGTCGGTGATGACGGAAAGCCACAAGTCGGCTTCAATGCTCGCAGCCTGCCGACGTTCGCCTCGGTCATCTCAGAATCGCTGCTTTTGCACAGGTTTTTCCCGTCGCTTGGGGTAGTCAGACGATATGGAATGACCGACATGGATTACGGCCGAGCGCAGCGCGTCGAGCAGCCCGCAGGCGCTTGCCTTTTGGTGAGGCGCGAGCTTATCGAGCAGGTCGGCGTGATGGACGAGAGTTTCTTTCCTATATGGTATGAAGACGTTGACTGGTGCATTAGGATCAGGTCTTACGGGTGGGAGCTCTGGTATCTCCCGGAGGCTGTCTTTGATCACTTGGGCGCGGTGTCAACCAGGGACTGGGCAAAGCCAGCTGCCCTGAAGGCGAAATACCGTAATCTGGCATACCTTTGCAAGAAGCATTTCGGGGTCCCGATGTCGATAGTCATGATCATCTTCATGGCGGCTGGTATGCTCATCAGGTCATCGCTCGTTCTTCTGGGATACGTCTTAAGGCGCGACCTCTCTGGCGTCGTCAAGAATCTCAAGAAAGATGATGTATTTGTTGCTATCAAGGGGTACATGGACATTTTCTGGCTTGCAGTAACGGCGAGACTATGAGGTCATCGTCAATCAAGGTGCATTTGCTCTTTCTTATGCTGTATCATTTGAGGGGCAATTCGCTTGCTGAATGGGAGATACGGTGAGAGGTCTTAGAATCCTTTACGTTTGCTCAGACGAGGGCATCGATCTCTTCGGAACCAGAGGTTGCTGCACGCACGTGAGAGAGATGTGCAAGGCTTTTCAAGCTCTGGGATGCGAAGTTCGGCTGGTCGTTTCCAATGATGGTGGCGCCTTTGACCCCTCGTTCGACATAAAATATGACAGCTTCTGCGCTCTGGAATCGAAGAAGCTCGGCTACGACTTCAGAAAACTGCTTCTGAACCGCCAGCTGGGGAAGAAACTCGCCGAGACGCGGCTGGGATTTGAGCCGGACATCATCTACGAGCGCTATGATCTCTATGCGACAGCGGGCTCGAAGCTCGCCTTGCGAAGCCGAATACCTCACGTCATTGAGGTCAATGCGCCTCTTGTAATCGAGCAGCGCAATGTGCTCCATTTCCCGCGACTCGCGCGGCTTTATGAGAGGCGAACGCTTTCGAAGGCCAGTCTCTTGGTTGGGGTATCGCCCGATGTCTGCGATATGATGCGAGAGACAGCGCCGGATGCTCAGATATTACTTGTGGAAAACGGCGTGAACATAGACCTTTTTAATCCGAGTGTCTCAGGTGAAGCCATCAAGCGCCGATATGGGCTCGACGGCAAGACAACCATCGGATTCGTCGGCAGTCTAAAGGGCAGGCAGGGCATCTCCACAATGATAAGAGCGGCCATGCTGCTACTGGAGAAAAATGATAGCTTGCGCTTCCTAATTGTTGGAGGAGGCAACAACTTGGCGAAATACAGAAAGCAGGTTACCGATTCTGGGCATTCAGAAGGGATAATTCTGACCGGGCCGGCGCCCAATCACGAGGTTCCCAGCTATATCGCAGCTTTCGACGTATGTGTTGCGCCATACATGCCATATCCCGAGCTGCACTTCTCGTCGATTAAGCTCAAGGAGTACGTCGCTATGCAGAAGCCAATCGTAACCACCGACCTACCGCAGATAAGGGAGGTTCTAAGGGATGGTCTCGACGCGATCTTAGCCAAGCCTGCTGATGAGAAGGGCCTGGCGGAGAAGATAGCTTCCCTGATTGCGAATCCAGCCTCAATGAAGATGCTTGCGCAATCTGCCCATGATCATCTGAAGGACGGTATATCCTGGACGGATGGCGCCAGAAAGATACTCGATGCCGTTCGCAATCTGCCGGAGAATGGGAACAATGACCGCAGACTTTCGAACTAGCGTTCTGCGTTGGATTGAGTTTTTGCAGATGCCATTTTTGATGGGACTTATCTGTGTCCTGCCGTTTGAGAGCCATTCGGCGCTCTTTATGAGCCTGACCCTATATGGGTCGCTTGTCCTAGTTGCGGCGAAATTGCTAATCAAGGGAAGGGCAGGCCTTGTGTCAACTCCCATAGATCTGCCGATCTTCGCTCTAATGCTGGTTGTTGTTGCAAGCACGATCTTCAGCGTTGACGCTCTGATCTCTCTCAAGTCCATGAGGCACAATCTAGTCGGCTTTATTCTCGTATATTACATAGTGATCTATGCGGTGGATAGCGTTGCAAAAGTCAAGAAACTGCTTTTTACCTTCGTCTTGTTCTCTGTGATTCCAAGTATCTATGGGCTTTGGACGCTTGCCAGCGGCTCCGGCCTACTTGATGAGAGAGTTCGGTCAACATTCCGCCATCCAAATCGCTTCGCAAATTACATGGTGCTTGTCATTCCGCTTGCCTTCTGCCTCGCGAGGCATTACCGCAAGAACATCTTCATCAGATTAACTCTCTCCGCTATATTCTGTGTCTGCACCGCGGCGCTCATTCTGGCGGCCTCAAGAGGCGCCACGCTGGGGCTGCTCCTTGGCTTTCTGATAGTCTTCGGACTGCGGAGTAAGGCCGTCTGGATAACCGCCGGCGTGGTAGTCGCCCTCATTGTCATTCTGTCTCCGTTTCAGCGTGCTGATCTTCGGCTGATGAAGGGCGCCTATCTGTTAGGAGGGCAGCTGAGCGCAGAGCGAGTCCTTGGTGAGAGGCTTCTTCTATGGGAGAGCGGCGTCAATATTGTCAAGGACCACCCACTGCTCGGGATTGGCTATGGGAAGACCCTGCCACTCGTCTATTTGACGCAATACGCGAATAGCTCTGCCACAGAGGAACAGACACAGACGCACAATACTCCGCTTCAGGTGGCGGTCGAGCTGGGTTTATTGGGTCTCTGTGTATTCATTTGGCTTCACATCGTGGTCTTCAAGGAGACATGGCATGCCGCAAAGCGAGACGAGGCGCTCAATGACGCCGGAATCTTGCGGGCAAGTTCAACTGGCGCCCTGATAGCCCTATTGGGGATGATGGGTACCGGCATGTTCAACTATTTTTACAAGGACAGGTTGATACTTGTCTATTGGCTACTCATAGGGCTCGCCTTCAGCCTGCGGAGGCTATCGAATATGAGAGCCTCCACCGCTAAATCGTAATGCGAATTGATTGTGTAGGGCGGGCTGTCTAGCCTGCCATATAATGTTCTGTCTTTTGCACCAACGGACAGCCTCGGAAAGGCCCGTCCTACGCGCCGCAATCCAAACCGCCCATTGGATGCGACTCTTGGGGCTCAGTCAGAGGAAACCTGCTCTGCCAGCATCTTCTCTGCCCTTGCAACTTCCTTCTTGCTGCCAATGTAGATGGGGGAGCGCATCTCAATGCTTTCCGGTTCGATGTCGAGTATTCGCTGCTTTCCATTGCTCGCAGCCCCGCCAGCAACTTCCACTATGAAGGCCATCGCGTTGCACTCGAACATCAACCTGAGCTTGCCGTTGGGAGCGTTTTTCAGTGCGGGATAGGTGAAAAGTCCGCCTCCCTTCATCAGCACCTGGTTGAAATCGGGGACGAAGCCGCCGCTGTAGCGGAGCTTATAGTTATCCGCAAGGAGGGAGTCGATGAAATCTTTGTGAGCGGGCAAGTACTGATTTCTACTGCCGCCGGGGCTGTATATATTGCCCACGTCCTTCATCTTGATATCCGGTCTGCTGAGTGTGTACGAACCGACCGCGTCTAGGCTGAACTCATGCACGCCACTCGGAAGCCCCACCACCATAGTAGTCCTCGGACCATAGAGAACATATAGGGCCGCAACCTGCTCGCGTCCAGGACGAACGAGCTGCTTGCCCGGATAGATGGAGACAATTGTTCCCACTGCGAGATTAACGTCAACTAAAGATGAGCCGTCAAGGGGATCAAAGCAAACCGAGTACTCGCCAGGCTCACTGAGGAATGCGGAATTGATATTCTCTTGTTCTTCCGAAGCCATGTTCTTGACGATTCCACACATGCCCAATTTTTCGGAGACTATCTCGTCCGATAGCACGTCCAGTGCCAGCTGTTTCTCGCCGTAAACATTGACTGAACCCGAGTATCCGAGGCTAGTGGTGTCGATTGCGTAGCTTATGTACTTGGATGCCTCGCCGATCTCATTTATTAGCCCTCTGAGTGCGCCATCCACTCCCTGATCATATAGAAAATCCCTGAGCCTTTTGCGCTTGGATAACGGCATATCTAATTTCTCCTGTAGGTCGCGGCGTTCTATCGCCAAAAATTACTGCTCTCAACCAATTCGATCAGAAATACGTCAAATGCCCTCCGGTCGCTTGAGATGCACGTCAACTCGCATCATCTCAAGTGAGACCAACTGCTGGGTATGATGCGCGCCGAGCTTTTCAAACAAGAACTCAAATCGCCTCTGCAATTCGTCCATAATAGCTTGCTTGGCCGACTTCTTTATACTCCAAATCCGCTTCTTGAATGGACCAAAGGCCTTCTTTCGTGTCTTGTAAATGAACTGTTCGTCTGTCTGGTTCTCCTTTCGCTCGCCGATGAGGTGCTGGCTTATCCAAGCGTATATCTCCTTCTTGAGATCGTCCGGAAACTCATCGTGATCGTAAATAGTATTCTGGAAGCCGGTCGCGAGGTGTATCTCCGCCGCCTCGGCTTTTGGAAATCTATCAAAGAGCTCATCCGGCAGGGTTGAGGCGCCGTGCTGAACTGCTCCCGCGAGCCCGTAGTCATCCCTGCACATCGCAGATAATGTCTCCAGTGTATCGAAGTCGAGAGCAACATCCGCAACCGTCCCGTCCGGCAAGGGAATTCCGCCGTGAGCGGTACCAGTCTGAATTGCTACCTTGCTGATTCCGGTCAGGTTCTCATCCCTCTTGGCGAGCTCATCGTAGAAGCCCTCCATGAATGCCCCAAGCTCCTCAGTCGTGCTGTTCTTGCCGCCAACTTCACCTATCTCGCCACCCAGTGAGATCGTCACGCCCTCAGGCTCCTTGGAACGCACATATTCACATAGCTCGGCCGCGAGCGAGAAGTTCTCCCGTTGCTGCTCAACTATGGTCTCCTTTGAGAGGTCCACGAGGGTGGAGGTGTCGAGGTCTATGTTCAAAAAGCCGCCCTTTATCGACTCGTCTATCAGCTCCTTCAGCATCCTCACTTCACGTTCCCGATGTAGAGAGTACGCCTTTGCCTTGACCTGAAAATGGTCGCCCTGCATGAAGAGCGGCCCCTCAAATCGCTCCTTGATGCCCGCCGCCGCTATGACAGCTGTGTACTCCATCGGAGGCTGTTTCGTGTAACCTATCTCAGACTTGGCGATCTCAAATATCATCGCCCCGACCTTGAGCTTCTTTCGAGCGCGAAACACCGCCCTTGCCACGTCGTAAGTTAAACCACGGATGTTGACCGCCGGCACCGCGACCCCAGAGTACTCGCCTCGTCCACGCGCCTCATAAAGCTCTTGAATGGACGCTAGCCAGAGGCCCAGTCTGTTTGCGGACTCGATTATGACCCAGCGGGCAACATTGCGGGTCAGATCATCCTCTGCAAACGCCGCCGTCCAAGCCAAATCATCAATCAAGTCTCCCCGAAGACGGTCGGCATCCAGAATTCTGAAACCATCCTCAAACTCAACGACACTTCTGAGAGCATGCCTTAAATTCGATATTCCCTCGTAGATCATCGCTCCGGCCTCCCACCTCAATTCTGGTTCTAAATGAAATAACCCTTAAGCTTGCGCAAACCAGCATAGGCAGCGACCCTTTTCGTGTCAACCACCAGATGTGCAGAACAGCAGTTGCGCAAAAGCGATCTTCTCGAAGTTGGGATGCGCAGTGATTAGGGCACTGTGGCGCCGATGGTGAACGAGGCGGAGGAGACCTGGCCGATTATCTCCGTTCCACTGGCCAGCGCGGCGAACCAGGTGTAATCGCCCTTTGGGAGATGATCGGTTATCGGCAACTGAAAGAACTCCATCGGTTGCGTCAGCGTGCCAGGCAGCAGCAGTTGCGACATTAGGATACTG
>JAGHCW010000180.1 GCA_021160245.1 bacterium | reverse complement strand
TTCTCCGCCTACTCCCGACTTATTGGACAGCCTCTAAAATACGGTGATTCAGAGTAAAGAGCTCTCCAACCTGGCCGTTCCTCGGTCGCATGCGCAATAACTTGGCCAAGTTCCCTACAATCCAAGGTCACACCCCAGCCGCCGCAATAATTAGATTGACGGCGAGAACCGTAATGGTGAGTTATTCTTGTGAGGCGTTCGATAGATGCAACCGGCTGACGATCTCGCTTGCAGCGCAACCTCGGTCCGACGCCTCGCCATCCTGTCTAGAATGGCGAGGCAAAGTCCTTATCTTACAGGTTCTGTGCGCACGAGACTCCGGATCAGAATCCTACGTGCCATCCTGAACCCAGTGCTCATTTACTCTACGACGAAATTGCCCATTCCGATGTCGCACCACTGCGTCAGCGTGCCCGATTCCACAACGCATGCGAACAAGTTGTATCCCCCATAAGCGTTGAACGGGGCGGAATCGGCGGTTATCGGAATCTGCCAGAATCCATCGAGCGGCAACGAGAGTCCCGCCGGCAGCGTGAACGCCGGCATAACTGGGTCGAATCCCGGAATCCATCCGAAGTCTGGTCCCAAAGGCGTCCAGAACGTGCCGCTCGGGTCCATCGTCAGAAGATAGACGTCCCCGGTCACGTCATAAGCGGGGACCTCGGCGTAAAGGCCGATACTGACGGTGTCACCCGGGCCGTATTGACCAGCGCTCGGTGCCATCTGGATGAACGGGCTGCCCTGAACCGAGAAGCTAGACGAGGCGAGATCGCAGATGAAGTCGAGTGAGCCCGGCTCGGCTATGACGGCAAGCAAAGTGTAATTACCTGTCAATGCGAGGTTCGGCACATCGCAAGGCACAGGAAGCGACCACACTGGCGTATCTACGTCAAGGCCATTGGGCAGCTCGAAGCTCGCAAACCAGGGCATAACGCCCTCAGTCCAGGCATCAAAACCAACTGGCGACCAGAAGCGTTCGCTATCTCCGCCAAAGTCATAAGCCAGCACCACATATATGTCCGCCTCAACTGCAGCTCCGTCGTTCGCAACGCCGACTGTGATCAAAATGTCATTGTCAAATCCATAGGTAGCGCTATCGGATGTTATCGACATCTCCACGCCGCCGGGCAAGTAGCCCGTTGCCGTCAATCCCACATCGACCCCCGGATTGTTCGGGTCATTCGAGTAGATCGTCATCGTTCCCTCGATGTTGGTCGCCGTCGATGGCGTCAGAATCACCCTGAGAGATAGGTTGCCGCCAGGAGGCGCCGACGCCCATGCGTCCGCCGCGTAACTACCGGAACGACTGACAATAGAGACATCGACGTTGGCATTCGAACAGATAACGACCGGCTCAACGGTCAGCTCCAGCATCTCATCGCCGGTGTTTGAGACCTGTACTGTCAATGTACCGCTCTGCCCAACCAGGACATCGCCGAATTGAAGCATCGAAGGGTTTACACCGATGCATGGCTGCCCAACTGGCTGATATACTGTAGTCGAATCAGGGCTTGCAGGCGCGGCCTCAACATTGCCAGCAGCATCGGTCGCACGCGTATGGAAATTATATGTGCCAGCGCCATTCGGAGCGCCGAAATTGATGCTTCCATTTGCAGTCGTCTGTGCATCGCCGTATGCCGACCAATCGCCGCCATTGAATTGGCAATAGAGTTGGGTCTCTGCAAGACCCGAGCCTGAATCGCCCGAGGAGAACGTCACCACGATTGGGAGATCGCTAACATTGGCCGGTGAATCCGCCGATGACCACGGCGCAGTCGTGTCCAAGAGTGTGGAAGAATCGCCATCGCCTGATGGCGCCGTCTCGGTGTTGCCAGCAACGTCCTCTGAAACGGTCGCGAAGTAATACTCGCCATCACCAAGGCTCGCCGCGAACGTAAATTGGCCAGTCGCGTTATTCGACGTTAGTCCGGTGTCCGTCCAGATTCCGCCCTGACCGTACTTGCCCCAGAGCCCCACCGATTGAACGCCGGAAGAAGTATCCGACGAGTCGTAGGTTATGACTATGTCTGTCGAGTTCGTAAGGGCTGGCGAGTCGCAGACTGATGAGGGAGCCGCGGTGTCATATAGGGTGCTGTCATCTGCGGCGCTGGGCGCACCCTCAACGTTGCCGGCGGCGTCCGTTGAGATGGTGTAGAACTCGTATGTTCCTTCCGCTGTGGTGATGAAGTCGAAACTGCCAGAGTCGCCGCTCTCGCTAAGTCCTGTGTTCGTCCAGCCCTGAGAATTGAAATTGCGCCACAGCTGGGTCGATGTAACGGCGGCGCCCGCATACGCGACGGTGAACTCTACGACGATTGGCGAGGCGTTTGCGAACGGCGGGCTTGTGCAGCCCGAACTTGGGGCGGTCATGTCAAACGTGGTGGTGTCATCATGCACTGCCGGAGCGGGCTCTGTGTTGCCGGCGTCATCCGATGCAATTGTGTAGAACTTATACGTCCCGTCCCCCTCGCTCGGGGTGAAGTTGAAATCGCCCGATTCGCCAGTCTTCGTGAGGCCAGAATCGGTCCAGCCCGCGTTGTTGTAGTTGTACCAAAGCGCTGTCTCGTTTACTCCCGCCAGGCTGTCGCTTGCGGTAAATGATACGGCGAAAGGCGTCGTATTTGCAAACTCGGGGCTTGTGCAGGATGACAGGGGGGGATCGCCGTCATAGACGGTGCTATCGTCAGCCGAGCTTGGCGCTGATTCTATGTTGCCTGCCGCATCTGCCGCTATTGTGCGGAACTCGTATGTTCCATACCCCAGCGGTGGGACGAAGTCATAACTGCCGGATGTGCCAGTCTCCGAAAGGCCGCTATTGATCCAGCCGCCCCCACCGCGCTGATACCAGAGCTCGACCGAGGCAATGCCAGAGAGAGCGTCGCTGGCCTCAAATGTGATAGCGATGGGCTGAGAATTCGCATACTGGGGGCTTGTGCAGCTGCTTGACGGCGCAACAGCGTCACGTATTGTTGATGTATCACCATTTCCGGACGCAGCAGCTTCCTCATTGTCCGCTTCGTCGGTCGCAACGGTCTGGAAGTAGTAGGTCCCATCGTTCCAGGCGCCATTGAAGGTAATCTGGCCGCTGGTCTCGCTCGAATTATCGTTTGACTTCACCCATGTGCCGCCCTCACCAAACTTGTACCACAATTCGACTTTATCGATGCCACTACCTCCGACATCTGACGCCTCGAATGTGACCGCGATTCCTGACGATATAGTGTATTGGGGCGATGAGCAGCTGCTCACAGGCGCGGTTGCGTCGAGTAGCGTCGAAGTATGACCGTCGCCGGATGCACCCGCCTCACTCATGCCCGCGTTGTCGGATGCGACAGTTTGGAAGTAATATGTGCCATCGCCAGATGTCGCCACAAAATCAATCGATCCGTCTTCTGTGGTCTCGAAGAGGCCGGTGTCGGCCCAGGTCCCCTCTGCGCCGTATTTATACCAAAGAGCCACTTTCTGGATGGCAGAGCCGCCAGTATCAGACGATTCGTAGGAGACCGTAATGGTGGTGGAGTTCGAGAGGGCCGGCGAGGAAGAATCGCTCGTGGGAGCAGTAACGTCCAGAAGCGTCGAATCATCGCCGTCCCCAAAAGGGCTTGCCTCGATGTTGCCGGCTTGGTCTTCAGCAACCGTCTGGAAGTAGTAGGTTCCTTCACCTTCTGTGGCTGTGAACTGGAAGTCGATGGCCGCGATGCCAGCGTCCATGCTTTGCAGGTCGTCGGTGAGTCCTGTGTCGGCCCAGGTACCGGTCGCGCCGAACTTATACCACAGGGCGACTGAAGCCAAGCCCGCGCCCCCGGCATCAGACGCGGTATAGCTAACTGAGATATTTGTCGAGTTCGAGTATGTCGGCGCAGTGCAACTGCTGACTGGCGGGATGGCCTCAAAGCTGGTGCATGAGTCGCCATTGCCGGACGGTCCCGCCTCGACATTCCCGGCCACATCGCTCGCAACCGTCTGGAAACAGTAGGGACCCTCTTCATCATCCGCCCAGAACGAAAATGAGCCGCTTTCACCGCAGGATATCAATCCCGCGGTCGCCCAATCTCCATCATCGAGCTTGAACCACAGCTCAACCCAGCGCAGGCCGGACCCGCCTGTATCCGACGCGTTGTAGGTGATCGTTATCACCGGTGGCTTTGCGTAATTTGGGGAGTTGCAGATGCTCTGAGGTTCTACCGTATCGGGGTAGTAATGGTAGCCCAAATCGACCGTGCCGGCGTCAGTTACGCCGTCGGTTCTTGTGGTCCGAATGTCCAGGGCCAGCGAGGCCGCCGACGTGCTGCCCGCGCCAATGCAGGGGCTATCCGCGGCTTGACCTGCAGCGATGACCGAGAGGTAGTAATCGCCGTGCGTTCCGGTAATGAACAATGGATCGTCGGCTATATTACCCGTGCCGCCGCCGCTCCAATCTTGGATGCAGCAATATGTCGGCGTTGAGCCCCCGGAAACCTGAGCATCAGTATCGGCATTGTTGCCCCAGATTATGCAGTCTGAAGTTGTCCCGCCACAGCTGTTGATCCCGCCGGCTTTAACCGCTGAGTTGCCGGCTATCGTGCAGGTAGAAATAATCCCATTGCAGACTTCAAGCCCGCCGCCATCTCCATTTGCAGTGTTCCCTGTTATGAGACAATTTAAGATCTTGCCGTCGCACCATATCGCGCCGCCCCCACGATCGAACGCAGTGTTATCGCTTATCATGCAAGATGCGATGGTCGCATCACACATATAAAGCCCGCCGCCGTGTGTTCCTGCCGAGTTGCCGTTGATAAAGCAATCTTGGATGTCCCCGTCGCAGTAGTAAAGGCCACCGCCGCTCTCTGTGGCGGAGTTGCCGCTGATCACGGAATTGTTGATGAAGGCGTCGCAACTGTGAAGCCCGCCACCCAAATTGGCCGTGTTGCCGGTGATTTCGCAGCCTGTAATAGCGTCGTTACAACCGAACAACCCGCCGCCGCTGCCCCCGGCTGTGTTGCTGATGATAGTGCAGACCGAAATGGCTCCACTGCATTCTCGCAACCCGCCGCCATTGATGACTGCTGAGTTATTGCTGATCACGCAGGTTGAGATGGCGGCGCTGCATCTATAGAGCCCGCCGCCCTGTCCGGCCGCGGAGTTTTGGTCTATGACGCAATTCGAGACGGTACCGCCGCAAGCGAAGAATCCGCCGCCATTGGCTCCAGTAGTGTTTCCAATAATCTTGCAGGCGAAGATCGTTCCGTCGCAGCTGTAAAACCCACCGCCATCTGATACCGCCGAGTTGCCGCTCACCGTGCAATACTGGATCAGGCCGTCGCATCCAGAAAGGCCGCCGCCGTATTCTTCAGATGAATTGCCCGTGAACTCGCAGGTGGAGATGGTCCCAAAGAAATCATATAATCCGCCGCCACTATAGACCGCGGAATTGCCGCTCACCGTACAATCGGTCATCGTGCCGCAGCTATAGGCCATCCCGCCGCCGGTACCGGAGCTGTTGTCCGCTATGATACAGGAGCTGATCGCCCCGTGGCACGAGCGCAATCCGCCACCGTAGTCTCCGGATGAGTTATCTGTTATTGTGCAGGACATGATGAGGCCGTCACATTGATACACGCCGCCGCCCTGAGTACCCGCCGAGTTGGAGGTTATTGTCGCGCCTCGTATCTCGCCATCACACTCGTATAAGCCGCCTCCTTCAGTGGCTGCCGTGTTTCCACTGATCGTGCAATCCACGATCTCACCCTGGCAGCAGCTAAGTCCTCCGGCGCTTGATGTCGATCTGTTGTTCGTGATGAGGCATGATCGGATCGCGCCATCGCAATTGCGTAGCCCTGCCCCATGCGCCGAGCCGTTGTCATCAATTGTGCAGAACTCGATTGCCCCGTCGCAGTTAAAGAAACCACCGCCTTGAGTCAGCGCCGAATTCGTCGCAACGGTCGCATACGCGATAAGGCCACTGCAATAATAGAGCCCTCCCCCGTAGCGGCTCGCCTCATTGCCGGTTATCTCGCAGTCCGCTATAGCGCCGCGACACCACGAGAGTCCACCGCCATCATCAGCTGAGTTGTCGCAGACTGTGCAGTCCTGGATCTCCGCACTGCACGAGAACAACCCACCGCCACAATCATCTGCCGAGTTACCGCTGATCGTGCAGCTCGTTATGGGGCCGGCACAATCCGCTGTCCCGCCACCGTCGTCATCAGCAGTATTGTTGCTAATTGTGCAATGGGTGATCGCTCCCCAGGTCCGATAGACGCCGCCTCCTTTATTGGCGTGGTTTCCGTCGATAACGCAATGGCTGATCGTGACTTGCGAAAAGGGAGCCCCCGAGGCTCCACCAAAAATGCCGCCGCCCAAGTTCGCGTCGCCGTTTGTAATCGTGAAGCCCGATAGAAGGCAAGTATCATCCTCGGACCCGTGGAACTTGACGACCGAATCCGTCGCGCCGCCATCGATTATCGTCGTCCCGACTATTGTAGGACTCTCAGGGTCCTCTGAACGCAAGATAATGTTCTTGCCGGCAAAGTCGATGTTCTCATAGAACGTCCCTGGGTGGACGATTATAGTGTCGCCGTTATCAACGCCGTCAATCGCGTCCTGAATCGTGACAAAGTCGCCAGAACCATCTTCATAGACGTCATATTCCGCCGCCTGAGCCATGAAAACCGACGCGAACAGAGCGACAACGATCGCCAGAACGGTAGCAGACTGCCTCATCCTCTTGCCCTCCCAAGCAAATCCCGTTTGAAACTATCTGGGCTGCATGGGCGGCAAATAGGCATTAAGAGAGACGATATGCCAGCAGTTTCCGCTCATCAGCCATTATCCCAATGCTGACTATATAGACACACTTTCTGCGAACTGTCAAATGTCCTGAAAAATCAGATTGGTCTGTCATTATTCTTGGCATTTATTGAATCCCGTTAGACTTATAGTTGGCAGAGATCAAGACGGCCAAACGAAACCACCGGACGCGCTCACGTCAATTCATCACCG
>JAGHCW010000053.1 GCA_021160245.1 bacterium | reverse complement strand
GGCTGTGCGGCGACTCAATTCTGAGGGACCTTGCATTTCAGACTACTTCTGTCGTCAAGGCATTCGGCCCTTTTCCAAGGTTGTCCCAAAGTTCAAGAGCATACTCCAAATGATCACCAAGCAACAGCGAGCCCCAGATATTTTGCGCAAGCACAGGATATCGCCTCATCATAGGCGTCGGGTCGAGGGCTCGAATTATTGCTGACGCGGCTCCATGATGGCCATATCTATATAGTGCAATGCCGAAGCCCAGCAATATGTATTGTGGTAATTCCTGTCGGATTTCATCCGGAGACAGCTTGTCTATTGAATGCACGACACATCCTAATATCTGCCCCAGGGTCGAAGCGACCTCCCTCCCTCCGATGGAGACATGCCCCAGCGGGTGATCCTCCTCGCTCTTCAAGATGAAAAGCCCAGGGGAATACCCAGCTATCCTCCTGATCTCAGACGATATCCTGGTAGTGGCGATGCCGCAGATTGATCTGCAACTAGCGCTGATGGAGAACGACAATGGCAGACTGAATCCCGGATTCCTGATACGTCGCATATCTCTCAGCTCTCTGATTATCGCTTGAGGCTTGCTTCCGTCCCACCTATGCTCCTCTCCGAAGGTGACACCATATGTCTTTGCCCCGTCCTTCGCATAGAAAAGATCAATAGAGCGCGACCACCTGACATATACTTCCCCCTCGTTTTCGGAACTGCGCACCACTAACACGGGCAGCTCCAGAGAATTGTAATGTCTGATTCGGTCGATCTTGAGCCTAGCGCGCCTTCCTGACGCGGACGATTTCGACGTGCCTTTGATTTGAGCTAAGAATACAAGGCCCGTAGCATTACCATTCTCGTCGAATACTTCGACTTCGACATCAATACCGTAATCTTTTGCTACTTCTCTGAAAACCCATGCTTTAGGCAGCATGTTCCAGAAAAGCAAAACGCCCTGATCACTTGTCTGATGAGCTATCGGCCTTTAGGCATGGTCAAATGCCTTTTTCATATCTCACCTCGCATCGGCATTCCATAATCTGCGCTCATGCCTTGTGACATTCTCTTGTTTCGCCAGGATAGTTCACGGCCGCTCATAATCACACAAACTCGAAGCATACATTATTGAGGCGACTCCGAATTATCGTTTATCGGGCCATTAGGACAAAGAGTACGCGATGTCCGTTCGTAGAAGAGGATATAGCATTTCGGCGGACGGTGTTCAAGATCGAATGACGTAATAGAGGGACAGGCTGGAAAGCCCGTCGGACACTGCCGTCCTCAATGACAGCATTCCAAGCATTTTCTATCTCATCCGGCGGATTCATTATTTCTTTGCGCATCCTCAACACCCACCTCACACATAGGGACTATAAGTTGCATGAGTCTGCGCCCGGAGGCGCTGGATGATTGTGTTAGCGAATCTCGCGAGAGAGGAAGGAGGGAATCGGCGGAAGAGAGGAATCTATGAGTTCTTTTGACAGTTATTGGCAAGAATTAGACATCGAGAGGGAGTGAGGCACTCAATGTACAAAGGCAAACACCTGATAACAATGGCGATCGCTGTGCTGATCGTGCATGCGGTATTGATTTCTGGTCTGTCTTGGGCGGGTGAAACTGACTCAAGCCTGATGGACGAATGGCTCAAGGATAGCGGTCTCAAGTGGTTGAAAGGTCTGAAGTTCAAGGCCGATTTCCGGCTTCGCTACCAGGGCGAATGGTGGGAGTTCACCGATTCGGATGGTCGGGAATGTGAAAACGACAGGCAAAGAGGCAGATTTCGCCTGAGGCTGGGCTTCACGAAGAAGTACAAGGATGATGGCCTCGAGGTCGGGTTCAGGCTTGCCTCGGGTTCCAGCGACGATCCGACCTCGACTAATCAGACCATGGAGAGCAACAACAGCAAGAAGCCCGTCTGGATCGATCTTGCATACGTCAAGTATAGCCCGCCAGCCCTACCCGGCCTTACATTCGCCGGTGGGAAGGTCAAGAACCCGTTCGTCCATACGGATATCCTCTGGGATTCTGACGTAAATATGGACGGCCTGTATCAGAGCTTTGAGCTCAGCGAAGGGACGGTGCGCCCGTTTGTAACAATGGCTCAGATGTTCCTTGATGAGAACAAGATGGATGCGGACCACGATTCGGGGATGCTTGCTGGACAGGCCGGAATCAAGCTCAAGACAGGTGGCTTCTCGGCAGCTCTTGCCGCCGCATATTACGATTTTGACGAGTTTGAGAAGAGCTATCGCAAAGCGCATGGCAATCCCGTTGACAGCAATGGCGTGCTGGCAGCAGGGGATTTCAATGTCTTCGACCTCGTGGCTCAGTTTGGTGTAAAGGCCGGTCCTGTGCCGATCAAAGTGATACTGGATTGGGCAATAAACACCGGCGATGACGCCAGGGGAGACGGGGAGTTTGAGGGCAAGGACACCGCGCTTGCGGCGCATCTGAAGGTTGGCAAGTGCAAGAAGAAGCACGATTGGGAGGTCAAGTACAAGTTCGCTTACATCGAGGCAAACGCGGCGCCTGGTGACTTCTGCGATTCGGATTTTGGGCACGCCAATCGAAAGGGACATAAGCTAAGCGTTGGCTATCAGCCGTTCAAAAAAGCGTCCCTTCACCTCACTGGTCTTATGACTGAGCCCAAGGACGTTCTGGACGGCGCCGAGAGCCACAGGCACTTCACGATACAGGCTGACCTGAAGGTCAAGCTGTGATCAAACTGATGCGAGGCGGGGCACGTGCCACTTGAAGCGGCAGGATGGCGATGATAGGTTGATGAGGCTATGAGCAAGAAGACAATTTTGGTGGTGGATGATGAGAGGGACATTGTTGAGCTCATTGACTACAACCTGACTCGCGCGGGTTACAATGTCCTGAAGGAGTACAATGGCGAGGCGGCGCTTTCCGCGGCAAGGAGCTGCGAGCCTGACCTCGTCATTCTAGACCTGATGCTTCCTATGGTTGATGGCGTCGATGTCTGCAAAGAGCTGAAGGCATCTGAAGCGACAGCTGAAATCCCGATAATCATGCTCACTGCAAGGACGGAGGAGGCGGATGTGGTTTTGGGCCTTGAGCTTGGCGCCGACGATTACATGACAAAGCCTTTCAGCCCAAGAGTCCTTACCGCGAGAGTGAGGGCCGTTCTCCGAAGGAAAGCGGAGCGTGCAAGTGATTCGAGCAAGATACTCAAGGCTGCGGGGCTTTTAGTTGATACACGCTGCTACGAGGCGAGGGCGGATGGCAAGGTACTGGCGCTGACAGTTACTGAGTTTAAGATACTCGAGTTCTTGATGCGGGGACGTGGCCGGGTTTATGACCGCTACCAGGTCATAGATGCCGTTCGTGGCGAAGAGGTGGTTATCATAGATAGGGCTGTTGACGTTCACATTGCTGCCCTTCGGAAGAAACTCGGGTCATACGGGCCGCTGATTGAGACGGTTCGGGGTGTGGGTTATAAGTTCCGGTATCCGGCGAATGAAGATGAAGCGTCTATATAGCACCCTATACATCTCGTACGTAACCATCATCATTATCTGCGTTCTGGTGGTGGCGGTCTATGCAGGGGTCTCCCTAAGGGGGCGCTTCCTGGCAGAACTCTCCTCCGACTTGAGAGTCCGAGCGCAGCTTGCTGGCCAGATGTTTCTCCGTATCCCCGTGGAGTCGCGCATCGTGGAGTGTGATTCTATCTGCGAGGAACTTGGCCGGGCTGCCGAGGCTCGGATTACTATCATGGACCTTGACGGTAATATATTGGGCGATTCGCTTGGCGACGCAGAGACTATGGACAATCACGGTTCCCGGCCCGAGGTGGTTGGCGCCCTGGAATGTGGTCTGGGTGAGAACACCCGCTTCAGCAAGACACTCCGCAAGTATATGTTCTACGTTGCGATACCGCTCCTTCGTAACCAGGAGGCAATTGGCGTTGTACGAATCGCGGTTCCCGAGGATGAGACTTCTGAGCAGCTGAGGCCCGTCTATGCCGCGCTGGGCCTGGGGGCTCTGGTTGCAGCGGCGCTCGCGTTGATTGTGGGCGGTCTTATCGGTCGCTCCATTGTAAAACCTCTTGAGTCGTTGGGCCGAGCCGCCGGGCGCATTGGTAAGGGGGACTTGGATGTGAGAGTAGAGGTCTCGACCAATGACGAGCTGGGAGTCTTATCAAACGCCTTCAATGAGATGGCGACACGCCTGGAATTCAACGTCGATGCACTGGCAGCCCAACGGAATGAGATGCACTCGATACTATCGAGTATGAAGGAGGGGATTATCACAGTTGACAGGACAGGAAGGGTGTTGCTAGCAAATCAAGCATTCAAGGAGATGATGGGGGCTGAAGGGAATGACGTAGTGCGGATGATGCTCATTGAGGCGGTTCGTAACGCAACACTTGCCCAATTCGTGAAAGAAGCTCAAACCTCCCCAGGGCAGTCGGAGATTGAGATTGTTCTGCAGGAGCCGTCTCATCGAATTATGAGCCTCCACGCAGTTCCCCTCATAGGGGGTGACAGCAGCAGAGTCGGAACCCTTATTGTCGCACGCGATGTGACGAGAATGCGGCAACTGGAGGAGATAAGGACGAGCTTTGTGGCGAATGTCTCCCATGAGCTGAAGACGCCCATAACCTTGATCAAAGGCTACGTCGAGACGTTACTCGACGGCGCGCTAAACGATGCCGAGAAATTGCCGGAATTCCTCTCTAAGGTCAAAAAGCACTCAAACCGCATGAACTCAATAATCGACGATCTACTGCAGCTCTCGAAATTAGAGGCGGTTCAAGAAATGAGCGAGGCAACGGTGATTAATATCGTCTCGGTCGCCGACCGTGTCAGGTCCAACTTCATGCCCATCGCCTCAAGCAAAGGTTTAGACCTCCGCCTCGAGGCGCCCGAGCGCCCGGTGAACGTCAAGGCCAATGAATCGCTTCTTGAACAGGCGATTGGAGACCTTGTGGATAACGCGGTCAAATACACTGCGAAGGGCGGTCACATCGTCATCAAGGTCTGCTTGGAGTACAACGTCGCAATACTAGTTGTTCGGGATGATGGTATTGGCATCGAAAGGCGTCATATCAACCGCATCTTCGAGCGCTTCTATCGCGCAGACAGCGCGAGGTCGCGCGAGCTTGGTGGAACGGGCCTCGGCCTCTCAATCGTCAAGCACATCGTCGCGTTACACGGTGGAAGTATGCAGGTGGAGAGCCAACCCGGGCGTGGCTCCACGTTCACGATGAGGCTGCCGGCAGTTTAATCCAGCCAGGTGATGCCCTAGGGCGCCTCATCTCGCTAGATGATTCTCACAACTCGACCTCCTCCCCCCCGCTTAACGAAATCTTAACGCATCTGTCATGCGCAGTTAAATCACAGGCGTTATCGTGAGTTCAGAATTAGAAAGGCTCAATTTCGGGCCTTCATGTTTGGCAAAGGCTAACGAACAAGCTAAGAGGAGAGCTATGCACGCCAAACGGAGAGTTTCAGCCAGGTTCAGGACAATCGCAACGGTCGGGGCGCTTGCGCTATTTTTGACTGTTGCCCATTTCGGGACGCCAGCGATTGCGCTGGGCGAACAGCAGGTAGTGGTCAAGGGCTCTGACACAATAGTCAACCTCGCGAGCGCTTGGGCGGAGGCTTACATGGAGTTGCGGCCTGATGTCTCCATATCGATAACCGGCGGTGGCTCGGGAACGGGGATCGCGGCCATGCTTAACGGCACATGCGACATCGCCAACTGCTCGAGGCGCTGGAAGGAGAAGGAGAAGAACAGGGCATCTAATCTGGGCATTACGCCAGTTGAGCACATTGTTGCTTATGATGGCATCTCCGTCGTAGTGAACAAAAAGAATAGAGTAGGTATCCTGACACTCGACCAGATACGCCGGATATTCAACGGTAGCTATACGAACTGGCGTCAGGTGGGCGGTCCCGACAAGAGGATAATCGTGCTCACGCGGGACACATCCTCGGGGACGTATCTTTACTTCCAGAAGCACGTGCTGATGAAGGACGACTACACGGCGAACGCGAGAATGCTTTCATCCAACGCGGCCATCGCGAACTCCGTTATGCAGGACCGGTGGAGCATTGGCTACATCGGGCTTGGGTACGCGCTTACCTCCG
Organism: bacterium; assembly: GCA_021160245.1. Taxonomy (GTDB): domain Bacteria; phylum B130-G9; class B130-G9; order B130-G9; family B130-G9; genus JAGHCW01. Next base: position 702 of record JAGHCW010000053.1, on the reverse strand, counting down.
ACGTGAAGATGGTAAAGGTGAAGAAATCAGATTCCTCGCGGGCAGTTACTCCTTCCGCTGATGCCGTGTCCAATGGGGACTATCCGATTTCCAGACCGCTGCTGATGTATACAAACGGTCAGCCAACAGGCCCGGCCGGACGGTTCCTGCTTTTTGTTAAGAGCCCAGAAGGACAGAGAATAGTCGAGACCATGAAGTTCGTTCCTCTAAAAGCCCAATGATAAATAACAAGCAAGGCGCGGACTGGTGGGTTAGACCTAGCCTGTTGGTCTGCGCCTCAAGCTCAGTACTACTGGTCACAACGATCCTTGTCATCCTGGTGAAGGAGGGCCTCCCCGCCGTGTGGGAGGTCCCCTTCTCATCGTTTACGAGTTCCGTTTGGCGTCCGATCTCGTTCGTGCAGGAGCAGTTCGGGATTACGTCGCTTTTCGTTGGCTCCGTATCTGTTACCCTCGTTGCCACGTTGATTGCGGTGCCTCTGGGGCTGGGAGCAGCAATATACATATCTCATGTGGCAAGACCAAGGGAGCGAGAGATACTCAAGCCGGTGGTTGAGCTTCTTGCCGGATTACCCTCGGTCGTTCTCGGATTTTTTGGTTTGATGGTGATGGCTCCTCTTGTGAAGAGCGTATTTAGTCTTAGCACTGGTCTGTGCGCCTTGACTGGGGGCTTTCTACTCGCATTCATGGCGCTGCCTACGAT
>JAGHCW010000221.1 GCA_021160245.1 bacterium | reverse complement strand
CGTCCATTCCATTCTCGTGGAGATACGCAACCTGAAGATCGCCTCGTTTATCGAGCGTAATCGATGCCCAAAAGTCTCCGTCCCGTTGGTCGATGACAACCGGGGCCGACCAGTCGGCGGACACGAGATGAGATTGCGTGAATGCGGCAAAAACAAGCATCACAATACAACCCGTTATGAAATAATCCTTTGACATGGCTCAAGTTCCTCCTCAAGATTCCGACTAGACACTCAACACGTACACCGCGAGCAGACGTTAGCCTATAACGCGATATGTGGCAACGCCGGGTTGGGGGAAACCTCGACAGCCTGCTCCGGGGCCAATTTAGTCTCTTAATAGAAGGAGAGATGAGATGAGGAATCATTTCTGGTTGCTTTGCACCGCTGGGATATTCGTCTTGGCATTTGGCCTAGCACACGCCGAAACCACTGATTATTACGTAAACGGCATCATTGGCAACGACGAGAACGAAGGCACAATCGATGGTCAATGGAAGACGCTGACGCACGCGTTGACGCAGATTAGCACGTCGCAGACGTCGCCGGCCACTCTTCACATTGGCGCCGGCGCCTACTCGCCGAGTGGGAATGGCGAGAGTTTTCCACTCGTTATGCCGAGCTATCTATGTCTTGTGGGAACCGGGCCCAATTCGACCGTTCTTGACGCAGAATCATCCGCCAAGCACGTGATCTTCTTTCAGGATGCCACAGCCTCGACTTTGCAGAGAATGGCGATAACAGGAGGGGCAGCGTCGGGGAGTTGGCCGGACGGCTGTGGAGGCGGAATATGCAGCATAGACTCCACATTCACCGCGTCAGAATGCGACATCAGTGAAAATAGCGTGACAGGACTCGGCGCGGACGATGGCGGGGCCGGAGTCTATATATACGGACGTTCTTTCCCCGTGCTCGACGACTGCGTCATATCGGTCAACACCGCCGACGCTTCTGGGGGCGGTATCTTAAGTCGATTCTACGCGGCCCCAACGATCAAAAATTGCCAAGTATCCGAGAACGCTGGAGGAGGAATAGCAGCCCATAGATGGTCTTCCATCATGCTCGAGAATTGCAGCATAGCATCGAACACAGGCGGCGGAATAACGATCAGCGAATATGCGTCTGCCAGCATCAAAGGTTCCAATGTGGCGTCCAATACGGGGGCAGTCGGCGCGGGCGTCGTTTGCACCGATCATTCAGATGCGACCATCGATTCCTGCACGCTCTTCAGCAATGAGTCTGAAGGCGCCGGCGGGGCCATCCTGTGTGACGGCAGATCAAGCTGCGTAGTTGTCAACTCGCAGATGTCCGCAAACACTGCTCAACAAAACGGGGGCGGCATCTGCTGCCTTAACTCGGAACTCGACCTCTCGAACTCCGACCTCGCCGCAAACGAAGCGCTCCTTGAGGGCGGTGGACTTTATATCGGTGAGAACGGCTCGGCGATTATCGAGGATTGCACAATTGCCGCGAACACCGCCGTATCCGGAGCCGCGCTGGCTGTATGCGAAAGCGCAGGGACGGAACTCGAATCGTGCGTCATAAGGCAGAATCAAGCCAGCGGCAGCGGTGGCGCATTGTTCTGCATAAGCGATTCATCCCCAATGTTCTCTCACTGTAAGATCATCTCAAACGAAGCGAATGGGCAGAGCGCTGAAGGAGGCGCGATTTACATTCAGGAATACTGCTATCCGGAGTTCTTCAATTGCCTTATCGCAGATAATTCGTCCGCAGGTTTCGGAGGAGCTATCTTCAGCACCGTCTATTGCGACCCGGTCTTTGAGAACACGACTATTTGGAACAACACGGCGCCCACAGGGAGCACGCTCTACTGCGAATCGCACTGCTGGCCGGAGGCTCTAAACAGCATCATCCAGGGAGGGACAGAGAGCTCGATATTCACTGGTGAGAGCGGATTTAGAACCTCATATTGCTGTATCGCTCCGGTCTTCGCGGGCGCTCATTGCGTGGAATCTACCCCAATCTTTACCGAAGGCCCGCTTGGGCTCTATTACTTAAGCTCGCTTGAGGCCGGACAGGCCGCGAATAGCCCCTGTGTCGATGCTGGAAGCGACCTAGCCTCGGATATTGGGCTTTCGACGAAAACCACCCGAACGGACGACCTCTTCGATGGTGGCGCGGTTGACATCGGATTCCATTATCCATCATCGCTTCCAAGCATTCTGACCGGTGTGAACTCGGCCTTGCTGAAGCCCGGAGAATCGCTGTCTGTATCGATTACCGTGGAGAACCCGGGCATGCCATTTGTCGCAGATGTCTATGTCGCCCTTATCCTTCCCGATGGAGCGATATTCTGCCTCGGCCAATCGGGCGGCCTAGGAATCGGAGTATTCCCCTGGGTTCCGAACATCACGATACCATCGGACTTCGTATTTGGTCCTCAAGTGGTGCTTCAGCTCAAGCTGCCGAGCTCCATAGCGGCCGGCACATACTATGCCGCAAGCGCGCTCTGTGAGGCGGATACTATGGACTACATCAGTCTCCCGAGCCTCGCCAGCTTCACGATCTCCGAATAGAGAGGCTGTCCAATAGGTCGGTTTCCTACGGAGATGGTGCAGCAGGCATATCACATGCAGAGGCAGGCCTTGTGTCTGCCCAAATATATAGATGGGCGAAGACAAGCCCGGCCCCTATACGATCCCAAATTCGACTTATGTCCCAGTCTCGGTAAGTCCCCACAATTCACAGCACAAGCGTCCGTCGCTTAAGGCTACCCCATATCTTGCCAAGCGCAAGGCCTGAGAATGCAATCGTATCGAAGATCGGCAGCATCGCCTCAAACTTGCCCCGTCCAGAAAGCGGCGCGGCAATGCTCTTTAGAATGCTCTCAGCGAGAAAAACGTGCTCCTTCCAGTCAAATCGAAAGCGCTTGCCGAAGAGGCGCCGGTGCTTTGCGAAAAGCGAGGCGCGGCCGAAACCGTACTCGAACGACTGGGAATAAAGTCCAAGCAGGTCCGACCTGTGTTTGTGAACCACGGCCGCATCAGGGCAATAGGCCAGCCCAAAGCCCTCAAGCTGCGCCCGCCAGCACAAATCAGCATCGCCCGCTATCTTAAAATAGGTGTCGAATCCACCAATCCTGTCAAAAACATCGCGCCTCACCAAGCAGTTGGCCGTAACGAAGAACGGCAGCGAGAACTCCGCCGCGCCAAACATCTTCTCCTGGTCCAGTATCTTCTGATGATCAATATATTCCTCGACCAGATTCGACGGCGGAAACGCCTCGACCCGCCCCCCAATGATGCCCGTCTGTGTAGGACGGACCTTCTGATTCGGGATATTCATGCACTCGACAAGCTGGGTTAACCAATCGGGCTTGGGGAGGCAATCGGCGTCGGTGAACGCGATAAGGTCGTGCTTTGCGAACTCTAATCCGCAATTTCGAGCAGCATAGGCCCCCTGCTTCGGCTCGAAGACCACGTCTATCCCGTCGAATTGCTGGAGGATGTCCGGAGTGTTATCCGTCGAGTTGTTGTCAACAACGATTATCTGAACGAGGCGACTCGGGTAATCAAGCGCAAGCAGCGCCTCGATCGCCCCCGCAATCGTCCGCTCCCCGTTATAGACGGGCACAATAATCGATACACCTGGCAGTTTATGTTTTGGCATCGCCTCGCTCAAATAAGAATCTGCTTTTACGCGATGACAGCCTTGACCTCAGCCGGAACTTTGTTTAGGATCACTTCCTTCAGGTCCATCTTGCGGCTTGCATTGTCGATATCGATCCCAACTAGATTGCCCTCGACATCATAGTCCAAGACGATGCCATCCGAGACCTCTGTGCTGCTCGCACTCGGCCTAGACGAAAGGTCGATATAGAGAGAGTCGGTCTCCCGGTAGTAATTCAGCTTCATATCTTGAATCTCCTGTCCAAGAATGCATTGTGTATGGTCTTCTTGTCTTCCAGTGTAATGACGCGGAGGATTCTGCCCTCAAGCTCCTCAATCTCGCCCCAAAACCGGAACCGGTTGTGCTCCTGGGACTCCACCTTCAGAGGGTCTTCGCACACTCGGATACACCATTCCTTCTTGATGTACGGTCGCTTCCGCATGACCTCATTGAGAAAGTAGTCAGTAAATGTACTCACTCATGGAGCGAATGATACGGCAGACTGGCAAAGAAGGGAAATCGGATAATCTCCTATCGAACGATATCCATCACCGGCGCGCCGCGGCGAAGCGTATGCCCAACAAAGACAAATCGGCCAGGACGGTCGACTGCCGCTACCCGTCAGGCGCAGTAATGTCGGCGTATTCGATTTCGGAGCTCAGCTGGGGGGATCGGGGCTCCATCCGCCTTGAGACCTTCAAGATGAAATTCCATGGCCCCCTTAATGAGGTGCATAAACACTCAATACAGCCATCGAACGAATTTCAGCCCTGAACGGGCCCAAGATGACTAGCCCCGAACAAGCCAAGCGGCGTGCCCTGAGGATTCTGTAGGCGAATTCATCTGAATGTGTAGCGGGTGGGCCCTAGGGGCCCCATGCCGTCGTTCGGAATCTTATTCATTGGAGTACGAATCCCGAATCGAGGAGAGCAAGGTGTTCCCATGAGCCTCCTGTCCGTTTCCCATAAGCACCACAACTTCCAGTTTGCTCAGCAAACCAGCAAGGCGCTTCTGGACAAACTCACTTATTCTCCAGTTGTTCTGCCCTTTGTTTTTGTGCGAGTAGTCCCCGACCTGAGTGCTGACCGAGGCTCGAACCACGATTCTAATACCATCCAGTTTCCAGACCTTGTCTTCGAGTTCCTGTACCGTCATTCCTCGTCTCTTTTCTCGACATTAACAATCATTATAAAGTCTGTATAATGCGGCAAACAGTGAACCGGGCTGCGCACGCCGTGGCCTCCTTCGCTCAAGCAGTTGCGTTCCTTGGCATCTCATGCTGGAGTATTCTGTAATCAATCTCATGAACAGATTACAGCACTCGTGGCGGCTGGATCAAGGCCGATTATCGACTGCAAATGGCCAATTGCGGCTTGTGGGGATTTCGGATTATTTGCGTGACCTCGCCGTTTTGATGGAACTCACGACCATCGACAAGATTTCAACTGCTTCTCTCTTGAGGTCGGCAACCCGGCTCTCATCCATAAGATCCGCCTCGACGAGAAGCTCCATCCAGTAGATGGCCTCGTCGCACTCCTCCTCAACAATCGCCATCTTCGCGATGAAATCCTTCGGAGACCTTGCTCGGCAGGCCGCGCGGTAGTTCGCCCCGACCGACGTCCCACATCGCATCAGCTGTCTTCCAAGCACATCCGCCGTCCGAGACTTCGGCAACGCCTCAACCAGCCGAATCACGCGCAGTGCAAAAGTTTTCGTTCTCCCCCTGAATTCCTCAGCATCCATATCCCAATAATGCACACTGGCCATCATATCTTCAATCCGCAATCCCCAATCCGAAATCCGAAATCCGAAATCCCCAATCCGAAATCCGAAATTGGCACAATCCCCAATCCCCAATCCGAAATCGGCCTGCCTCGGGTATTGACATTGCCTCGCTCGGTTGCCAGAGTTAATGATGTTGTATTTTTGATTGTTAGTTATTGCGCACTGATATGAAAAAGGAGATTGGTATGCGCAGATGTGTTTTGGTGTTGTCGATTTGTGTGTTTGCGCTTGGGAGTGGGATGGCTATTGCCCAAGATCCCACCATCATGACGTTCACGGACAAGACCTCGTACATAATCGGGGATGATGCCACGCTAAATCTTTCGGCTATGGCCATGAACTTGGGGCCGGAGATAACGCTCGACGTTCATCTGGCGATCATCGCCCCCGGTGGCGCTATTTACGAGCTGCCGGATATGAATACGAGTCTCAATCCGTGGTTCCCGAACCTGACGCTTCCTTCGTTCTTTATGTTCGGCCCTGCATCGCTTGGCTCGTTTTCGATAGGCAGCTTTCCGCTGAATCAGGCTGGGGATTATGTCGCGGCTGCGGCCTACACAAGACCTGGGACTTTGGAGTTTGTGGGGGAGCTCGCCTGGACGCCATTTACCATAATGAACCAGGGGACGTCGGCCGGGTCATACGGTCATCTATATTTGGATTGGTCGAAGTCGTTTGACGAGCTTGCCCCGGATGGTGAGGTCTGGGTTATGGCTGGTGGCCTCTTCTTCGAGGTGTATGAGGAGGAGCGACGGCGCGAGGCGCTTGACAAGGATGAGATGGAGTATGGTTGTGAGGTAACCACTTGGGACTGGGAGAACGGCGGAGAAACCACCTACAGCAAGTATCTCGACGCTGGAGCCAAGCTCGATATGTTTGGCAGTCCACTCGGGACAGTTGCGCTGCCCAAATTCTCCTACATGGACATGATCCAGTATTATCCTGCAGACGAGATGGTAGAGGGCCATTACTCCGGAGGCTCCAACTACACCTTTGAGGGATATGGCGGTCCGGATGTTGGAGCATTCACGGTATCAGTTGTTGCGCCTGCGCCGGTCGTTCTCTATGCGCCGACTCTATATCCTGTCCCTGAAATTAATCGCTCTCAAGACCTGAACGTCAGCTGGGAGGGTACTGGTGTTGGCGATGTCTTCGTGTCGATCACCTCGTATGACATAGACCAGATGACCCAAGAGCCAACCTCTGTCACGCAGTGCTCATGCCGCTTTGTGGACAATGGCCAGGGGACAGTTCCAGCGAGTCTGCTAAGTCAACTGCCGCCCTCGCCGAGTGTGGAATGGTACCTGCCGTCCTTCTCGATATCGCGCCAGGCGGAGACCGCATTCAGCGCCAGCGGCCTGACCGAGCTATCGACCGCCTACGCTTCCGCAAGTGTCCAGGGAAACGTGGACCTGCAGTAGTAATTCGATGGCGTTCGCCCGGTTGCCTCAGCATCAGGCGCCGGCGGATTTATGAAGTGTAGTACATGATTCGCGCAGTCGAAGGGCCCTCCTCGGAGGGCCTTTCATTTTTGGCGTAGCCCCGAGTGGGTAGTCTGAGCTACAGCAGGGCTGGGGTCTGCCACCCCGAGTCTCGCTCTCGATCGCCACAAATGCGCGAGCGATGACCTCGTATCGGATGTGCTGCATTCGAGTCTTCATCCAATGGACAAGTTCATCGTTGTCTATCTCAAGGGGCTCTGGCAATCTGAGAAATAGTAAATGCTCGGGAATGAATTCGATGGACGTTGGCTGATGCGTCTCAGTATTCCAGATCATTCGTGAGTACGGACTCGTCAAATGTTGTCCCATTTGGGACAGAGGCGCGGCGCAAGTTGTCCCAAATGGGACAGAATCTCGATACGATAACGGTGCCCAATGAACGTCGATAGGATCGCCTCGTCAAGGTCTATGCCACGTCTTACCGCCTGCGTAGTTGCTTTACCGGCAAAATAACTTGCATCGCTGAAACGCAAAAAAGCATCTGGCACGAATCCTGCTCTTTATATTCGTAAGAGAAAGTGGCAACTCGTGGACTTCGGATGCGGGAGGTTAGAAAAATGCCGTGGAAAGAGAATATTATCTGGCCCGCGAGGCTAGCTACGTCACATGGGGAACTTGGGAGGGTGAACTGTGGCAGCGATAGACGAGGGGGAAAAGAAGTCAGAAAGCTCGAATCACCTGCGATTCCGGCTGAAGTACCTAGCATCAATGAACGAAATATTACAGAAGAAAGCGCTCACGCACTTGAAGAAAGAGAAGCCCAAACCCACAAGCTGGGACAACGCTCTAAAGAGGCTCACGCGCCCTTAATCCCCATCCTGGGTTCCCAATACTAGGGCAACACCGCGCCTTGAAAGGCCCTCCTCCAGGGCCTTTCGGGGCCGTTGCTCACCACTCTCAGAAAACGACACCGCAACCGCCAAAACGAATAATCCCGCCACAACTCGTCCCGAGAGCCGCTCGATCCGCGCCTCGCACATCTCGGATTCCATAACCACCGCTCTCAGAAGGGCAGCGGCATCCGCCCCAAACACGGCGAACTTCTCGGCATCAGGACAATCAACCTTTTTGAGCAGGTCTCTTGCGAGCAGATGCTTGACCGTCGCCTCAACCACCGAGGCGGTCTGAGGCTCAGCTATATTGGATTGTTCCGTCATCCTCGTGGTCTCCAAATGCACTTGTGATGAATGCAGGGACTCCTCAAGCGCTGCCTCGGCCGCATTCTCCTCCGTCTCCCGCTCGGCCGCCGCGACTTCTGCCTCCGCTTCTGCCATAATGAGTTTCAGACGCTTCTCTCCAATGATGTCCTTCGCAAGCGGCGTGATAATCGCATCCAGAGGAATCGTCAACGAGGCGCCTATTTCGAGCCGTTCGACCTCTCTAGCACCGATTACTCTAGTCATAGAGCTGGCGCCCTATCACTCGCCCGGGGGCTTTGGCAGGGCCTTGTTGACCTCGCCGTGAGGGTAAGGGATAACATGCACGGAAACCAATTCCCCTACCGCCCCGGCCGCCACCGCTCCGGCGTCCGTTGCCGCCTTGACCGCCCCAACATCACCCCTGACCATGACTGCGATAAGAGCCCCCCCTGTGTATTCTGTCCCAACCAGCGTAACATCGGCAGCTTTGACCATAGCGTCCGCCGCCTCAATCGCGCCGATTAAACCTATCGTCTCTAAAAGTCCAAGCGCCTCACGCCCAGGCATGACACTCCGTTCCGCAAGTTTGCTTATCTCATCTTAGGAGCTGGGGCGACCAGCTTCCAATTTCAGTTATCAGGCAGGAGTCTATCGAACAAACCATTGCACTGTCAAGCAGGGCAACGTGAGAGAGGCTGACCTGGCTTGTTGTAGTCTCGTGCCGAGATGCATATTCCGAGGGTCTTGCCTTAGTTCAATCGCCTCCCTGAAGGGGGATCTACATGAGTGCCCCCGTGTGAAACGCAGGGTACGATACCACGAAATGTCCTCCTGCCTTCTCCACGATCAGGCTCTATTTGGCCCAACTGATCGCAGGGGCGACTATCCCTGCTTGCAGATCAGCTATTCACTCTCGGATGCTATCGTAAATGTCGTCGTGGCGATGTTCGAGATGTAATTCATCGTCCCTTGCTCAAGCAACGCTGCATAAGCGCATAACGTTCCCATCGGCAACCCAGCATCAACCGGCGCCTCAAGCAGCGTGTAATCTGTCAGTGAAAATTGCCCCGGTAACCAGCCCGAGTAGAACGGGCTGTAGCCAGTCCAGAGACTCGGCAGGTAGATCAGCGTCCCGTCAGGAAGGCCGACGGCAACTGCCAAATCCACAAGCATCTGATCGCCCGTATTTGAGAGATTGAGCGCAAGTCGCAATGTGTCTCCGACGTGATAATCGGAGGCAGATGTGGAAAGCCAAACAGAGGGCGAGTTTGGCTCAAAATAGGTGAATACCGCAGCGCCCGCCGCATGGATGGTGTTGCCCGCCTCGCCAAAGTCAACGAGAATCGCGGTCGTCGATGTGCACTGAAGGCCCTTTGTCGAGAGCGAAATCCAAGTCTCGCCGTTATCTCTTGTGTGATGAACCCCTTTGTCCCCTGAGATGTAGAAGTCATCGCTATCGCTCGGGTTTATCGCAACGTCATTGATTAGCTCGACCGGCGTCGCGAGCTTATCCCAGCTCTCCCCAGAGTCAATTGACCTATATAGCCCACCCCCTCGCCAACCGCCGCTAGCGTAGATGATGGAGGAATCGATGGGATCAAACTTGATGTGCCTCGACTCGATGGGCAAACCCTCAACTGGAAGAAAGCTGTCGCCGTAGTCTGTTGAAAGATACAGCCCCTCTGATGTACAAACGAAAATGCGATTGGCGTCGCATGGGTCAATCGCTATAGCGTAAGTGCGAAGATCGCTCGAGCTGCCGACAAAATTGTAGAGTCGCTCCCAGTTTAAGCCCAGGTTCTCTGTTCTGAAGATCGCATCGGAAAGCATCGCGACATATATCCTGTTCGAATCGCTGGGATCAACCGCGAGGTCCTGGCACCAATCCCATTGACCGCCCGGCCAATAGGAGAAGAACTCCCAATCCTGCCCTGAATTGCGAGAGACCTGAATAATGTCCTCAGAAGGACTGCACTCATATAGGACACTTCTGTCATTGGGATCTTGGGCGAGGCATACGGAGTAAATGTCCCTGAAGTAGTCGTTGATCTCCCAGTTCATGCCTGCATCTGAGCTTCTTGCCAGAAAGTGCATACCCGACACGACCAGCGTATTCATCTCAGAATCGCAGGCGAAAAGCTGATAGGAATCTTGAGCGATCATCCCATTCGACGAGAACTCAGCGCTTGCGCAGCCGTCGGTCGAGCGAGAAATCCCGGAATAGGAGGCGATGAGAACATCATCTGCGTCGAATGGCGAGGCATCGATGGACATTCCGTTGTGCTCATCATCCCTTTCAGTCCATGTGTCGCCGCCATCGTCGGAAGAATATAGCCCCTCTTTATACGTGCAGGCATACATCAAGGAGGGATCATCCGCGCAGAAGCAGATATCCTCTGCCTCAATTCCCATATCAACCCATGTTAGACCTCTCTGATTCCAACTATACAGCCCCATTTCGCAGATAAAGACGTCCGAGGAGTCGGTAGGCGAGACATAAATCGCAGTTGGCCAGAAATATGACAGGACTAGCCCGAGCGGCAGGTCTTGCCAGGTCACTCCACCGTCCATGCTTCGTTTCGGCGCATCAAATAAGCAGGCCAGCCAGATTGTCTGAGCGTCATTGGGATCGATGCAGATTGCACATGGTCTGGCTCCTTCGAATATCATCTCCCAACTTGCGCCTCCGTCAAAAGACTGATATATCTGACCCAGTTCATAGGTCTCATACGTCGCGACGAGGATGTAGTCTGCATTGCTAGGACTGCTGGCAATCGCCGACAGGCTTCTAGTGCCCCAGGGCCCACGAATGCCCTCCCAAGATAACCCGCCGTCCACGGATTTGAAGAGCGAGTAACTGCTGAAATAGCCAAAGCCGGCATAGACCAGCCCCTCAACAGCTCTGCTGGCGCAGAATGAGGTGCAATCGACGCCCAGTTCTTTCGGCGTGAGGTCGGGGACGCTTCTCTCCCAATTCAGGCCGCCATCCTCCGACCTGAAGAAGCCATTCTCACCCCCGGCGTAGCACAACCCGGGCGTGCCGCAATCGTATTCAACTCGCTCAATGCGGCCACCGTAAGGGCCCCCTGTCTCCCAGAAGCCGTCGCCAGCAAGACCCAGCTGGCAGAGACAAAAAAGGATGGTTGTTAGACTTAGAATGTGCCGGTTCATGGCCGCCTCCTTCAGGACAGAGTTCGGATAAACATGCTGTAGCCCCAGTTATCGAACGCGGGCCATAATAATATGACACATTTGGCCGGCGGATACAAGACTCCGTTCCGTATCGGGGTTGATTCTGGTTTGTAGATAACTTCGGGTCTTGGCTTCTGATGCGCTAGAAATGGCGCTGGCTCGCAGGTTAGGGGCGAGGTGCATCAGGCACCCGTTCCCTCGTCGCCCGACTTCAGTCGAGGCGATGCAGATGGTTCCTATTGCCATAGCCCCCGAATTGATTCGTGGGATGTGGGACAGCCGAAATCTCCCCTACATCCCCTTCAGATAAGCATTCCGATGAGGGAGGAGGGGGGCGTTTCGTCTCTTCAGGGCGCCCGAATGAATTCGGGCGTTAATGTAATAAGAGCCATCTATATGACCGCGTTGAAACGCGGTCGAGCTGACTGCGAATCAGCTACCTACAATCCAGGGGCACGCCCTTCCGTATCTCAAAAACTCCCCCGCCCGCCTCGCATTGAATGCCTCGTCGCGGGAGCAAATCATACCGGGCCCTGGTTGCGCCGGGCTAGTAGCTCCTGAAGCAGCCTTCTGTCCGCCCCGGTGATGCCCCGAAAGACGAATAGGCCAATCAAAAAAGCGGCCAGCGCCGCGAGGCAGGCGAGAAAGGGATTCGCATCTCTGAGCAGTAAAAGCGCGAGGCCACCGATCACGCCCGCTGCAGCGACTCTGGTGACGTGGCCTAGCAATCGCAACGCCGGAAGATGCCGGCGCAAGAATCTCGCGCTTAAGACCAGCAGCAGACACTCAGTCGCAATCGTGGCGGCAGCGGCGCCCATGAATCCATAGACGGGTATCAATATATAATTCAGCCCGATATTCAATAACATGCAACAGAATGCGGTGATAGCGTTCATTTTCTGGTTTCTCGCTGCCACCAGGAGCTGGATCAGAATGTAGTTGATGTATATAAGAGGCGCAGACCATATAACAATCTGCAGGGCAAGCTTCGCCTCAAGCCCGAAATCCTTGCCGAAGATCGGGACGATCTCCCCGGCGAGTGGAGATAGAATGAAACCCATGACCAGTCCAGCCGCGAAGAGAAGGCGGGTCAAGTTCCCGGCCGTCTCCGCCAGCCGCGTTTTGTTCTGGGTGAACTGCCTGGCGAAGATGGGCAAGATGACGAGGGCCGCGGCGGCAGGAATAAGCATCGTGAACTCCAGAATCCGGAAGGCCGCGGCATAATAACCCGTCTCGGCCTCACTAGTCATTTCTTTGAGCATCACCACGTCCACACGGAAGAACATCGAGGCGAAGAGCATGTAGGCCATAAGAGGCAAGGCCTCAAAGAAGAGTGCTTTGACCCGGGTGGGGTCCCACATAGGCAGCGGCAGAATCTTGAAACGCAACGTGACTATCGCGCACGTGGCGATCAGCGCCGCAGCCGCGGCTATCACATAAGCTGCCGAGATGGCGAAGACGTTTCCGAGCATAAGAACGAGGACAACGCCGAGGCCCGCCGATAGCAGCCGGTGGCCTAAGTTGACCGCCGCGTCGTAAGCCATTTTCTGTCGCTCAACGTAAACGGCATTGACCAGGTCGATGCTGGAAAAAAGCACCCAATATAATGTGAAGAATGCTAGCGGCGCCATGTCCGCACTCGTCCAGCTGAGCCAGCCGACTTTGGTGAATGCGTAGGTTACAGATGCCATGAGGGCAATCATAACGACGGACAGGATGAGTTTTATCGTAAGGAGACAGGACATTATCTCCTGCCTTTTCGCGCCCGTTCGTGACGCCTCCCTAGCATAAAGCGAGTTAAGACCTGCATCGACGATCACCGCGAAAATCTGCGTGTATGCGAGAATGGCCCCGTACTTACCGAAGCCGCTCGCGCCCAAGGTGTTGGCCAAGAAAAGCGTGAAGCCAAAACCTATCAGCCGGCGCCCAACGTCGCTCGCGCCTCGAAAGGACACGTTCAAAACGAGCCGTTGCAGAACGTTCAACTCGACTCCCCGGCCTGCAATCGGCGCCTCGATAGCCCGACGCCGGCCCCCATGATGACAGCTGCGACGAAATGGACTCCGTGGTAGCGGTAGATATCGACCATGTTGTATGCAAAGAAGGAGCAGCCGGAGACGAACATCGCGGCGGCGAGGAATCTGGGCCATCCGGCTGGGGCCCGCCTCAGCCCCTTGAACATCATGAGCACGACGCATACTGCAAAGAAGATGAAGCCAAAGAGGCCGAGAAGCCCAGATTCGACGGCGATCTGCAAATACAAATTGTGCAGATGCGCTCTCTTGAGCCTCTCCTCGTCGAGCTTCATCTGCACCCTCGACGCAACGAGCGAGTAATTGCCCGGGCCGGCGCCGAGTAGTGGCCGATCCGCAACCATCTTAAGCCCCACCCGATAGAGCGCAAGCCGTTGAGCGCCGGAGTGCCTCGAGAGGAGCGAGCCGAGGTCCGAAGAGCGAAATGAGACGACACCAATGACGGTCAATATCAGGATGAAGACAGCAGCCCAAAGCCATATTTTCGAACCCCGTCGAGGCCACGATATCCCCTTTCCTCGACCCAAAAAGAGCGTGGCGACGATGCCCGCGATGGCAAGCGGCCATGAGGCGCGAGAAAATGTGAGCATTAGAGCGATGAGGTTCAGGCCAAAGACCCCAGAAACCAGCCACCGACTGACCTTGCCTCTCTCTGTGTGTATCGCGAAGAAAAGGCAAAGCGGCAGGACGATGACTAGATAACAGGCGAAGGAATTGGCCTGATTAAAGAACGAATGCGCTCTGACAAGGCCGCCAGTTGTAACGCAGAAGAGCGAATCTATCCGCGAAGAAGGCGCCAACTCGTACGCCGCTGACGGCAGCCCGAGCGCTGTTTGAAAGATGCCGAATAACGAGGCGGGAACGCTGGCTGCGACAAGCCATGCGGCAAGATCACGCGCGTTTGAGAAGAGTCGCACGCAAATCGCCGCTGCTATAAATACCCCGAAGAAAGAGAGCCATCGGGCAACATCTTTCATCGCCTCAGCTCGGAGCTCTGACAGTGCTGCGGAGATAAAGAGCACGAAGATGAACGGGGCGAATAAAATCGCGGTCTGGAGTATTTCGTGGAATGTTACGTCCTTCTTGATTAGACGAATGGCAATCGCGGAAAGAACAGCTAGGATCAGAAGTTCGTTGCTGGTTACGGTGATTCCGAGGTCGTAGTAGTCCTCAAAGATGAAGAAAAATGATGCGATGAACAAGGCCCAGAGAGGCCTTGTAGCGCCCAGAAGCGCCATGCAAAACAGGCAGATGACAAAGATGATTGATAGTATTAATACCATTATCGTATTACTTCAGCTTGGCTTGCAGCTCTTTATTGAGCGTTATATCAGAAGCACTTTAGTAAAGGGAGAGCTTAGCATTCTGGGCTTTAGGCTGTCCAACTAGTTGCCCGAAGAGTCGATCTGGCAATTCGAGAGTTTCAGAATTAAGTTGACACTTGGGAGCCTGCTTGAGTATGGTTAGGTGGCAACGAGAGCTTGTTCTTGCTTGGAGACGAGGCCTTAGTTAGGATGGATAATATATTGAAGTATGCGGGCTTTTGGCGCCGCTTTATGGCATCGGTCATTGACGGATTTGTTCTGATGATTCCGTCCTACGCCGTGGTTTTCCTAATTGGCTTCCCGTTTAATTTCTTCATGGACACTTTCGAGAAGATTGAGTCCGGCGCTGTCAGCCCGGAATACGTCGAGGAGCTGAGAAACAATATGCCGGAGACAATTACAAGGATAACTCTGGCAATTCTGGCTGTCCAAGTGATTTGGTGGCTGTATTTCGCGATTATGGAGAGCTCGACGCTGCAGGCGACCCTCGGGAAAATGGCTATGGGGAGCATCGTGACCGATCTTGATGGCAGGGGGATATCCTTCCTCAGAGCCACGGGGAGGCACTTCGGCAAATTCCTCTCACATCTGATATTTCAGGTCGGGTTCATTATGGCCGGCTTCACGGAGAAAAAGCAGGCTCTTCACGACATGCTTGCGGGCTGCCTCGTTATTCAGTGTGCGACCGAGCCCAAGGCCCTATTCGAAATGCCGGACTGACCTGCCGCATCTTGCGATCTCACCAGATGCCCGGCAAGTATCGCAGGCGCTTCGATGCTCGCGAAGTAATGAATTCGATGGTGTGGTTCGCAGAATGCCAACAGAAGGAGCTTAATCGACCATGCGAGAATACTCGAAGGCGCCTTGTTCAATAGTCATCACGAACTTCAATGGCAAAGACCTTCTAGATGAGTGTCTAACCTCAGTCGTCCAGGCCGTGTCGAGGCACAACCCGCTTGACGAGATAATCGTCGTGGACGACAGCTCTCAAGATGAAAGCTGCGACTTTATCTCGAGTCATTTCCCGTCGGTGAGGCTTGTTGCGAATCCGGTCAATGTGGGTTTCCAGAGGGCGTCGAATATCGGCGCGTTCGTTGCGAAGTTCCCCATTGTGGTGTTTCTCAACAACGACGTCATAGTCGATGCGGACTCAATCTCAATTCTTTGCGGCTATTTCGACCGCTATGCGAACCTCTTTGCCGCCAGCGCGAAGCTCTATGGTTGGGACAGAGAGAGCTTTTTGGCCGGAAGGAGGATCGCCACGTT